>SLIN01000179.1 GCA_007135605.1 Spirochaetales bacterium | reverse complement strand
TCCACACGAGACTGACTTCACCATTGCCTTCGAACTCGCGCAGCAACCCGGCGGTTGCATCGCTCTCGCCGGCCGGCGCGTATGGCAGTACCAGATCTTCGGACCTGTCCTCGGCGACGCGAGCCAGCCCCACTGTGCTCATGAACTGTTCGTCGATCGGACGCTCCGAGCCGGTGATTCGGAACGTCATGCTGCCGCCGTTCTTAAGCAGGAGTCGCACCGGTACACGGTGTCGAAATCCCGGTTCGCCGATCTCCATTCGCTCAATGGCCGCATACGGTACTGCGACCGACGGCATCGCCCTGACGAAAAACGACTCGCGTATTACCAGTCGGCGCGCTCCGATGTCGAACTCGAGATTCGCCGGCGGGCGCGAATCGAGCAGGAACGAGAAGCCGAGACACATAAGCGAAAGCCCGAGACCGCTCGCCGCCTCGAAGACCTGTGAGACCCCCTCCTGGCCGGTCGCGTACAATCCGAAGAAAACGACCGCGAGCCCGATGAAGAGAACCGTCAGCGCCGGTGTCGCGTACGGCTGAGGTGCACACGGGAGGATAATCGGCCCGACGACAGCATCATCATCAATATCCGACATGACTGGGAGGGAGCATACCACTTCGCCGGGTAGCACTCAAATCGCGGTCCGGAGAGCCGGGCGATACATCGACGCAATCGCTATACCGCGTTACGGCTCGCATTCACGCCGGCGGCAAGACTTTTCACGATCATTTTCTCGTACAATACGATTTCATTGTCGTCGAGCTCACGAGCTCCGCCGGCGGCCTCTCGGAGTCGCCCGAGCGCGTAATGCTGAATGACGAGTGAAGGGAGCACCATCTGCTCGCGCAGCTCGATCGATTTACGGATCACCGGTTCGGTTTCGAGGAGCTCCTGCTGCCCGGAAATCTCTTTCACCTCCCGAATCGTACGCTGCGACTCGTCGAAGATCCGTTTCCAGATCTCCCGGAAACGCTCGTCCCGTTGCAGGTGATAGGTGAGCGGGAAGTAGGTCTTCCGCAGGCTCTGCATCGCGTTCTCTATGAGGGTGCGAAAGAAGAGGCTCTTGCGGTACAGCCGCGCGAGATCGTCACCGTGTCCCCGACGCCGTAGCGCCTCAATTCCCGAGCCCAGACCGAAATAGCCGGGTACATTCTGTTTCAGCTGGCTCCACGAGCCAACGAACGGAATCGCGCGCAGGTCCTCGAGACGAAAATCGCTCGATGGGCTGCGCGAGGTCGGTCGGCTGCCGATATTGGTCATGCCGTAGTAGCGCAACGGGCTGCACTCCATCAAATACTCGACAAAGCCGGGGTGCTCTTTCAACTCTCGATACGCCTCGATACTCGCTGCGGAGAGCTCATCGAGAAGCTCGATATCGTCGGCGGAGAGTTCATAGTTGTTCTCGGGGAAGAGACTGCACTCCAGGCCGGCGCTCACCATCTGCTCGACGTTGTGAGTAGCGGCCGATTCGACGCCGTATTTGCTCGAGATAGTCTGCCCCTGGATCGTCAGATGGATTTCGCGGCTGTCAATATAACGGCCGAGGCTGCGATAGAATTTATGAGTATTCCCTCCCCCGCGCGCCGGCGGGCCGCCGCGTCCATCGAAGAAGACCACGCGAAAACCGTGCCGGCGGGTAACCTCGGTGAGCTGCTGCTTCGCCCGGTAGATATTCCAGTTGGCACTCATGTACCCGCCGTCTTTCGTGCCGTCCGAGAAACCGAGCATGATTGTCTGCACGCCACCGCGCCGCTCGAGATGTCTGCGATAGAGCGGAATCGTGAGAAGCTCATCCATGATATCGGTAGCACGCTCGAGGTCGTCGATCGTCTCGAATAGCGGTACGAGGTCGAGCGCTATTTCGCCGCTCGGCCAGCCGGCGCACTGCGCGAGGAGCCAGACTTCGAGCAGATTAGCCGAATTGCGGGTATTGCTGACTATGTAGCGGTGCACACCGCGTTCACCGTTGAGCTCCTGCATATAGCGGGCGGCACGAAGGCTGCGAATCGTCTCGCCGGCAATTCCTTCGTCGGACAAATCGTCGAGAATGTCACGGTCGAGCGGAAAAAGATCCGAAAGCTCCTCGATCAGCGCAAGGCGTTTCTCTACCGAGAGGGTGGTATAGTCGGGCACATCACCGGCTCCGGCGGCTCCGGCGGCTCCGGCGGCTCCGGCGCGAACCGGGTGTCCCCTTTTGGCGCCGTATCGAGTCAACAGCTCGACGATCTCCTTGACCAGGCGAACGTGTACGCGCGAGTCCTGGCGAATATCCATGGTGGCGAAGTGGAAACCGAACAGCTGCGTCTTATAGATCAGGTCGTCGACGAGGTGGATGAAGAGGCCGCCGTGATCGCGTTCGACGTGCTCGCGGAGGTCGATCAGGTCGGCACGGAAGCGCTCGACCGAGTCGTAGCCCCGTTCGCTCATATCGCGACAGCCGCCGGCCGACTCATCATCATCGTCACTACCGGGAACCACCGAGTACGGCTCGCGGGTATAGTGCAGTCGTTCGGCAATCTCTTCTATACGTTCGATCACCCCGTCGAACGTCAATCGCCGAATCAGCCTCTGCATATCGCGCTCGTACAGGCTCAGAATGCTCTCGCGCAGAATGTGGCCGATACGCACCGTCAGATCGCTCGTAACGAACGGATTGCCGTCACGGTCACCGCCCGGCCAAAAACCGAGCTCCACCGGTGAGGGGTGCGTGACCCGATCGCTCGCACCGAGATCGCTCGCTTCGATGAGGCGACGGTGTATGCTCGGAAGAACGGAGTAGAAGATGTTTTCCATGAACCAGAGCAGGCTCTTCGCCTCGTCGAGCGGCGTCGGTTTCGCCTTGTTTTTGAAACGCGTCTTGCCCATCTGCAGAAGCAAATCGTTAATCTGCTTCAAGTCCCCCTCGGTCACCGCCGAGCCGAGATCGGTGATTATGCCGAGAATCTCGTCGGGGTAAAACTGCGTCGGATGAGCGGTGAGTACCAGGCGAACGCGATAGCCGTCGAGCATATCGGTGAGCTCGTGGCGCCGGTCGAGCGACTCGAGACGTCCGAGCAGATCCCGTAAACTTCCCGGGCCTTCGACATCCCGAACGCGGTCATAGGAGGCATCCTCGATTGCATCGAAAAGCACTACCTGTCGCTCCACCATTTGCATGAACTTGAACAGCGTTGCCGTACGCTGCCGCGAGTCGAGACCCGACATCTTCTCCTCGAAAAAACGATCTACGATCTCCATCGGCGAGCGGCCGCGCTGGAGGTGGTCATGCGCGTAGCTGTTGAAGATCGGCAGCATTATACCGGCGTCGCTCAGGCCCTCAAACGGCAGCGTGAGAAACAGGCCGTTGTAGAGCTGGTACTTCATGGCGACGTGTTCGTTAAATGCTGCAAGACTGTCCATACGCTCCCCTATTCGTTCGCAGCGCCCCGCAGGTACTCTCCGAACCACTCTTTCGCCTGTTCGATCACGGCTTCCATGGCACCCTCCTCCTCGAACAAGTGTCCGGCATCCGGCACAATCCGCAGCTCTCTCGGACCGTGAAGCTGCTCAATAGCCCGCTCATTCAGCTGGCGCGTCTGATAATCCTCACCTCCGACGATTAATAGACTCGGAATCCGTACTTTCCGCAGGTCGCCGAGCACGAGATCGGGGCGCCCTCCTCTGCTGACGATCGCCCGAATGTGGGTCTGCCCGGAGGTAACCGCTTTGAACGCAACGGCACTCCCGGTGCTCGAACCAAAATAACCGATCGGTCGTTCGACACCCGGCCCTCGCTCACTCGCCCATGTCGTCGCCTCCGATAGCCGCTCAGCCATCAGCGAAAGGTCGAGCCGCATATCCGGATCCTCGATTTCCTCAGGGGTCAGGAGATCGAACAGCAGACACGTGAAGCCTGCTCCTTCCAGCGCGCGGGCAACACTCAGGTTGCGCGGACTCAACCGGTTCGAGCCTGCACCGTGGACGAATATCACAAGCCCGCGCGGTTCCTTCGGCTCGAGCACGATCGCCCCGAGTGACAAGCCGCGAAGCGGTATGGTCGTCTCCTGCTCCACGGTTACCTCGCTTGCCGCAGATCGGCCGACTGGATATAGCCGATATTCTTCGACTGCATCGATTTGCGGGCCGCACTCAGAGAACCGTCGGGGATGTTAACGCCGCGCGTGCAGTCGGCTATGACGTATGTCGAAAAACCGAGCGATGCCGCATCCTCGGCGGTGAATCGCACACACACGTCTTCGGCAAGTCCGACAACATACACGCTCTCGAAACCCAATCCTTTCAGGTACGATTCCAGCCCCGTTGGCGTCTCGTGATCGTTCTCGAAGAACGCCGAGTACGAGTCGAGGTCTGCTTTCGTGCCTTTGTGAAGGATAAGATTCACCGGTCTTGTGTCGAGATCGTCGTGAAACGCCGCCCCGCGCGTCCCCTGAATGCAGTGATCGGGCCACAGTTGCTGATCGATGCCACCGCTCTTCACCGTGTCTCCCGGATTCTTGCCGGAGTGTGCGCCGGCAAAACTGACGTGACCGGCCGGATGCCAGTCCCTGGTCGCAACCACGAGCGGAAAGAGCCTCATTAACGAGTTGATTCGCGGGATGATTGTATCGCCGTACTCGACGGCGAGTGCTCCACCGGGACAGAAATCGTTCTGCACATCCACAACTATCAGAGCACCTTCGATAGATTTGTTCTTGTCAGCCATATCGCAATACCTCCTTTGCGATGTCGGCGTCTACGCTGACCGGAGCGCCCCGCCCGCGAACGCTACCGTAACACGTCGACGACCGAATCGATTCGAGCAATCGTATCGACTAACTCCCTGCGATCGGCGGTACTCAGTGCGTTCGGATCGATCCGACTCAGCTCATCGAATACCGCCGAGAGCGCCCGCCCTCCGGAGAGGTCGCGGTTCATCGCCGACTCGAACGCGCTGCGGAGCGTTACGGCCGGGCCTTGTGTGGTGGCACGACCGGTTTGGGGCTCTGTGGTAGGCCCTCCCGTGATACCGTCGTCACCGGCGCCGACTCTCTCTTCCGCCGTCCCATCGAGAAAGCCGGAGATCACCTCTCTGAGCCCATCGATCCACCGGGCAGCCTGCGCCATCGCATCCCACGTGAAGTTCAACTTCGTCCGGTAGTGTTCGTGCATGAGGAAGTAGCGAAGATGGTACGGCTCGTACCCTTCGTCGAGAATATGCTCGGCATAGAGCACGTTGCCTTTGCTCTTGCTCATGACCTCGCCGTCAACGACCAAATGCTCGCCATGGAGAAAGTAACGGGCGAACTCCTTGCCGCTGTACGCCTCCATGACCGCGATGTTGTAGTCGTGATGGCGAAACAGATTGTCGATACCGCCGCACTGTATATCGATCTGCGGGCCGAGGTTCGCCACGATCATCGCCGGATCCTGTACATTCCAACTCGGTCTCCCGCTACCGATCGCCGTATCCCAGCTAGACCCTTCCGGCATGACCCCTCCGGCTTCCACGCCGTGCCAGAGGACGAAATCTCCGAGATTCCAGCGGCGCCCCTCGTAGGTGTCCCGCCCGAAACGCACCCGGCGATTCGGCCAACGAGAGGTATCGAGCCCGTACAGGCGGCCGAAACCTTTCACCCGTGAGGCGTCGAAGTAGTACTTGCCGTCGTGTCGATACGCGTATCCTTTCGCCGTCAGCGCCTCGATAATCTCCACCGCCGTATCTACACTCGTGGTTGCCCTCGGGATCTCGTCCGGAAGCTTCAGCCTGAGCGATTCTGCCTCCTCGAAGAATCGCTCCTGTACCCGGCCGGTGACCGAGCCGACGCTTTCGCCCTGCTCCACTGCTTCCGAGAGCGTCTTATCCTCCACATCGGTGAAGTTAATAACTCGAAGCACCCGAAAGCCAAGGTATTCGAGGTAGCGCACGAGGAGGTCCTCGTAGAGGAAGCTGCGGTAGTTGCCGATGTGCGGTCTGCGGTAGGTCGACGGACCGCAGGTGAATATCCGCACCTCCCCCGGCGTGCGGCTCTCGAAGGTTTCGAGCCGGCGTCCGAGGGTATTCATGAGTTGAAGGTAGTCAGGTTGTGTCGCGTTCATTGTGATTTGCTTCTCAGTAGATTATGCAGGTCGATTATCGAATATTTCGTCGATTCGGTCGATGACCTCGTTGTCGAGCCGGTCGACGACTTCAAGTGCCGCGAGATTCTCTTCAATCTGCTCGATCCGGCTCGCACCGGTGAGTACGCTACTGACTCGAGGGTTCCTCAAACACCACGCAAGCGCCAGCTGTGCAGGCGTACACCCGAGCTCGGCCGCCAGCGCGCACAGCCGTTTCACTTTGCCGGCGGTTTCACGTCCGAGGAAATCGTTTTTCGTGTACATGTCGCGAAGCCACCGCTGATTCGCCAGCCGGCTTGGCTCCGGTACTCCGGCAAGATACTTCCCGGTCAAGAGCCCGGATGCCAGCGGACTCCATGTTGTCGCCCCGATTCCGAACTCCTCGAACAACGGTATATACTCCCGCTCGACGCGCTCCCGGACCAGTACGTTGTATTGCGGCTGCTCGACAACCGGCGGAATCGTCCGGTACTCGCGCGCTATTCGTACCGCCTCACGAATACTCGCCGCGCTCCATTCACTCGTACCCCAGTACAGCGCCTTGCCGCTTCGGACGATGGAGTCCATGGCGAGTACCGTCTCTTCAATCGGAGTCTCCGGGTCGGGGCGATGGCAAAAAAGGAGATCGACATACTCCATTCCCAAGCGCTTCAGACTGCCGTCTATTCCTTCGGTCAGGTGCTTGCGAGACAAGCCGGTGCGATTCGGCCCTTCACCACCCCAAAAGAGCTTGGTAGCGACAACAATATCCTCACGCCGAACGCCGGCGAGCACCTGCCCCGTTATGCTCTCTGCAACACCGTCGGCATACGATTCGGCGGTGTCGAAGAAGTTCACTCCGAGCTCCCGAGCCTTGCTCATGCACGACTTCGCCGCTTTTATATCGAGTTGATCACCGAACGTGATCCACGTACCGAAACCGAGGGCACTGAGCTCTATCCCCGCTTGCCCGAGTCTACGATACTCCATCCGCAATCGTCCTCCGATCGACAAGGGTACGCGCAGTGGCGGGCGTCTGCCAAGTAATCGATTTCGCGGTACAATTGAGGAATACAATGATGATGGTACGAATTGGAACCTGCAGCTGGAAGTTCCCGTCGTGGAACGGGCTCGTATACGACACGGACAGCAGCCGGCGATATCTGGCTCAGTATTGCCGGAGGTACGGCACCGTGGAAATCGACCAGTGGTTCTGGTCTCTCTTCTCCGGATCGCCTCCACAACTGCCCCGCATTGAAACAGTCGCCGAGTACCTCGCCGACACGCCCGACGATTTCACCTTCAGCATCAAAGTGCCGAACAGCATTACACTCACGCATCTCTACCGGAAACGCAAGTCGGAGCCGCTTACGCCGAACCCCCACTTTCTCGATCCCGACCTCTTCGAGCGTTTTCTCGAACGCATCCGACCGCTTCGAGAGCGAACGGTCTCGCTCATGTTTCAGTTCGAGTACTTGAACAAGCGGAAAATGACCGGTCTCGATCGATTCGTGGAATTGCTCGAAGGCTTTCTACGCTCGGCAGGTGAGACGGCCGCACAGTGGCCGCTTGCCGTTGAGCCGCGAAACCCTCAATTTCTCGAGGCGTCGTATTTCGAGCTCCTCGCCCGGCATCGGGTGGCGCACGTTTTCACCCACCGGTATTACATGCCGCCTGCGCCCGAGGTCTACGCGCAGCACGGTCACATGCTGCGCGATCGCACGGTGCTTCGCCTGCTCGGAGGAGACCGAAAAGAGATCGAAAGTCGTACGAAAAAGCAGTGGAATTCGCGTGTCACGCCGAAGGACGAAGAGCTCGTCTCCATCGCCGACATGATAGCCGATCTCGCCGTCCGTGGCCTCGATACGACGGTAAACGTGAATAACCACTACGAGGGCTCCGCCCCGCTGACGATTGGCGTTCTGTCCAATTTATTACACCAGCGGGATATAGCGTTCAGATAGCGAGTTCACGACGGCTCTCCGTGCGAACTCGCATCTCCGGTGAGCTCGGCCCGCACACGCGGCAAGGATTCGGGATGCTCGCGACGCAGAAACTCGAGTAAGCCTTCCCGTACCGCGCAGCGGAGGTCCCAGAGCTGTGGGGCGTCACCGGCGGAGACCAGCGCTCGCAGCTCGACCGAACGCTCGTGCACTTCGAACACCTGGATGATCGCAACCCGACCGTCCCACTTTTCGTTCGTTTCGCAAATTCGCTTCAGCTCCCGCCGCAGTGGCTCGAGCGGACAGCTGTAATCGACGCGCAGAAAGACAGTGCCGAGAAGCTCACTCGTCACGCGCGTCCAATTCTGAAACGGTGTCTCAAGAAAGTAGCTGACCGGAACGATTAACCGACGCTGGTCCCAGATTCGCAGAACGACGTAGGTCAATCCGATTTCTTCGACCCTCCCCCACTCGTCTTCGACGATCAGCACGTCGTCGAGTCGGATCGGCTGGGTGAATGCGACCTGGAGTCCACTCAGCATCTGTCCGAGCGTACGCTGCGCCGCGAGTCCGATGATAATCCCCGCGACACCGGCGCTCGCAAGCAGAGTTGCGCCGATCTCACGCACCGCGTCGAAAGTCAGCAATGCCGCCGATACGCCGAGCACCACCACCGCCACGATACCGACGCGCTTGAGAAAACCGACCTGCGTCTGAACTTTCCTGGCCCGCAGATTATCGGACGCTTGGACATCATACTGCGTGAGGATGAATGCCTCGGCAACAAAGAGCACTTTCACGACACACCACGTTATGATCGCTACCAGAACAAGCACGATCAGACGATCGAAGAGATGGGCGCCGGCCTCTTCCAGCTCATAGAGTGGACGCGCAGCAGCCACGGCGGCGAACACCAGCGCGTAGGAGACCGGCCGTTTCAAATGCCGATAGACTATCGCCGAAAACGGGCCGCCAAGCTTCGCAATCGTCCGCGAACCGACCAGGCGGATAACCCAAGTCACCGCGAGAACCGTCAGTGCGACCACAAGCACGGAGGCCACCGATGACACGCCGGCAGGGACGACGGTTTCCAATAGATCTCTCATGATTCCCGCCCCCTATCGGCGTTATCCGGCATACTCGCAGGGCCGCGTCGCACCGTCACTCGATTGCCGTAGGAAACTATACCGGCAGATCGCTAATGCTGCCGGAGAGCGCCGGGAGGCGCTCGGCGGCATGTTCGAGCGCATCGCGCGCGGCTATCACACACGTGCTCGATCGTGAACGCATGTTGGAAACCAGCCGCTCACCTGCGCGTGCGACATCTTCAGCGGTCGTTCGTCTCAGCACATCGCGACGTTGTTGCCGAAGCTCATCGCTGACACCGGTCAGAAAACGGCGCAGACTGATCGCATTCTTCTGTGAAGGCGAAAGTGGTCTCGTTTCGCTGCCCACCATCCCGAGAACCGCAAGCTCGACGTCCCGAGGCGCCGGCGGCATCTCGGCGTAGTGTGCGAGCGCTCCCTCAAACGCTTCAAGCGTCTCGACAATCCGGGGGTCGCGATAACTGGCCATTGCGAAGAGGCTCTCGGCACCGTTCTGAAGCGCAAATGCACCGTAGGCACCTCCCTGCATACGAATTCGCTCCCACAGATAGCCGGTACGGAGAAGATGGGCGAGCACCCCCTCGTGAGCGTACTCCTCATCACCGAGCCGTGCCCCGTTCAGCACCCGCGCGACATAGCCGACGCCGGCCGGAACACTGAGCCCTTCTATGGGCGCAGCATCCTCGCCGCGGGTGGAGGCATCCGGCCTCCCGCTCGCCGTGTTTCGTACGTTCGCCCCCTCGCGGTCCGTACCTCCGGCGCTCGTGGCCTCGTCGTTCGCCCCCTCGCCGAGCGAGGCAACGAAGTGGCCCATATAGCCGCGGCCGGCTTCGAGGAGCTCCGGATCGGCCGCCACCGCAGCGCTTACGGCCGGGGCGACGAAGAGCTGTTCGCGCAACCGCTCGAACGCCCCGGCAATCTGTGAAACCGACTCGTCCGGGTCTATCGCCGTGATCGAGCGCAGCTGCTCGATACCACGGAATCGGTCGCGTATCGCTGCCGCCGGCGACAGCCGCGACGCCGCCCGGGTCCACGCGAAGCTGCTTCCCTCCGGAAGCACCGCACTCTTCATATCGTTGCGCTCTTCGAGCAGCAGATCGCGGATTCGGCGATGATCGCCGAAATCGGCACGACGCAACAGGTCGAAGGCGAGACCGAAGCCTTCTTCGGCGGTCTCCGCAAGCGCCTTCACCCGGACGGTGAGCGCGGTCACCGGCTTCCCGCTTTCGACACGTCCGGTGGAACCGACCCCTGCGGTGAATCCACCGGTGGTCAGGTCGAGCTTGCGCGCAACCGCATCGTATGACATCTCCGGAAGGCCGATGTCGGTAATCGTATTCGCGAAAAGCGGCGCGTACGGTAACAGATCCTCACCAATCCCGGTCATATCAAAGGAGAGATCAAAATAGATGATGCCGCCGGTGTCGAGTTCGTGCACCAGCAGCGGCCCGCCTCCGGGAAGCGTCTCGAGCTCATACGGTATGCACTCGACTTCGGCGGGAACGTCGTCAATCGTGAGGAACGGTATGGCGGCCACCGCGTCCGGCGGATCCGGCTCCGACTGCAGCGCCAGAAGGCGCTCATCGCGCCGGCGCAGCTCGTCGCGCTCGGAATCGCTGAGCCGCTTCTCTATTGCGGAGAGCTCTTCGCGCACCGCCTCACGCTCACGTCGCTCGTAGTCACGGTCCGGGGTGACCACCAACGTCGTACGGTGCGGGTTGTTTAGCAGCAACTCTTCGATGAGCGCTTCGAAATAGCGCGGGTCGGCACGCACGGCATCGCGAAGGACAGCGAAGTGCCCGACGAAACACATCGTCTCCTCCGGCTCGCCGCCGTGCAACCACGCCCGCGCGGCACGGCGCATCAACCGCAATCCGAAACCCGATCCGCTGCGCTCGCGATGCGAGAACGCCATTTTACGCAGCGTTCCCTCTACAACATCCGGGTCGATA
The DNA here is from genome assembly GCA_007135605.1 of Spirochaetales bacterium. GTDB lineage: Bacteria > Spirochaetota > Spirochaetia > DSM-27196 > SKKC01 > SLAN01. The sequence continues at coordinate 3,638 of SLIN01000179.1, read as the reverse complement.
CCGTCGTCGCGAAGGGAGCGCAAGGTAGTGAGAACGAGATCCTCGATCGCCTGCTGCTTTTCCGGATCGGTGCCGCGGAGACCGGTGGAAAATGTGATCTCACGCAGCTCGGTTTCCAGCCCGCTCGGTGCGCTGAGATCCTCGCCCAGCCCCGACTCGATCAGCGCCTTGTACAGCGGTGCCCCGCTACCGCCGAGAAGAATGTCGCCGAGCGCCTCGCATGCGAGCACACGAACGGGTGAGCCGATATCGGTGAGCAGCCAGTTGACCGTTACCGAGGCGAGCCCTGCAGTGTCTTCCTGGTCGGTTGGGTAGCTCGCATGAACCGCCCGAGGCTCGCTCCATCGCGGCTGAAGATCGACGGTGATGTCGGACGCCACGGCCCCACCGCTTCCTGCGGCGCTGCGCACAGTCGCGGCCGGATCGTGACCGGGCGGCTGCCCGGAAGCAGAGCTCCCGTCAGACCCGGCCCGCTCGCCCGAGGCGGCGTTCTTATCCGGCGCCCCCCGGAAGCGTGAGAGGAACTCGGCATGCAGAAACGTCAGGTATTCGTCGGTATCAATGCTGCCGTAGAGAAAGATTCGAGCGTTCGACGGATGATAGTAGCGCCGGTGGAAGTCGAGAAAGTCCTCGTAGGTGAGCTTCGTGATCTCCCGCGGATTACCGCCGGAGTCGTGCCCGTAGGCGGTATCCGGAAAGAGCGAGCGAAGCGCCATCTCGCCGGCGATCGCATCGTGGGTCGAGTAGGCGCCTTTCATTTCGTTGTAGACGACGCCCGAGTAGTCGAGCGTCCCCTCATCGGAAACGATGAGCCGGTGTCCTTCCTGGCGAAACATCTCCTCCTTCAGCAGCGGGAAAAAGACCGCATCGCCGTATACCTTCATGAGATTAAAGAGATCGGCCGGGACGGTGCTGCTTGCCGGATAGACGGTCTTGTCGGGGAACGTCAGCGCGTTGAGAAAGGTATACATGCTGCCTTTCAGCAGCAGCAGGAACGGATCTTTCACCGGATAGCGCTCGGAGCCGCAGAGGACCGTGTGTTCGAGAATGTGTGCAACGCCGGTTGAGTCGGGCGGCACGGTCTTGAACATGAACGCGAACAGGTTCTCCGGATCGTCGTTGTGCAGATGGTAGATATCGCACCCGGTCTCGTTATGTCGAAAGCGGCGCCCGACGCCGCTGAACTCTTCGAGCGGCGTATCCCTGATATGGGTGAAGTGGGTTGATGGTGATGTCTTGCTCATCTCAGCGTTCGTTCCCCTCGCTCAGCGGGCCGTTCCAGCGGTTGACACCGCCGAAGTTGCGCACGTTGCTGTATCCGGCGCTCTGCAGCACGCCTTTCGCATACTCGCTTCGACCGCCGGCCGCACAGTAGACGACAATCGGCGTGTCTTCGGCGAAGTGGAGCTTCGCCGGATCAAGCAGCATGTGAGGAATGTGCCCGGCGCCGGGAATATGCCCACTGCGATATTCGTCGTCGGATCGGACGTCGATCAGCACTACCGCATCGTTGTCGAGCATCTCGCGCAACTGTTCGGGAGTCGGTTCGAAGTGCCGGTCGACGCTTATGCCGAATTTGCGTTGCAGAAAGCCTTTGATCGGATTTGCCACCGCCGGTACTCCGTCTCAGGTGAACTGCATGTCGGTCAGTAGAGTGAGCTTTGCCTTGCTGCGTTCATCTTCGGGGTTGATCTGCAGCGCACGGCGGAAACACTGCACCGCTCGTGTATTGTCATGCATTCCGAAGTAAACGGTACCGAGCATGTAATGGACCTCGGCGAACTGCGGCGTGCGCTCAACCAGCTCCAGCAACGGCCCGAGCGCCCCCTTATAGTCCTTCACTTTCAGCTTCAACTGTCCCAAATAGAGGTTCGCGATCATCGATTCCGGGCTCTGCTCCTTGAAACTGCGGAAGCCTTCGGCCGCCTGCTCATCCTTGCCGAGATACATGTTAATGAGCCCGATATAGTAGCTGGCCATCGCATGGTTCTGCTTCGTACCGGCAACCATACGGAACGCCTCGAGCGCCCTGTTGAGATGTCCCTTCCGATAGAAGCAGACACCGAGCTGATAGTACGCGAGGCCGAAATCCGGATCGACGAACACCGCCTCCTGATACTTCTCGATCGCCGCATCGAGCTTGCCGAGGCTGTAGTAGATATTTCCGAGGATGAGCCGAACGAAGGTGCTCTTCTCGTATTTCGCGCACAACTCGACAAAGCGGGGCTCGGCCGTCGACCAGTCGCCGGCCAGGTAGTGCGACATCGCTTCGTTGTATGCAGGGTCGGAATAATTGAGCTCTTTCATTGTGCTGAAAGTGTACACTCCGGCGAATCGCACGACAAGGAGGGCACCGCCGCAGCGGCAGAGGTCCCGCGCGGTTCATCGAGCGGCAGCGGTCCCACACGGCTCGCCGTGTATGTTATGTCGGCGGCCCGATTTCACCGCCGAGCTCGTCATCCACGTGTACCCGCACAATCTCCTCAAACGACCGGTCGGAGGTAAAGCCGAGCGAGAGCGCCCGCTCGGGCGCGAAATCACGCGCCCAGCCGTCGACCATCCGTTCAATCTGAGGGTCGCGCTCGCGCCGAATCAACGCAACCGCTTCATCGCCGCCGACTGCGCGCAGCGCCTCGATCTGCTCAGCGACGGTAGCCGAAACTCCCGGCATTGTCAGGTTTCTGCGTGGTCCGACGCGTTCGGTGTCGAGAGTCGCCCCGTGTACGAGAAAACCGACCGCCGAGCGAGGTGATGCGAACCAGTGTCGAACCGACGCATCGACGGGCAGGACCGCCTCCTTGCCGGCCAGGGGCTCGCGGATGATGTTGGAGAAAAATCCGGAGGCCGCCTTGTTCGGTGCGCCCGGCCGAACACAGATTGTCGGAAGACGAATGCCGATCCCGTCGAGAATACCGCGGCGTGTATAGTCGGAAAGGAGCAGCTCGCCGGCAGCCTTCTGCGTACCATAGCTGGTCAGCGGCGTACAGAAGAAATCGTCCGGGATTTGTCGGGGAAACGGTGCGCCGAAGACTGCGATCGAAGAGCTGAACACGAAACGCGGCTGATACTCATCGCCGGCTGTCCGGATAGCTTCAAGAAGATTTCTGGTACCGTCGAAATTGGCGGCATATCCTTTCTCGAAATCGGCCTCCGCCTCTCCGGATACCACCGCGGCGAGGTGGAAAACAAGGTCGGGCCGCCCGGCGATCGTCTTCGACGCGTCCGCCGCATCCGCGAGATCGCCAGCGATGGTTTCGACTGCGAAGCCCGTCGTCTCGGGCGCTTGCGGCCGGACGATATCGTGCACGGTAAGCCGGGACACCGCCTGTCCGAAGATGTGTGGCTCGCCAACGATCCTTCGGACGAGTTTTTGTCCGATCATACCTGCAGCGCCGGTAACGAGTACATGCACGTGAATGCTCCTTAGCAAAGCGAATAGATTGATCGATCGGCGGATTCGGTTGATCTGCCGATCCCAACGAGGATACCCCGCCGGCAGCTCGCTGTAAACGGTGGAAAGTGTCCCAAAGATTATGGATAACAATCGCCGGCTCACTTTCGCAGGTAGTTACAGGACAGAGAGGTACTTTGTATGCAGAGATTACCGAAGTTCTGTCCCAACGATCGGTGTCGCTATC
>SLIN01000163.1 GCA_007135605.1 Spirochaetales bacterium | reverse complement strand
TCGGCGTGCAACGTGCCGATTCTCGCGCGACTGTTCGCGGACGCCGGCCTGCCGTTCCGGATAGTACGCGGCTCGGAGCTCGAGGAGCTGAAGGATCGCTACGAGTCCGAAGGCGACGATCATATCCCCGTCGTCTCGATCTGGCGCGAGGACGGTACCGAGCTCGTGCGATGGATCGAGGCGCCCGAGGCGGTGGAGGAGCGAAAGAACGCGTGGAAGGCCGAGCGTCCCCATTTCGAGCAGCTGTACGAGCGTCGGGAAGCAGGCGACCGGGAAGCGGCAAAGGAGTTCGGCACGCTGTACCGGCAATTCCTCGAGGAAATGGCCGGGTGGTACCGGAGCGGGCTCTGGTCGGAGACGACGCGGGAGGTGGTCGAAGCGCTGGAGCGGGCTGAGTAGCGTTTGATGGCGGTGCCGCGCCGGGATCGCGGACGGTCGGCCGCCCGGAGCCGGGAGGTGTTCGAGGCTCCGGCGTTGGGCGAACGACCACTCCGCCGGTGGCCCCCTACGCGGTAATCCCCGCCTCTCCGAGAAGCACCTGGACCGTGTGCTGCTCCGGCGGGGTGAGCGAGCGTTCCGGCGGGGCGCAGTGCGGTTGCATCCCCGGAATTACGAGGCTCGCGGCGTACTTGAACGTTGCTACGAAGTTCGGCGCTGCGGTGTAAATCGGCATGAGCGCATTAATGCGCATCTGGATCTCATGCATGCGCCCCGCATCGCGTGAATCGAAGGCGTCGAACGCCTCACGGAAAAGGCGCGGCACGAGATTTGTCAGGCCGTTGACCGTGCCGGCGCCCCCGCCGAGCAGGTTCACATAGATGTATTCATCAAAGCCGGATAACACCGCGAAGTCCGAGCGCCGGTCGGCAATCGCGTTCACGATAGCGCGGGTGTGGCTGATCGAATCTATGGTGTCCTTGATTCCGATGATGTTCGCATATGAGCCGGCGAGCTCGGCGATGACATCCACCGGCAGTTCGTAGCCGGTGCGGGCAGGGAAGCTGTAGAGCAGGATGTCCATCTCCACCGCTTCGGCGACGGTGCCGTAATAGTTGAGCAGGCCGACCTCCCCGACGGGGAAGTAGTAGGGGGGAATAATCATGGCCGCATCGGCCCCCGCGTCTTCCGCGAATCGGGTGAGATCGACGACCTCCCGCATGACCGTGCCGCCGGTTCCGGCGATGATCTTGCAGCGGCCGGCAGCATGGTCGACGGCGAAGCGGATCAAACGGCGCTTCTCTTCGGGGTCGATCGCCTGGAACTCGCCGATGCTCCCGAGCACGACAATGCCGTCGAGCCCGCCCGCGATCAGGTGTTCGTAGAGCGTGCCTGCAGCCTCGAGATCGACACGCCCTTCGCCGTCGAGGGGGGTAACCGCCGGGCAGAAAACACCGCGGTACTTCGGTCTTGCGTTATCCATCATCCCTTTACACTCCTCTACCAGTTGGTGAACGAACCGTCCTCACGGCGAAGCTGCGGAAGTGGTCTCGGCTCGTACGGATACTTTTTCAATGCTTCGTGAGCGAGCTCGATGCCGAGTCCCGGAGCCGTCGGCGGCAGGAGGTCGCCGCGTTCCCACACCGGCTGATTCACGATGAGGTCGGCAAGACTCTCATTCGGCCGGCGCGGTAGCTCCTGTACACCGAAGCTCGAAACGGCGAGGTTCAGGTGCAGGCACGCCGAGGTGCTTACCGGTCCGATCGGATTGTGCACGGCAAGACGAATGTAGTGTGTCTCGCACCAGCCGGCGATCTTGGACGCTTCGGTAATGCCTCCGCAGATCGCAAGATCGATGCGTGCGAAGTCGATCAGGTCCTCTTCGATCAGCTGCCGGAACTCCCATTTGCTCGCGTACTGCTCACCGGCGGCGATCGGTACTCCGGTGCGGGCCCGCAGCATCCGGTAGGAGTCGATGTTCTCCGCGCGCAGCGGGTCTTCGATGAAGTAGGGGCGAAGCGGTTCGGTTTCACGGCAGAGCGTCACCGCGTCGCTCGGATCGAGACGGGTGTGGACATCGAGGCAGAGGTTGATGCTTTCTCCCACCGCCTCGCGCACCGCCTTCATCCGGGAAATCGTTCGGCGGACGGCGGCAGCCGGCTCGAAATGCTCGCCGTCGGCCGGACAGCCCCAGCGCAGAAAGCGCCACCCCTCGTCGACCCGTTGCTCTGCGGCCTCGATCAGCTCCTCGGTCGTCTCCCCGCCGATGTGCGGATAACATCCAACCCGATTCCGTACGAGACCGCCGAGCAGCTGGTAGAGCGGCACACCGAGCGCCTTCCCCTTGATATCCCACAGCGCGATATCGACCGCCGCGATCGCAGCGGAGAGTACGCGACCGGCGGGGAAGAAGGCGCCGCGGAACATCGTCTGCCAGAGATGCTCGGTTCGGAACGGGTCCTCTCCGATGAGCAACTCGCGCAAATAGTCAAGTGCGCCGATTACCGCGCGTTCGTGGCCGGTGAGTCCGGCCTCGCCGAGACCGCGTATACCGGCGTCGGTTTCGATCTCGACAAAGAGAAACGTTCGCAGCTCCGAGACCGGATAGACGTTTACTGCGGTGATCTTCACGGTGCCCCCTGATTAAGCTCGATAGACACTGGTCACTCTATACGGACGATCGGAGATTGAAAATCCTCTACGCCCGCTCGTCACGGTCACTCGAGGACTGTTGCCGCTCCGCATGTAACGGCGCACGAATATGAAACTCCGTGCGGTCGGTGCGCCGCACTTCGATCGACCCGCGAATCTGGTCTACGAGCGCGGAGACCAGCTGCAGTCCGAGGGTTGAAGGGCTCTTGAAATCGATTTCGATGCTCGGAGGATTACCGGTATTGGCGACCGACAGATCCACTTCCGAGGTTTCGTCGTCGTACCGCATTCGTACCGAGAGCACCGGCTCTACATCTCCGGGTAACTCGCCGCTGAAGGCGTGCTTCATTGCGTTCGTTGCGAGCTCATTCAGGATGAGCCCCAGAGTCACTGCCGCTCGGGTATCGATCGTTATCGGATCGATATCGAATTCGGTACGAACGGGCCTGCCGGCGTGCAGCGATACGACGCTGTGGATCAGCGTCTCGAGGTACTCGGCGAAGTCGACCCGCGAGATATTATCAGCCTGATTCAGGCGATCGTGAATGAAGGCGATCGCGCGCACGTGGTTGCGGATATCGGAGAGGTCGGCCGCGTCCCCAATCGACTGATCCTTCAGCGAGATGAGAGAGGAGACCATGTTGAGATTGTTCTTCACCCGGTGGTTCAGCTCGGACATCAGCCGGTCTTTCTGCTCGAGCATTTCCTGCAGTCGAATTTCGGCGAGCTTGCGTTTGGTGATGTTCGTATGTGTCACGACAATGCGCGGGCCGAAGCGTGTTCCGAAGCGTCGCGCCCGCATGAGGAACCAGCGTGTTTCGCTCGGACTGTTACACGGATACTCGAAAGTTATCTGGTGCTCCTCCGCGTCCAGTATCGCTTGCATGAGCTCGGCCGTCTTCGCGGCGTCGCTCTCTGATCCGACGGATTCAGGGTAATCCGCGGGGTCGCGACGGATCGCATGGAGTAGCGGATTGAGATAGCTGCGACCGACGCCGTACGCACTCCAGCGCAGACCGTTTTCGCGGCCGAATCGGCGCCATGCATCGTTTACGGCGATAATCGTGCCGTTTCGGTCGAGTACCGCGAGGCTGTCGGGTATCGCGTCGATCACCCCGGTAAGAAGCTCGTCGGACTCGCGCTGGTATCGAACCTCGAACAGATCGTGCCGCGCACGAAAGAGCTCGAGTGCGCTTGCGATCCACTGCCGGAGCACAAGCTCGCCGGAACCGTACGGAATGCAGCCGTAGTGTGGTAGGTCGTCGAGTCGCTCGATGAGCGCTACGGCGGCAGGATCGACGAAAAAAAGAATCGGCAGATCGCTCGTGTCGGCGATCGCTTGCGCGGTTTCGGTCACCGCATCGCAGTCTCCACCGTTCGTGGCGACAATCGCGAGGTCGATTCGCGGG
>SLIN01000025.1 GCA_007135605.1 Spirochaetales bacterium | reverse complement strand
CCGACATCAGGCGGCAGTCGGTCTCCCACCGCTCCTCCGGCCAATGCTCGGGATAGTAGTCACAGCCGAACTGTAATGCCTTGCTCATTTCCGCTCCGTTTAGCGATGGTGAGGCGCCGCAGGGACGATCCTGCAATCGAAGACGTTGCCCCGCATGCCGCTCACCATTCACGTCTCTATTGTGTTAACGTAAACTCATATTTTTCTTCCGATGCGTGTACGTCAACGCAAGCGTACCACTGCATCGGCACGGCGTCAATGCCGTCTCAACGGAAGGAAGCGCACAAAGCGCAGGAGCGGTGTTCGATTCGTGCGGATCAGGGTAGTTGGCGTCGTGCGGCACTCTTGCCGGTGCGCTACGACCGCCGCGAGGAAACGGCGCTTTGAATACGCCACGCGAGTAGTTCATCGAGGAGCTCATGGCGTTTCTCGGCGTATTCGGTGCGAAACCACAGGTTGACCTGCTCGTCGGGGTCGGCTTCGAGGTCGTAGAGCTGACCGTCGTCATTGCCGAGATGGTGGACGAGCTTCCAGCGGGTGTCGCGAATCATCGACATGAACTCCACGCCGGTGAGAGTCGCATCCCGGGCTTGCTCGCAGAAGACATAGCGCCGCGGCGCCTCCGGTTGCTCTCCGTGCAGGGCAGGCAACAGTGAGCACGTTTCCCAGTACGCCGGGGGCGACACGCCTGCCGCATCGAAGAGCGCCGGTAGTATGTCGAATTGCTGGCACAGGATCGGCTCGCTGCGACCTCCCTCGAAACGCTTCGGACTCCACACGATCATCGGGACACGGGTTATCGCATCGTACATGGTCCATTTCTGGATATGCCCGTGGTCGCCGAGACAGTCGCCGTGGTCGCTGGTGAACACAACGATCGCGTCGTCGAGATAGCCGTTCGCCTCCAGGGTGTTCATGATAAGGCCTACTTTCTCGTCGATCATCGCGACGTTCGCGTGATAGTACCGCCGGATGCGTTCAAGCTGTTCCCGGGCAGGATTCTCGCTCCAGACGACCGAGTCGTGATCGATTTCGCTGTTGTGGCGAATCAGTTCCTTCAGCGCCTGCGGCTGCCCGTCGAAATCCTCCGCACTGTTCTCGAGGATGGGCACGGGGGTATTCTCGAACATCCGGGCATACCGGGGTACCGGATCGTACGGCGGATGCGGACCGGGAAAGCCGATCTGGAGGAAGAGCGGTTCGGTCCTCGGTTTCGCGTCGAGCCACCAGGCGGCCAGATCTCCGACAAAGAAGTCCGAATGCGTGTGCTCGGGTAGCTCCCACTCGAATGCTCCCGCCCGCTCTCCGTAGTCGGCTCGTTCACGGTAGATCTCGCGTTGCTGCTTGGTTACTCCCTGTGCCCGCAGAAACATGTCCCACCGGTCAAAGAAGTAGCGCCCTTCGAGATAGCGATCCTTGTTCTCGACAACGAACCGCTCGTGAAAGCCGAGCGGCGTTTCGAACGGCCACGTATGCATCTTCCCGATGTTTACGCAGTGATAGCCGGAGTCGGCGAGCTGTTCGACCCAGGAGTGTCTCCAGCTATCCGCATTCTTATAGATACCGGTCGTATGAGGATACTGCCCCTTGAAAAAACTCGCTCGCGACGGTGCACACGAGGCGGCGGTGACGTGAGTATTCGTGAACGACACGCCTTCCCGCACGAGCCGATCGATATTCGGTGTCGCCGCATGGGAGAACCCGAGTGCTGAAATGGTGTCGAATCGCTGCTGATCGGTCATGATCAGGATGATGTTTGGTCGCGAATCGGGCATACAGGTCACGCTCCTCGGATACATCTCGAAAGACTCTGACCCATCGTGCCGTGCCGAGCCGTATCGGTCAACGCGGCCGGTGCGGCCGGCCACGTGCAGCCTCCCCTCCGCTCAACCGGTCGCGCTATCGCCAGGATTCGTCATCGCATACTCCTCGACCGCCAGGCGCGTCGAGTAGTTGCCGAGGTTCTCCGCGCAGATAATATCGATCGGTACGATGATCTCCGGCGGGAAACGTCGGTGCATGGCGATATGCCGGTAGAGGATCTGGATACCGAGGTACGCCTGCTCTTCCGGGCGCTGGCCGATCAGGTAGTCGATCGACCCGTTGGCAAGCAAATCGCGGTTCGCCGGTACCAGATCGAAACCGACCATGCGCGGTCGTTCGCCCTTGAAGTGGCGCAGAACCGCCGGCGCGATGCGATTGATCTGTGAGTTCGACAGGAAAAGCCCGTGGATAGCCGGATTCTCGAAGAAGAGCCTGCCGACGAACGCATCCACCTGTGGGTCGGTCATCGTACTGTCGAAGTCGATGCTCAGCGGCCGTACCTGATTGCGCTCGGAAATCACGTCAACGAAGCCCTGGACGCGGCGGCCGATATGTTCGGTGCCGGGAAGCGAACGCAGAGCTACGACCGGTCCGTTCGCAACCATATCGGCCATGAGCCTGCCGGCCGTACGGCCGGCCTGGTAGGAGTCCTCGCCGACGTAGGTAATGCAGTTCGTGCCGGGAATGTACGAGTCGCAGATGACGTACGGAACGTCGCCGGGAATCCGTTCGAATAGCGTCTTCCGGTCGGTGAGTGTAGATGGAGCGATGAGCAGCCCATCCGCGCCATCGTCGAGCGCACGGTCGAGTGAACCGCCGAAGGAAGCGAGATTCCACTCGTCGTAGTTGTAGATTTCGATATCGACGCGGTGTTGTTCCAGCTCCGATACGGCCGAACGGATGCCCTCGGCGGACTCACCCCAGAACCCGCTGTCCTGGGTGAGCTCCGGGATGAGGGCCGCAATGCGATAGCGGCGGCCACTCGAAAGATTGCTCGCGTGGATGTCCGGGCGATAGTTCAGCTCCTCCATCGCGCGCTGCACCCGCTCGATCGTTTCCTTCGCGACTCTCCCACGCCTGTGAATTACCCGATCGACGGTGCCGATCGAGACGTTGGCCTTCTCGGCGATATCTTTGATTCCTGCCATGATGATTGTCTATTGAGTAAGCTCGCGAATACGGCTCGGTAGTGTACTTCATCGATCGATATCTCGGCAAAGAACCAAACCGGCCGCGTCACGAGCCGGCACTCATCTCGACCACAGTCACCGAATGAGGGGCAAGCCCCACGGAAACCGTTCGATCATCAACGCTCTGCATCGACTCGACAGCGCGGGCCGTTACAGCATCCGGATGATCGATGTCGTTGAAGGAGTCCTTGCTCGCAGCGGTAATCGCCGAAGCCCTGACGAATTCGAGCGTACGCCCCGGGGCACGGATCTCCGCATTGACCGTTTCGTCCGGGTGGCGATTCACAATTGCCATCGAGACCGTACGGCGATCTCCTGTCGCTGCCGCCGAATGGGCGGTCGCGACTGCATCGATCACCGGTATGTCGGCCCGACCCTCCCAGCCATCGACCGCGAAGCTCGGGTTCTCCGGAGTCCAGCTGTCGACCACCGTGTCGCCGAGCCGGGATGAATACTGCTCGAATACGTGAAACGTCGACCGAAGGACGATTCCCTCCGGATGTGTGAAGATCGCCCCCCTCGTGTTGACTACCGGGGCGAAGTTCGCCATACCGATCAGGTCGGCATTTCGCAGGCACTCATTCAGAAAGCAGGCGCTGAACACCGCGTCGGCGGTCGTATAGGTGGCGTTGTCGTCGTTGCGATCGCGTGGGAGCAGATACTCCTCTGAGGTCAGGCCGGTATCGACGGCGGGGTGATGCCACCCTCGAAGGTTCCACTCATCGAACGCAACCCGGATCCGTCCGAGATAGCCGAGCGCGCCGAGGATGTACCGGATCGCGTCGATTCGCTCGCCGATGCGCGTGCTGTATACCATGCACTGCTCGTACGGAGCAGGATCGCGGTGCACGGTGTGCAGCATGTCCCAGTAGCCGTGCACCGATATCCAGTCGAGGTACTTCCCGGCGCGGCGTAACAGCTCGATATTCCAGTCGAGGTCGTTCACTCCGGCGGCGGACAGCTCGATCGACGGATCGACCCGCTTCATCATCTTCGCCGAT
>SLIN01000365.1 GCA_007135605.1 Spirochaetales bacterium | reverse complement strand
GCCGTAGCGAGGAGAAACACATCCTTTCCGCGCAATGAAGTATGAACTTCAACCTCCATTTCCCCGTCGGCAAAGTTAACAGTGCGGAGCTTGCCGATGAAGTTATTCACGTCGACGAGTGAATGGAAATCGGGAAAGGTCTTCAGCTGGTAGGCGACACGGTCGAGGTAATCCCTCATGCTCCGCGTGCAGACAAGTACCAGATCGCCCCTCATGGAGCCGAATAATAGCCGGGCGATGGATGAAGGTCAAAGGAGAGAAGCGCGAATTTGGGAATGATGTGACTGCATGTTTGACCGGGTGCCGCTCACACCAGTGGTATTTGGCCAGTGCGGGGTGCACTCCTCGAGGCTTCTACTATGGGCTCTGTCGGAGTCTGGCACTCGCCTCGCGTGCGGCTTCGACGATCGTACGTACTCGACTCTCCCGCCGGATACGGTCTACGAGTGTAATGAGGCGCGAGTCGTCGGTGGCTGCAAGAGCCTGCAGTAGCGCGACGCTCTCTTCGACCACATCTGCCCCCGGACGGCCCGCCGACTCCTTGAGCTCGTCGACGAGCTGTTCTCCGCGGCGTTGTAGCTCGTTTCGCCACGCGCTGGTTTCGACGACTCCGGTACCGAGATCGAAGATGGTTCGCCGGAGTTGCGCGTTCTCGAACGAGCTTGCCTGCAGCAGGATCGGTTCGAGCCCGGCGAGCCGGTCCCTCGACACATCGCCGTCGGCAGCGGCAGCGGGAGTCGGCGAGTCGAGCACATTCTCGAGTACGAGCCGCAGCAGATGCTCGTGCTGCCACCGTGGAAGCGGTCCGTGAGCGTTGTCGATCGTGAGCGCCGCCGATATCAAGACTGACGAGTCGCTGTCGTCGAGCGATTCGATGTATGTGACCGCTTCGGAGAAGTGGCCACGTTCGAGAAATGCGGCAAGAGCGGCGTGTTGCGCGGAGAGCGCCACAGTACTCGCGACGAGTATCGCTACGATCATTGCCGCAGACGCTCCGGACCGCCGCGCGATTGACTGTGAAGAATTCGCTCTATAGTATGGCGGTGGCGACAATCGCGAGTCCATTTTCGGCCGTAGTATAGCGTGCCGCGGCATTCACGAAAACGGCCGGTGGTGTGAGGGGAATCAATGGCGAAAGCGGACGCTCAGAATTCGGTACAGAATACGCAGGAAGAGAAGAACAGGGCGCTCGAAGCTGCCCGGCTGCAGATCGAGAAGCAGTTTGGTAAGGGCTCACTTATGAAGCTCGGCTCCGGACCGCAGGGTATCGGAATCGGTACCATTCCTTCCGGAGCCATCATGCTCGACGAGGCGCTCGGCCTCGGTGGTTATCCGCGCGGTAGAGTGGTGGAGGTCTACGGCCCGGAGAGCTCGGGAAAGACGACGCTTGCGCTTCATGCTATCGCCGAGGCGCAGAAACAGGGCGGTATCGCCGCGTTTGTAGATGCCGAGCACGCACTCGATCCAACGTATGCGAAGGCTCTCGGCGTAAACATCGATGAACTATGGGTGTCGCAACCGGACACCGGCGAACAGGCCCTCGAGATCACCGAAAGTCTTGTACGCTCCGGCGGGGTCGACATCATTGTTGTCGATTCGGTAGCAGCCCTGACGCCGCGTGCCGAAATCGACGGCGACATGGGCGACTCACATATGGGGCTCCAGGCGCGACTCATGAGCCAGGCGCTGCGAAAGCTTACCGGCACGATCCACAAGTCCGGGACGTGTCTCATCTTCATTAACCAGATTCGTATGAAGATCGGTGTCATGTTCGGGAATCCCGAGACGACTACAGGGGGTAAGGCGCTCAAGTTCTACTCCTCGGTACGTCTCGAAGTTCGCAAGATCGAGACGATCTCGAAGGGAAGCGATGATGCGATCGGGAATAAGGTGCGCGTGAAGATTGTGAAGAATAAGGTTGCACCGCCATTTCGCAAGTGCGAGCTCGAGATCTTTTTCGGTAAGGGGCTTTCGGCCAGTGGAAGCCTGCTCGATGCTGCGTTGAAGAACGAAATCATATCGAAAAGCGGGAGCTGGTACAGCTTCGGTGAGGAACGGATCGGGCAAGGGCGCGACAATGCCCGGCAGTTTCTCGAAGAGAATCCGGATATAGGCGGCAAGGTGGAGCTTCAGCTTCGCGAGAAGATGTTCGGACACCTTCGTTCCGCCGGCTCAGCTGCCGAACAATCGTCCGACGAGCCGGATCCCGGAGAGGCGACGGGGGGCAGTGCAAGCGGTGCTGCGACCTCCGGAAAAGGGACCGGACCGAGCTCGGCGACGCGAGGTAGCACTGCAAAGAAGGCCGGCGGCTCAGGATCTGCTTCAGCTGCCGGGCGGGGTGCGGATAGCGAACCCGATGTTGACGATGTCCCGGCTGAAGATGAGCTGTTTTGAAGAAGCAAAGTGGGTGAGCTCGTATATCTCGGTCTCGGCGGAAACGTCGGCGATACCGTGCGGCTCTTCGGCGAGGTGGTCTCTCGGCTTTCCGTGATATTGTCGGGTGCGCGCGTTTCGCCGATATATCGAACCTCGCCGATCGGCGGGATTGCACAGCCCGATTTCCTGAACGCCGTTATGTGCGGGCATTTCGAGGGGGAGCCCCCGGAGTTGCTCGCCGCTTGTCATGCGCTGGAGACCGACTTCGGGCGCGACCGGAGCACCGAGATTCGCTTCGGACCGCGTACACTCGACATCGACCTGCTTCTGTTCGGTGATCGGATTCTGAGCTCGGACAAGCTCACGATTCCTCATCCGCGAATGCGCGAACGTGCGTTTGTCCTGGCTCCGTTGCTGGATCTCGATTCCGGGCTACACGATCCGCGGTCGGGTGAGCGGTACGCGGATGTCCTATGTCGAATCGGTCGCGCAGGGATTTACTTTGAGCACAGTGCGCAGGTATACTCCTCCTCCCGCCGACATGGACTCCAGGATACCGATGGACGAAAGTAGCGAGCAGAACGAAGAGCGACCCGGACACCGCTTTAAGCTTGACGATTTCGAGGGACCGCTCGATCTGTTGCTGTTTCTGATTAAACGATCGGAGATAAACATCTACGATATTCCGATCTCGCAGATCACCGATCAGTATCTGCAGTTTATCGAGTACTCGACGCGAGTCGATCTCGACAATATAACCGAGTTTTATCTGCTCGCTAGTACCTTGCTGTACATAAAGTCGAGAATGCTGTTGCCGGTCGACCTGGATCTCGACGAGGAGCTCGGCGATCCCAGGCAGGAGCTTATCGAGAAGCTCATCGACTATCAGAAGTACAAGAAGCTCACCGAACTCATGCGCGAGAAAGAAGAGGAGAGCGAGTGGGTCGTTGAACGCGTGCAGAAGCAGCGCACGCTTGACTTTCTCGAGGAAGAAGATCTGTGGCAGGAACTGGACGTCTGGGATCTGCTGCAGACCTTTTCGCAGCTCATCGGTAATCTGACACCGGAGCGGGTGCTGGACCTGTACGAGGAAGTATCGATCAGCGAGAAGACGACGCTTATCGCGGAGTTAGTATCCGATCGCAAGGAGTTCAGGTTCACCGACCTTATCGTCCGGCCGAACTCGGTAATGGATGTCGTTTGTGCGTTTCTCGCCGTGCTGGAGCAGGTTAAGGTGAGAAGTATTATCATCCTTCAAAATCGTATGTTCGGGGATATCCGTATTCGGGCGCGCGAAGCGGAAGCAGGTGGGAGTGAATCCGGCACGGGCCGAACTAGTGCAAGCGAGACAAGTGCCGGCGAAGGAGCCGCGCCGTGAAGCTGAAGGCCGAAATGGCTATTGTGGAAGCGATTCTGTTCCTCGAGAGCGAGCCGCTCGGTGTGGCAACCATTGCGCGTATCAGTGGCTTGTCTCGGGAGGCGGTGCAGTCGGCGTTGGATGCCCTCAAAGAGCGTAACGGTTCCGAGGAATTCGGAATCGAGCTTATCGAGCTCGGAGACGGCTACGTGTACTCACCGAAGAAAGAGCTCTGGGAGCAGCTGCGGGGACGGTACGGAAAGAAGAACGAGAACAAGCTCAG
>SLIN01000087.1 GCA_007135605.1 Spirochaetales bacterium | reverse complement strand
TCGGGACCTCGGGGTGAGGATCGTCTCACCGGCCTGTGGCGCCGCTGACCCACCGGCCGGCGCATTCTTCTTCAAAACACGGTAACCTCATATCCGAGGTAGCGCTCGAACGCTTCGCGCAACGGTTCCACGTGGTCGCCGGGGGTAATGCTGACGTGGTGCCGGTGACCGTTCCTGCCGAGCCAGAGCAGGAGATTCTGCAGGCCGGGGATCTCGGCGACACCGGCGCAGCCGAAAAAGCCGGACGGGATCGGATCTTCGGTAATGCGCCCGCGACCGAGATAGAAGCGCAGACTTCCGCTGTCGGTGATCATGCTCGAGTAGGTGAAGTCCATCTCGCGGATGCGTCCCTGGTTGCAGCCGAAGCCGTGCCCTTCGCCGAGAGTGTTGGCGAGAATTGTGTGATCGGATATCGAGCCTTTCTCCCGCATGAGGCTGGCCGGCACGTTGCCGCAATGGAAGAGTATGCACTTGTCGGGCTCGGAGCCGTAGTTGTTGTTCCAGTCGAGGATGCTGGTCGCCTCGCCGGAGGCTGCGCCGAGCGCGTACATCACTATGGCGTTGGCGATGTCGACTTCGCAGGCGACCGGGACACTCTCGTCGGCGAGCTCGCCGGTGACCAGGCACGGCGATATACCGTAGCGCTTCTGCAGCTCGGTCCAGCAGCGAATGGCCATTGTGTGCGATCCCATCTCGGCGCCGAGCTCCTCGAGGACGAGCTTCAGCCGCGTCAGGTTGTCCAGAGCGGTTGCCGGCGCGTTCTCCCAGTTGCTGAGCCCGGCGAGGGTGGTCCGGCACGATGTGAAGCTGTCCGAGGCGGTGTCGATACGATCCATTCGATCGAACACATCGGCGAGATCGGTGGTCTCGACGGTGATCCCGTGCCGCTGCAGTGCGATTTCATCGGCACGCACGGTTTTGAACGGGGTGGTTCTCGCGCCGACGGAGGCGACGACGAGCCGGCGCATGCCGCCGTCTACTCGGCAGATGCGGTCGAAATCGCGGATGTTGCGCTCGAACTCCTCGCTTTCGGGGTGAACGGTGTGCGGAATCATGTTGGTGAACCGGATGCCCGCCTGAGTGAGCACATCCATGATCGAGAGCTTGCCGCAGAAGGAGTCGCGGCGCTCGTTCGGTCCGAGGTGTTCGAGCTCGTCGGGGTAGGCCTGGATCAGGATGGGAACATCAACCTCCCGAAGTGCTTCCATCGCGCCGTTCTCGTCGCCGAAGTTCGGTAGCGAGAGGATCACGCCGTCGATCGCTTCGCGGTGGGTACGGAAGAAGCGCGCGAACTCGCGGCCTTCGGTGGGCGTTTCCACCGCCCCGAGGCGGGTCCTGTCGCGATCCATCATCAAAACCTCATGTCCCATCCGTCCGAGGACGGAAGCGAGCTCCGTACGGGCGGATTCCATATAGTGTGATGGAAAGAACCCTCGGTTACCGAATACCACCGCGAAACGCGATTTGCTCCGACTCATCGTATGCCTCCCGGAACGGCTCCGAGGCGTGCGCGGGCCGGTCCGAGCCCCATTATCGACGGAAGCAGCGCAGCGGACTACCTCCGGGACGGGCTTCGGTTGACAGGAGATGGATGTAACCGGATCTTCGTAATTCACGATTCATGACTCTGTCCGGAGGCTTCGTCGATGCCGCTCTTGCCAATTGTGTTCTCCCTCGCGCTCGCCGCACTTACCGCCTTAATCGGTACGATCCGCGGCGCGGACTTCATAATCGCCGAATTCCGTTGGATGTCGCTTGCCGCGGGAATCTCGGTCGCGTATGCGTTTCTTGAGCTCTTGCCGGAGCTGCACTCCGCGCAGGTCGAACTGGCGCTG
Source organism: Spirochaetales bacterium (assembly GCA_007135605.1). Classification (GTDB taxonomy): domain Bacteria; phylum Spirochaetota; class Spirochaetia; order DSM-27196; family SKKC01; genus SLAN01. The sequence goes on along the minus strand of SLIN01000087.1, from coordinate 2,185 downwards.
TCCGGCTTTCTCGACGTGCTGCATAACGAAGCCTATCTGCTTGCGTTCGTCAGTGTAGCACTCTTCTACGCGCTCGAAATCGTGGCAATCCGTTCCCGGAGGACGGGGCGGGGCCGGGAAGGGCGCGAGCATACATCCGGTGGAGTGTTCACCGTGCACATTGTCTTCTTCGCTCTCTACTTTTTCCTGATCGGCGATATCGTGGCGGCGGTGGACGAAAAGGGTTTGGCCGCGGCGCTGCTGTTCTGCATCGCTCTCGCGTTCCATTTCTTCATTATCGATGAAGGGCTGCGTCATCACCATCGCGTTCGCTACGATCGATGGGGTCGATGGGTACTCGCGGCGGCACTTGTTCTCGGAACCGTAAACGGCATGTTCTCATTTGCGTTCTCGACGATGACCGCACTCCTGTGGGCCTTTGTTGCCGGCGGACTTATCCTGAACACGTTGAAAGAGGAGTTGCCCGAGAGCAAGGAGAGCTGCCTGCCTTCGTTCTTTGTGGGCGCTATACTCTTTGCGATATTGCTTCAGGTGCTCTGAGGTTCCTCTTCCGGCTATGCACGGAATCGTATTCGCGAACAAGGTGACCGACAGCGCGAGATGGAAACGGTCCGCTCTCCTGCGAAGGCGGACTGTAACTCTCGGGCCGGGAGCGTGCGTTCAGCCCGGGAGGGGGCGTTTCAAGAGCCCGTCGATTTTCGAGAAATGGTCGTCGTACGTAAGGATCGCTGCCCCATGCTCCAGGCATCCGGCGGCGATCCAGACATCGTTAATCGGTATCGGCGTACCGTTCGCACGCAACTGCTTCTTTATTTCGGCGAACCACTCCGCCGTTTCGTCGGTGATCGGGATCGTAACCGTTCGCTGCTTGTTGCGAAACCGGGTAAGTATCTCCCGGTTTTCCCGAGCTCGATTTCCCGCGCCGAAGCCGTCGAGAAGCTCGCCGACGACTACCGGCGAAAGAAGTACGGCATCGCTTCGTGTAAGCTCATCGTTCATGCGATGATCCCCGGCGAGCAACGCAGCGTACGCGTTCGTGTCGATCACCAGACGCATTAGAAGCTCCACTCTTCCGAATCAACTTCGGAGTTCTCGGATTGCGACTTCTCAAAGTCCGCACGCTCCTCGACACTCCAGACTCCGCAGAACTCCCCGTAGTCGTCCGAGTAATGGCCCTCGAATGCCACACCGAGCTCGCGGGACAGGAGCTCCTTAATGAGTCGATTCTTGCTGGTGTTCCTTCTCCGTGCTTCTTCGTCGAGCCTTCGTTTCAACTCTCCGTCTATGGAATGAATCGTTATGGATCCCATACACGCCCTCGGTGGTTCGACTGAACCATAATGTGGTTCAAATCATACACCCTGATTGAGTGGATGTCAATGGGACCGGTCGTTTGCCGTGACGCTCCGGTCGCCGGTATAATCACCGGCAGGGAGAAGGGCGACTCTCATGGACAGGGTTGTGGTCAGGCGACCGCTTCACAGCAGTGACGATGCACCGAATCGAAGGTGGTGGCTTTCCCGGCCCGCGCACGAACGGCTTGCCGAAGTCGAGCGACTCAGGAGGGCATGGTATGGAAATGTCTCCGGATTTGAAAGAGTTGCTCGCGTTGTTCCGCTCACACGGAGTTGAGTGTGTCGTCGTCGGCGCGCACGCGCTGGCGCTGCACGGATTGCCGCGGTTCACCGCCGATCTGGACCTGTTGCTCAATCGCAGCGAAGAGAACGTCGACCGGGTATTGGCAGCGCTCGGCGATTTCGGGTTCGACGGGCTCGGATTATCCCGGGAGGATTTCCTGACGCCGGACCAGGTAATACAACTCGGCAATGCGCCGAATCGAGTTGATCTGCTGACAAGCATTTCGGGAGTTGAATGGGATGATGCCGAATCGGGCGCCGTCACCGGCAAGCTCGGCGAAGTGCCGGTTCGCTTTCTCGGCCGTGACGAACTCATTCGAAACAAACGGGCAAGCGGGCGACTGAAAGACCGCGCCGACCTCGAAGCACTGCTCTCGGGGGAGGAATAGGACGCAGCTCTGTCATCGATCATGACCGACCGCACCGGCAGCACAGTGGAATCCGAACGCATCGTTACCCATCGCGCGGGCGAACCGCGAAGCGGGGCAAAGTACGTGCTCTACTGGATGCAGAGCTCACAGCGGCCATGGGATAACCCCGCCCTCGAT
>SLIN01000181.1 GCA_007135605.1 Spirochaetales bacterium | reverse complement strand
CGCCGGGATCGAGCTGCCGCCCGGATTCTTCCTCGACGTGGCAACCGGGGTGGAAAGCACGGTGACGCTGCTCGTAAACGACGATACTCCGGCCGAGATTCGCGGCGCACTCGGCAGTCTGGTGCGCGAGATAGCGTACATGATCGCCGGCGTCGAGCTCCCGGTGACCGAGCCCGTTGCAGACGAGGTCGTGCTCGGTGTCGACCGGCTCGGAATGCAAGTCTCGATGCGCGAGCGGTTGAAACCGATGCTCGCCTTTTTCGTTCTCATGACCGAAACCTTCGTCCTCGCCTCGCTTATCGCTTCGGAGATTGCTAACCGAACGGTCACCGCCATCATCGCGACGCCCGCAAAGCTCAGTCATCTGTTGATTGCCAAGTCGATACACGGGATTGCGCTCTCGTTCATCCAGGCGGTTGTCCTGCTGGCGGCGATCGGGTCGTTCACCACCTCCAACTGGTATCTCCTTATAGTCGCAGCGCTGTTCGGTGCGACGATGTTCACCGGCGTTGCCATGATAGCCGGCGCGGCGGGACGCGACTTCCTCGGGACCCTGTTCGGATCGATGCTCTGGATTCTTCCGCTGGCCGTGCCCGCATTTGCTGCGCTTATTCCCGGAAGTACCGCACCGTGGGTTCGCATCGTACCGAGCTACGGCATTATGCGGGTTCTGATCGATGTGACCTCGTACGGAGCCGGATTTTCCGATGTCGCCGGCGCTCTCGGGCTCGCGGTACTGTGGCTGGTAGCCCTTTTCGGGCTCGGGCTCTTCGTTCTCGCACGCAGGGTGGCACGACTATGAAACTCTCAACGATCGCCCGGATATTTCGAAAGGATGCGGCGCTCGGCCCGCGCTCCCCCTTCGTACTCGTAGCGATAACCATTCCGATCGCGATGACGCTGGTTATCCAGCTTGTTTTCGGCGATCTCATCGAGGCGAAGCCGAGACTCGCACTCGTCGACGAAGGAAACTCGGAGATCACACGCGCGATCGGGGAGATCGACGGAATCGTCTCGACAGTACTCGACGATGTGGATACGCTCCGGCGCCGGGTAGAAGCCCACGACTTCGACGGCGGTCTCGTCCTGCCGGCCGGCTTTGACCGCGCCGTACGCGCCGGGGAGAGACCGCCGTTACAGATATACATCAGCGGCGAGAGCTACGCGATCGACCGGATGGTACTCGCGGTGACGGCGATCGACCTCATACGGGATATCGAGGGGCGCACTGCCCCGGTGGCCGTGGATGTTGTCGATCTCGGTACCGGTGATCCTATCTCCCTTTCCACCCGACTGGTTCCGCTCATCGCCATGTATGCATTTATCATGGCGGGCCTCTTCGTGCCCGCCTCGAGCCTCGTCGAGGAGCGCGAACGGCATACGCTGCATGCACTCTTGAGCACCCCTGCCACTCTCCCGGATGTGCTCGCCGCCAAAGCGGTACTCGGCATCGTCCTGACCTTCATCATGACCGCGATTACGCTCGCACTGAACCGCGCGCTCGGGCCCGACTACGGCTCGATGCTCGGGGTGCTGGCGATCACTTCCGTATTCTGGGCGCTGCTCGGCCTCGTCGTTGGGTTGCTCGCGCGAAGCTCGCAGGCACTCTTCGCGATTGTGAAAGGGGCAGGTCTCTTTCTCTTCGCGCCGGTCGTCTTCTACATCTTTCCCGACTGGCCCCAGTGGATCGCGCGGATTATTCCGACCTTCTGGGCGATCGACCCTCTGTGGCGGATCATCGCCGAAGGGGCATCGCTGGTCGACGTCGCCGGCTCGCTGGCTATCGTCGCCGGCATGTGCGTGCTGCTTCTGTTCGTGATTCTGCGGCTATCGAGGCGAATGCTCGCCACAATGGGAAGTGAGTAGTTCATTCCGGTTGTTCACCTGTTCACCCCCAAGCCGGAAGCTCGTGAAGAAAGCATTGAAACTCAATATTTCGCTTCTCCGGGTCTTCGGCGTAGAAGTTGTAGATGCGATAGCGGGTGTTTTCCTTCGGTTCGCTGGTTGCCCGATCTGCAAGCACCGCGTACATCCGATCGACCTGCTCGCGGTCGCGATAGAAGAATGTAATGAGCCCGTCGGTATCGGGCCGCTCATCGCGTCGGTCCTGAAACCCGATCAGCAGATTCTCGTGCCGTAATATGGTGATCGACGGCTGCTCGAGCCACACATCCATCTCAAGCTGCCCGGTGTAGAACTCGACGGTACGTTCGAACTCTGCAGTTCGGAGGAAGATAATGCCGGCCATACGACGCTCCTCGCCTCGAAAAGGTGGTGTGAGTGTACCAGTCACAACCGCACATGTCTCATTTCGAGCCCGAAGATGAGCCGCATATAGCGCCGCGCGTACGGGTGCCCTATACTGCGTTCGCCGAGCACACCGACAAAGCACTACCGAACTGAAGAACGTTCGACAACGTACAGGAGGCCGTCGGGAATGGGTGCGGGATGCAAAACGATTCTGTTTGTCGAAGACGAAGCTATAGTCGCGCTCGCCGAAGAAAACGGCTGGAGCGCGCCGGCTATCAGGTTATACACGTTCTTGACGGGCGGCGAGCGATTGAAGCGGTGCGTCAACCCGGCGCCGATATCGATCTGGTACTGATGGATATCGACCTCGGTCCCGGGATGGACCGCACGGTAGCAGACGAGGAAATCCTAGCGAGCCGCGATCTCCCGATCGTTTTTCTTTCCGGACACACCGACCCGGATTACGTACAGCGATGCGAGCGTATCGCATCGTACGGCTACCTGGTGCGTATGAATCCGGTTGCCGAGCGTCTTACCGCATGGATCGAGGAGGATGCCGTGGGGCGGCCGCTTGTCGACGTGTTCACGGTTGTGTACGGCACGAGCCGTACGCCGATCGAGGATCCGGTTAAGCGTGTCATTCGCAGTGGTGAGATCGTTACCCTCTCGAACGATTCCATTCTGCGCGCGGGCGACGGTCGCGAGTACCGGATTGCCGATAATGCCCACCGATCCGGACGAGAGATGGTGCACTACACGGCGTGGTTCTTGTATTCCGTGACGTTACTGAACGCTATGAAGCTATTCGGGCGATTCGCGAGAAGGAGTTGTATCTCGACAGTATATTTGCGAGCGTACAGGACCGGATCAGCGCCATTGATCGGTCGTACGCGCTACGAAGCGTTTCACGATCTCTCCGAGATATGTCCGGTCTGCCCGGCGCAACGGACATTCGAGACGGGGGAAGTTGCCGAGCGCGAAATTTCGGACAACCCCGATTCGCCGACCAGGTGGCTTTCGGCCGTTACCTTTCCGGTGAAAGACCAGGAAACGGGAACGGTCGAAGCTGTCCTCGCTCTCGTTCACGATATCACCGGGCGAAAGAAGCACCAGCAGGAAACCGAGCGGCTCTTGCGGGAGAAGGAGATCTTACTCAAGGAAGCGCACCACCGGATCCAGAACAGCATCAGCACGATCATCAGCCTCCTGTCGCTGCAGGAGAGACGCGCCGAGGGTGACGATGTAGCGGATGCACTCCGGGACGCCCGAAGTCGAATGCAGAGCATGTCTCTTCTCTATGAGATCCTCTTTCAGTCGGAGAAACTGGAAGAAATGTCGATTCGTACCGTTGTCCCGTCGCTCGTACGGCGCATTCGCGACACGTTTCCGGAAGGAGAGCGGCTCGTCGCGCAGCGAGGAAGTCGTGCGTCGCGGTTGTGGTGTTGACGCGGTTCCCGCCGTGCGTTAAGCAGGCGAAATGAACGCGATTCGTAACGCCTGGAAGCTCATGTCCCCGGCCGATCGCCTTGCGGTCGGTTATCTCATCGTGGCTGCCGTTCTCCTGTTCGTTCGCGCCGGGGCCGGCACGGACTATCTCGTTCAGGCACTCGTTGTCGTAGCCGGCGTTGTGCTCATCTCCGGGACTGCACTCTACCCGCCCCGTGGGCCGGTATTGCGCTTCGTTCGGGCGCTCTACCCTCTGGCGTTCATCAGCATCGCGTACATTCACGTCGGTCCGTTCGCACACATGATTTACGGTGAGGGCGTAAGCTTTGACCCGCTCGTGGCCGAATGGGATCGGCTGCTGTTCGGATCGAATCCTCACCTCTGGTTTTTCCAGCTTGCTCCCGGACGCGTTATCGCCGAGCTTATGCATCTTCTCTACTCACTGTACTTCCCGTTGCTGTTCGCCGGGGTGCTTTTTGTATGGGTCCGGCGGCGTGAAGAGTATCCGCGCTACGCGTTCGTTTTCATCGGATCTTTCATTACCTTCGTGATCGCCTTTGCGCTTCTTCCGGCAACCGGTCCGCTGGAGTTTCGAGCGGGGCTTTTCGACGGAGTGATCATGTCCCGTTTCGTAGACTTTCTATTCAGCTTCGGTATTCCGTCCGTTGGCGGTGCGTTCCCGAGCTCTCACGTCGGGCAGAGTATAGTTGTACTCCTGCTTCTGCGTCCGCTCCGTCGCGGACCGGCGCTGCTGATCGTCTCCGTCATCGCCGGTATATCCGTGTCGATGGTGTACGGCGCAATTCACTATGCGGTCGACGCGGTGGCCGGCATACCGTCCGGAATCGTTCTGTACTACGCATGGGACCGCATCTATCGAGGCATAGTGACAAGCGATTGACGATTGCCACTTGACGAGCCATCATATTATATATTATTACTAATATATATAAAGATATGAGGAGGGTGCGATGAAGGTAAAGGTATACACCACGCCGAGTTGCCCGCACTGTACGTCGGTAAAGCGCTATCTTCGCGAGAACGACGTTCCGTTTACCGAATACAATATCGCCCGCGATCCCCGCAAAGCCGAAGAGGCGCACAAGAAGTCCCGACAATACGGGGTTCCCGTGGTCGACATTAAGGGGAAAGTGCTTGTCGGTTTCAGCAAGTCGGAGATCGATAGGGCTCTGAAGCGGTAGGCTCACGCTGTGGAGTACGCTCACTCTGTGTAGTACGCTCAGCGCACCACGATCAACCGAGGGCTGCCACACCGATTCCGGGTCTGTTCCGGCGTTGTTCTCGCGATCGACCGGCGAACAGTTGCGGGATATACTTGAGGTGTTCGGGCGGTCGGTCGACCGCAGGAGGAGACATATGGAGTGGTGGGTCTGGGTACTGGTTGTGGTCGTGGTTGTTATCATCTTCCGAACCAAAATGAAGGCGTGGAAGGCTATTCAGCGCAAGAAGCAGTTGGAGTCGGAGAATTCGTCCGGGAACGAGTAACGCTACGGTCGCATGAAGCGCAGCGTTCTTGTCGCGTTCAATACAGCGAGTAACGATACGCCAACATCCCCGATAACGGCCATCCACATGCCGGCCAGTCCGGCGGCGCCAAGCGCGATGAAGAGCGCCTTGGCGCCCATGGCGAATACGATATTCTCGCGTACGATTGTTCTGGTACGCCGAGCGATCTCGATCGCAACCGGCACCCGGTCGACAGCATCGTCCATTAATACAACGTCGGCCGCCTCGATCGCGGCGTCCGAGCCGATTCCCCCCATCGCGATGCCGATGTCGGCGCGCATGAGGACCGGCGCGTCGTTAATTCCGTCGCCTGCGAAGGCGAGCGTTCGGCCTGCCGGGAGTTCTGATTGCAGTTGTTCTACGGCAGTGACCTTCTCTTCCGGTAACAGCTGACCGTACACCTCATTAATGCCGAGTCGTTGCGCAACTTCGGAAGCGATAGCGTGATTGTCGCCGGTGAGCATCACGATACGCGAGATGCCGAGCTCACGCAATAACAGTACCGCTTCGGCGGCTTCCGGTTTCAGCTCGTCCGATACCACCATGAGCCCTGCGTATACACCGTCAATCGCTGCGTATACTGTAGTACCTGTGGCATCGCAGTCGGCGTGCGGAATCCGTTCGCGCTGCAGCAGTCGATCGCCTCCGGCAATTACCTCGTGTCCGTCGACAAACGCGTGGATACCGAACCCTTTTTCTTCCCGTATTTCTGAAACGATTTCGGGATCAACCGTTCCGCTGTACGCTTGTCGGACGGCACGCGCGATCGGATGGGTTGAGCCCGTCTCCGCGTGTGCGACCAGCCGCAAGAGATCGTCGCCCGAATACCCGTTTCGGGGAATCACGTCGGTTACTGCGAAAACACCGCGAGTGAGGGTGCCTGTCTTATCGAATACGACAGTGCCGACCTGGTTAAGCGCATCGAGGTAGTTCGCCCCTTTTACCAGCACCCGGTTTCGGGATGCGCTTCCGATGCCTCCGAAGTACCCCATCGGAACCGACACCACGAGTGCGCATGGGCACGAAATGACAAGCACTACGAGCGCACGATACAACCAATCGGAGAAGGCGGCGCCGGGGACAAGCAGCGGAGGAATGAGGGCAAGCGCAGCCGCAATGCCGACGACGATCGGTGTGTAAATCGCAGCAAAGCGCGTGATAAACCGTTCGGTCGGCGCCTTCTTCTCGGCGGCATGCTGGACGAGGTCGAGAACCCGCGAAACCGATGACTCCCCGAATGGGCGAGCGACGTGAAGGCGAAGCCGCCCTGCGTCGTTTACGAACCCGGCAAGAACCGAATCGCCCACCGAGACCGCGCGCGGGACCGATTCTCCGGTAAGGGCGGAGGTATCGAGGCTGGATTCCCCGTCGACGACGGTGCCGTCGAGCGGAATACGGTCTCCGGGAAGAATTTCGATAATCGAGCCGACCTCGACGTGATCGGGCTCGACCGTATCCACCCCGGATTCGGTGACGAGTCGCGCGAATTCCGGACGCAAGTCCATGAGCTCGGCGATCGATCGGCGAGATCGGCCGACAGCGAGCTCCTGGAAGTACTCGCCCACGGAGTAGAAGAGCATAACCGCGACCGCCTCCGGGAGCTCGCCGATCGCGAACGCCCCGGCGGTGGCGATGGTCATGAGGAACATCTCGTCGAAGATCCGCCCGCCGACGATGTTGCGAGCGGCACTTCGAATTACCGGCCAGCCGACAAGCAGATAGGCACCGAGGAACAGCACCCAACGGAACGTCTGTTGCATGAACAGCGTCGCGGGTAGCGCGGTTTCCATGCGCCAGAGACCGGCGAGCAGAAGTATGGCGGCGATCGAGATGCGCGCGGCGTGAGGCGCGTTCAGCCGGGTACGTCCGATCCCGGCGGCAACGCGCCGAGCGCCGGGTGCCGTCCCCGTCGCGCGATCCTGCCCGTCATGCTGCGGCAGCGTTCCGGCCGTCGGGATCTGCTGCCGGCGGTTGCCCGCATTGCGCGCATCGAAGGGTGACTCCGCAGCGCTGTCGCAGCTGCAGCGGTCGCTGCACGCGGTATTCTTATGCTGTTGTGTTATCCGTTCGCCCTTCGTCGGCTTCTGCATAGTGTTCCAGAGCGGTTCGAATCAGTATCAGTACATGCTCGTCGGCGAGTGAGTAGAACGCCTGCTTTCCCGATCGCCTGTTCTTGACCAGGCGCATCAGCTTGAGAAGCCGGAGATGGTGCGAGACGGCCGGCGCCGACATATCGAGCAGGAACGCCAGGTCGCACACGCACAACTCCTGCTCCGCGAGCAAATAGAGGATCCGGGTTCGCGTCTCATCCGCCAGCGCCCGAAAGAGCTCGGAGAGGCCCGAGGCTTCGGCAACCCGGTTGCGCAGTGCCGGTTCATTGCGCCTGCAGTGCAGGGCATATTCTCCGCAGACGTCGGACTTTTTCATAGTACCTGCAAACAATTAAGCATATGCTTATACGTTGAATGAAGCAGTGCGACATGTCAACACCGATCAGGAGACACACCGATACTGAGAACGGGCAGGGCTACCGGAGCTCCAGCCCCATGAATACCCAGTACTCCCAGAGTTGGGGTGGGACCTCGCTTTCATCATACGGCTCGATAATCTCGAAACCGGCCGACCGATAGAGCCGGTGCGCCGCGTGCATGAATCGTACGCTGTCGAGGCAGAGGCGGAGGTAGCGGGCCTTCTTCGCCGCGTCCAGCAGCTCGTCGAGAAGATGCCGGCCGATACCTTCGCCGCGGGCGTGTGATTTCACGTACATGCGCTTGATCTCACCGGTGCGATTACCGGTCGGCCTCAGACAGCCGATTCCGACCGGAGTTCCGTCCTTATGCGCGATCAGTGCCCGCCCTTTCGGTGGAGTGAAGCTCGCGAGTAAGTTGTCCAGATCATCTGCAACCGCTTGCTCAATTGTCGTGTCAAGCTCGGCCGCCATATCGATGCCGTACTGCAGTTTCAGCTCATCGTTCACCCACAGAAGGTACTCGCTCCACAATTCACCTATCGTCCGTCGGTCTTCCGGCGATTCGATCTTCGCCTGTCTGATTTCCATAGGTTTCACCTCATAAAAATAGTCCGGCGACATCTGTTGTGCTGTCAATAAATTTCGTTGCAGCGGTACACTCGGTGTGATACCACCGGCGCGCGGCACGACAGCCGGACGACACCCTTAACGCGGGACGACAGCCGGACGACACCCTTAACGCGGGACGACTGCCGTGCAGTGCAATCCGGTACCACTTGCCGAGTGCTCGTTTGCCCCCTATGCTGATGCGTCCGGGACGACCTTCGATGCGCTTGTGCCCGACGGTGAGACACCGTACATGGATGCGGCCGGCCGCACGAAAACTTGTCGCCCGGGAGCGATCATGCGAGTTGCCGGAGTGTCCGATGCGACGTTGAACTACGCTTCATTCGAGCACACTGTCGAGGTCTTACGAAGAGTCGATGGTGTTCGCCTCGTCACGCTTTCCGGGATTCGAGGTACCCGGCCGGCGGGTGGTGCCCCGCGTGCGGATTTCGCCGGACGACGATCCGAGCTTAAGCCCGGCCTCCGGGCCGCCGACGCCATCCTGAACGACGCCGGCGCGCGAATTGCCGCAGACATCGGTGTTTACACCGTCACCGGCCCCTCGCTCGAGCTCGCGGGCGGAGAGCGCTATATCGTCGCGCGCCTTTGGGGGCCGGACGGATCTCTGGTCGGTGTACAGCGCCAGACGCATCTCAGCCGTTTCGAACGCGAACACGGGCTTGCTCGAGGCGATGAGATAACGCTGTTCGATATCGATGGAATCTCGCTCGGTGTGGTTGTCGGAAACGATGCGTGGCACCCCGAGGTCGGGCGAATCATGGCACTGCGCGGCGTGGATCTTGTAGCGGCGGTCGGTGTCGGTGTCGCCGCCGGCGAAACGATGCCGAAAGAGATTACGCCGAATGGAGCCGGCCGGAATACATGGGCTCCTTCGGTAGCGCTTCGCTGGGGCGCGATCGATGCGCTGTGGGCCCAGGTCCAGGAAAACCAGTTCTGGGCCGTGGCGAGCGGGTCGCACAGCGTCGTGCTCGCTCCGTGCGAGATTACCGCCGGGATGACCGGCTACCTGAGTTGCGGGCGGGCGGTGAATGACGGGCAACCGTCGTTCGCCGTCGGGGAGCTCGACGACGATGCACGAGACCGGCTGATCGCGCACTACCCGCTTCTGGGATTGCTGAACCCGGTCGCGTATCGCCGTTACCTGCCGGCACTGTACGGCGGCGAGGCGGAGGAAGGAAGGCGCTGATGGCTGCGATTGGAGTGAAAGAACGGCTGTTTCGCCGCTATCTGCTCTGGAGGGCCCGGCCGCGCCGGTTGCGGCGGTCCCTCGCGGCTGAGGTCGCCGGCTTCGAAGCGCCGGAGCGTACCGATATACGGACGGGCGACGAGGAATCGGTCTATACGGTCGCTGCAGTACAGCTTCAGGCGAAACTGTTCGCAGACCCGGTCGAGTACGCGTCGGAGATGCACCGCGCGGTGGCCGAGGCGATTAATGCCGGAGCGAGGCTGATCGTCTTCCCGGAATACAATAACCTGCAGCTTCTCGGAATGCTTCCCGGAGTAGAGAGCGTGGCTGAAGGGGTCCTTGGTGGCCGAGATGCTGTTCACGAGCCGCCGGCCGGCGGCGACGAGTCCGACGATGAGTCATCGGCGCGGCCGACCGACGTGGAGATCCGCGACGTTTTCCGTTATATCGGCCCGATCGTGAAACGGACGGTGTACACTACGTTCGCGTGGCTTGCCGCCCGTTATCGCAGCTACATAGTAGCCGGCAGCTTCCTTCTGCCCGAGGGGGAGCGTCTGATAAACCGGTCGCTGCTGTTCGCTCCCGATGGTGCGTTGGTCGGGTTTCAGGACAAGGTGCACCTCATGCCGATCGAGCACGCGTGGGGCATCGACGCCGGAACCGGGTTTTCGGTTTTCGACACCGATCTCGGGCGCATGGGAATCCCCGTCTGCATGGATGCTACGTTCTCCGAGACCTTTCGCATACTCGAGCTTCAGGGTGCACGAATTGCCGCGCTTCCGATAGCGGACGCGGCCGATTACAATTACTGGCTCGCCTTGCGCGGAATCGTTCCACGCGTGCAGGAAAGTCAGATATACGGCATAAAGAGCGCGCTCGTCGGACCGATTCTCGGCGTGCAATTCACGGGCAAGTCCGGAATCTTCGCTCCTGCCGCGCTCACGCCTGCCGGCGACGGAATGCTCGCCGAAGCCGCCGATGCCGAGGAAGCCGGCGTGGTGACCGCCGAAGTGGATCTTGCGGCGCTCGAACGCGTACGCGAGACCTACGAGCATCGCGACTTCAACCTATCACTCTATGCGCGCTATTTCCCGCACGTGTACGAACGCCGGCCGGCGCGCGGCACTTGCGGTGCGCTACTATCCCGGGCGAGTGCAGAGAGAAAGGAGGAATGAATGAGGGTGATGGTACTCGGCGGAGCCGGCGACATGGGTTCGGAGGCGGTACGCGACCTCGTGGCCGGCCCGGATGTCGCCGCGGTCACGATCGCCGATCTGAACACCGAAGCGGCCGAGCGGCTTGCATCCGAGGTGGGCGGATCGAAAACCGAGGTACGCACGATCGATGCCACGTCACACGCGGCGCTGGTAGCGGCAATGCGCGGTCACGATGTGATCGCCGGCGCACTCGGTCCGTTCTACCGATTCGAGCGGCCGATCGTCGAGGCTGCGCTTGCGGCAGACGTCGATTATGTCAGTATCTGCGACGATCACGACGCGGTGAGTGCAGTGCTAGATCTCGATGAGGTCGCTCGCCGGCAGGGACGACGTATTCTCAGCGGTATGGGCTGGACGCCTGGATTGAGCAATATGCTTGCCCGCAAGGGGTATGAGCTTCTCGACGAAGTCGACTCGATCCGGATCTACTGGGCCGGCAGCGCCGGGGACACTTCGGGGTTCGCCGTTGTTCTCCACACGCTGCATATATTCGGCGGAATGGTCGTCTCCTATCTCGACGGCCGGCACACCGACGTTCGCGCGGGCTCGGAGCCGGAAACGGTCGAGTTTCCCGAGCCACTCGGCGAAGTGCGGACCTTCCATCTCGGACACCCCGAACCGGTAACCATTCCGGAGAATCTCGGACGGGTGAATGAGGTGGTGCTGAAAGGGGGCCTGGCCGAGAACTACCTCAATACGCTTTCACGTATGGTAAGTGCGCTCGGCCTTACGGCCACGCCGAAGCGCAAGCAGGTGCTCGGCAAAATAATGAAGGCTCTCATGCCGTTCTTCCCGGTGCGAAGGGAGCGCGCCTTTTCCGGTATCCGGGTGGATATTCGCGGGCGAGACGGCGGCGAGCCGGTGCACTTGAGCTACGCCGTAGTAGATCGCATGCGGCGGCTGACCGGTATCCCGCTGAGCATCGGGGCGCAGATGATGGGGCGGGGAGAGATCGCGGCCACCGGCGTGTTCGGACCGGAGGCGGAGGGGGCGGTGTCGCCCGGGAGCTTCCTCCGCCGGCTCGCCGCTCGCGGGATCGAGATTACCGAGACCCGCTCGTAAATTCGGCGATGCGGTCTTCCGGGTAGCGCAGGAAAATGAGAAGCCCGGCGAGAATAAAGACTCCGGCAACCGGTCCGGTGAGCTGAATGCCCAATGGTCTGCCGAAGAACTGCAGCAGTGCGCCCGAGATCACCGTCGAGAGCCCGAGATTCACCTTCAACAACAGTCCCTGCGTTCCGAAGTACATTGCCTCGCGCCGCTGGCCGGAGAGACCGACTTCCAGATCGGATACTGCGGCGACTATCGCGTCGGGAACAATGAAAAGCCCGGCCAGCGGAATGCCTGCGAGTCCCATAATGATAAGTGTGTAGGTGACGGGCGCTAATCCGAAAACCGGCTCGCCGACGAAATAGATCGGCGGCAGCACGATGGCAAAGAGCAGCAGCGACAGCAGCATGGCAAACTTCAGTCCGCGCCGCTTGCAGAGTAGGTTCACGAACGGGAAGCTGACCGCGGCCACGCCGAAGGCGGCGGCCATGAAGGTTGCGGTCTCACCCTCCGGCAATCCGAGCAGTTCGGTCACGTAAAGGGCAAGATTCAGCACGATAATGTTGAACCCGAACCAGAACGCGTTGTTGCCGGCGAGGTAGATAATAAACGGCCGATTGCGAAAGGTGGTGCGAATCGCATCGCGGAGATTGAGTGTCGAGGGCTTGCCGACGGCAAACTCGCGCTCGCGAATAAGTGCGGGCAGGTAAAGCATGATCAGCCCGACGGTGCCCATAGCGATAATCGCACCGTGAAACCCGAACAGGCTCATTGCTACGCCGATCCCGACGAGCGCGATTGCGTTGCCGACGAGAAAGAACACCGCCTTCCACGTGGAGAGGTCCACGCGGTCGCGCGTGCTGCGTGAGAGCTCCGGCAAGAGCGCGAGATACGGAGTGACGTATGCGGTGAATAGAACGAAGTACACTGCGAGAACGGTGGCGAGGTACACCGCGTTCCAGATTGATACGTCGGCGACCGGTGGATAGAAGAGAGCGATGAACACCGCGGCGTAGAGGATTCCGCTTACAAGCAGGAACGGTATCCGCCTCCCCGCACGGCTTTCCAGATTGTCGGAGTAGCGGGCGACGACCGGATCGGCAATCGCATCGACAATGCGGCCGGCGAGCATAATCCCGCTGAAGAGCAGCGGAGGCATCAGCGCGGACACACCCTCTTCCGGGCTGGTGATATAGTAGTAGTAGAGCCAGGTGATCATGACCCGGTCTATCAGGGACCAGCCACCGGCACCGGCGCCGTAGATGATTTTCCCCCAAAGCGGGAGCGTTCTCGCCATGTAGATCCCCACGCTATACGTACACCTGCTGCAGAAAGACGTTCTGCATAAAAAAGAGTGCCAAGTAGGAGAGAAGTCCGGCCGCGGTCGGCGTTGCGACCCAGCCGACCACGATATTTCCGAGGAGGCGCCAGTTCAGGTTGCGACCACCGCGAGCGAGGCTGACTCCGATAATCGATCCCACCGCCGCCTGTGACTGTGAAACCGGCACGAGCGGGAAGGACGGCAGTCCGCGCGCCTGAAGCCACGCTTCGAGCCCTTCGGAGGCGAAGAGAAAAAGCACCGTTGCAGTGGAGGCGATGACGATGAAGGCGGTGACCGGAGAGAGCTTGTACAGCTCCGCGCCCACGGTCGACATAACGCGCTGCGAATAGGTGGCAACACCGACCGAGGCAGCGATGCCGCCGAGTGCGAAGAGCTGTTGCTCACCGGAAAGCGTCACGCCGAATACCGTAACAGGCCGAAACGGACTTGCCTCGAGGAACACCCCGACCACGTTCGCCATGTTGTTCGCACCGAGGCTGTATGCTCCGAAGACTCCCGCGAGTATAAGTGCCGTCCGCGTGTAGCGGTCGAGCCGTATCAGGTGAACCTTCACCCGTGAAAGTACATAGCGCACGATGTAGAAGAGGATGAGCGCTATCAGCGCACCGAGAATAGGTCCGTAAATCCAGGTCGCGACGATCGTCGTAAGTGCCTCGGGGTTGGTCGGCATTCCGGAGAAGAGATTCCACCCGACGATCGCCCCGACGATCGCCTGCGTCGTCGATACCGGCAGCCCTGCTCGCGTCATGATCGTAACGGTAAGAGCGGCCGTCGCCGAAACCACGAATGAGCCGGCCAACGCGTTGACTGCTCCGACGTCCGTAAGCCCGCCGGCGGCTCCACGACCGCTGAGCACCGCCCCGAGCGTGATGAACAGCGCGCAAATCACCGCGGCGGTGCGAAATCGCACCATCCGGGTACCGACCGCCGTACCGAATATATTCGCCGCGTCGTTTGCCCCGAGCGACCAACCCATATAAAGGCCGCTCGTAAGGAAGAGCAGTCCGGTCGGATCCATCGATTGTCACCGCCTCTACAGATTTCGCTTGATGGCGTAAATGGAGAGGCGATCGGCGACCGCCTCCGCCTCGTCGGCAATCGAGCCGATCTCCTCGGCGAAGTAGCGAATATGCATCCTCCGGAACAGTTTGATCTCGTCCGAGGAAAACGCCTTGCGTTTCAGCCGCTCCTCGGCCTCGTCGGCCTGGTGCTCCCAGTAGTGTACCTTCTCTACATGTTCGGTGACGCGGTAGAGCTCGCGGAAGAACGCGCGACCGGCAAGGGTGACTTCGCCGACCGCCTTCACGCAAATCTCCATGAGCTCGCGAAAATCGTCCTTCAGGAACGGATACACTTGCGGTTTTTCGATGCTGATGTGACTGGCGACGTCCTTCGCCTGGTCAATAACGTTGTCGAGTGTTTCGAGCACCCCGAGCACGTCGCCGCGCGAATCCGGTATGAGCATTTCCGCGTACAACCGATACTTGATACTCCGTCGAAGCTCATCTGCTTCGTGTTCGACCCGATCGAGCGACTCGCGCTGTTTCTCGAAAAGATCGAGCTTGTTGTCGAGGTACTTCTTGATCGCGTCGTCGAGCAGGAGCGCACTCTGCTCGGCGAGCGTGAGATAGTGGTCGATGCTCATCTCAAGGCTTTTCGCCCGCGAACCGAAGAGCCCTTTTACGCGGGACCGCCTTGCATTATCTCCCATGATGTAACGGTCATAATCGAGCCGACTCCT
>SLIN01000277.1 GCA_007135605.1 Spirochaetales bacterium | reverse complement strand
GTATGTGTGGAAAGCCAGCGGAGAGAAGATCCTTCGCAAGATCCACTCCGCCCGCGCGGCGCTGGCCGAGCAACGGGCCGAGAACGGGTAACTTAATGGCATTTATCGGACACTACACTAGCTCGTTAACTCGCAGTAGCCGGTCTCGATGAGCTCGATCTTCTTCCGGACTTCGTCCGGCTCTACAGAGACGGTGGAAAGCCGGAACCTGACGTAAAGATCCTCGATCTTGAACAGATCCTTGATCATCGGCAGCCGCTCCAACTGTTCGGTGGTGTACGAGGCCTCCGTAACCTCGAAGAGGTACTCGTACGACTCGCCCTTCCGGTAGACGTGCGGAGCAAACTCCCGAATCGTTGTTGCCATGTTTGTTTACCCTCTCTGGTGCGCTCATAATACGAGGGCCTATCACCGGGCGCAATCGCGAAACAGCGGTCAAGCTGACGATTCCACGAGAAAAACATCACTCTTGGACGCCATAACTCAATGGGAAGTATGCTACGGCCCTTGAAGTGATCGTTTGGACATGACGCAGCCATCCATCCACCATACAACCGTCTACCGTGAAGCAGGACGTTTCGCCGGGTGGCCGGCCAACTTCGGCATGTGGGCGTGGGGTGACGAGATCGTGGTTGTCTTCACCGAAGGCAGGTTCGAGAATCGTTTGCGCGGACACAAGGCCGACCCCTCGGTACCGTTCCGGAACCTCCAGGGGCGCAGCCTGGACGGGGGAGAGAACTGGAGTATTGAACCGTTCAACGGCCCGACTCCCAAGAACCGGGCGCTCGCATCGGACGCACATGTGATCCCGGAGCTCGGCATTGGGAGTCCTTTTGAGGGCGAGAATCCGCCACAGCCACTTTCCGATCCGATCGACTTCACCGATCCGGAAACTGTCGTCATGCTCATCCACACCACCCATGCGCACTCGCCGGGCAGGGTCCATTCCTGGTTTCATCTCTCGCGCGACCTCTGCCGTTCCTGGCAAGGGCCGTTCAGTCTTCGCGGGCTCCGTCCCATCATTGAGCCGGCGAGCCGCACCGATGTGGTGCCGCTGACCCCGAACCAAGCGCTTCGAAATCATGCCGTCCTCGGTGCGTCTCGAGAGTGGTCGTAGCGTGACCGCGGTGCGGAGCGAGGAGGCGGACCGCACCCCGTCGGTCCGGGTGTACGCGTCCTTAGATGATGGGGCTTCGTGGTAGCGGGTTGCTGACGCCGTTCGGCATGCGTGCGGTGGTCAGGAGTGACGGTAAGCTGGTTACCTGTTACTACTTCAACGAGCACACCGATGGCGAGCGCTTCATCGGCGCGACGATCCGGGATGTGGATGCGGCCGGGATATAGCCGGCGCAGTACGCTGCGCACCTTACGGTGAGGCTATCCAACCCTCGAGTAATTGCGCCCGCGTCCACACGTTAAGCGCAGGGTCGTCAATGCTCTCCATCCATCCCACAAGCCGGTGACGTAACCGCTGCAGCTCATCTGCAGCGCCGGGTTCAAAGGCCAGATTGGTAAGCTCACCCGGGTCGGCGCGGAGGTCATACAGCTCATCCTCGGCCGTCATATTCCAGATGTATTTGTACCGTCGGTCGCGCACCATGCGCTGCGAGTAGAGGCCGAACTGGCCGCCGTGGTACTGGGCAAAGATATCCTGGCGTGGCGACCTATCCTCGCCACTTACCGTCGCCAACAGGTTTCGCCCCTCTAACGTGGCCGGCACGTCGATCCCCGCGATGTGGCATAAAGTCGTTGCGAGGTCGATTTCGTTGCTGACGAAGGCGTCACACGTTTCGCCGCGTTGCACGCCGGGCCCGCGCACGATCAGCGGCACCCGCTGCACGTCGTCGTACATGATGTAGTGCTTGTCGACCATGCCGTGGCCGCCGCAGGTGTCGCCGTGATCGGAGGTATAGACGACGATGGTGTCGTCGCTCAGACCGTGCTCCTCCAACGCCGCCAGCACGCGACCGATCTGGGCGTCCAGAAGGCTCACCTCCGCCAGATAGAGCGCGACGGTGTGCGCCCAGCGCGACCAGTCTCAACCCTCGACCTGCCAGTTCATCCGTTGCTGTCGCTGGATGTACGGCTTGTTGATCAACGGATCGGGAAAGCTGGGCCACGGCTCGACGTCCGCCGGATCGTACATCGCTGCGAACGCGGCAGGGGGAACACTGGGCAGATGCGGCTCGGATGGGTCCCAGCGCAGGAGCCACGGCCGACCAGATTCGGCCGCCTCATGCAACTGGCGAATAACATGATCGGCTTCCCACGCCAGCGGCATCTGCTGAGGTTCGCCGTCGTCGACGTGACCGAAGAGATTGAACGGCCCGCTACTGGGGGCACGGGGCGGCAGACCCTGCGCGGCGCGCCACTGTCTATAGCCTGGGTTGCGCGGCACGTGCTCGTCGAAGCCGTGGTCGGTCGCCGGTACCACCAATTCACCGGCGTACTTGCCGACACGTCGAAGCGTGTACCCCGAATCACGCATGAGCCGGCTCCAGGTAGCAAGCGAAGCGTCCGCCGGGCGGTACGCTTCCGCCCCGGGGTTCGTTCGGCAACCGTGCTGCGAAGGCCAACACCCGGTCATAAGAGACGCCCGCGCCGGCGTGCACACCGCGCACGGTGTGAATGCGTGCGAGAAGCTAACCCCATCGGCTGCCAGTCGATCCAGATGCGGTGTGCGCACCAGCGGATGCCCGTGTGCCCCGAGTACGTCGTAGCGATGTTGGTCGGCGTGGATCAGCAACACGTTAGTGGACATGATCACATCGTACCGTTGGGTATCGGTGGGGGCAATTCAGAGTGGACGGAACAGATGGAAGGTCTGTACCGAACGCCCTTTACCGTCTCTTCTGCTCGAGATATTGATCGACGGCTGCGTCGTTGATGTAGCCGAGCTCGATGGCGATCTGCCCGAAAAGACGGTCGGGAGATTCCGTTTGTTTAGCAATTACCTCGTCGCGCTGCGCTGCGGTTAGCGCACCGATTTTAACGAGAAAATCGCCTATGCGCTCGCTCGATGTGTCTTCCAGCATTGTGCCGTGGCTCCGATTCTGCGGATAGTGTGTACGCATCATATATCCTTAGGCGGCAATGGACAACGATGTCGGAGGCGAGATGTGAGAGGTGGCAGGTGGCGACCATCATGATAACCGTCGCAGTGGCGTGGACGTTGGCGGGATGTCGTCCTCGAGCTTCTTCGCGGATGCAGGGCCATCGGACAACGCCGGGGAGCAAGGAGGAATCTCGATAAATCTTTGCATATTCCGGACATACTTTCGGCGCAGTCTCGACCATCGTCTGCTAACCTCTTACTTGTCGCGGGCGGGGAGCCCAATACAAACCGCTGCGACAGGGAGAAGCGTTATGAAGAAACTCATTCAGATTCTGGTTGTTGTCTTTGCCATCGGTATTGTTGCGATCGCGTGTGAGCCGGTCGAGATCGACGAGGACATGGAACTCGAGATGGAGCAGGAATTCTAAGCGCATCGCCGCAACATTTCATATCAGTCAAATCACGGGGCCCCAAATGGGGCCCCGAACTTTTTCGTAATCACCCTGTAACTCCGTTACGCCGCGGACCAGCGGCGGGAACGACGAACACGGTAAAATACACACCCGCCAGCACGAGCATGATCGCGTATGTCGCCATGAGCGCGGTCGTATTCCACAGCTCGATGATCGCACCGGAGATCGGCCCGCCGGCGGCTACGGCCGACACCCACAGCATTCGGTAGAGATTCTGATAGGTTGCGCGCATTGCCGGGTGTGAGGCGTCGTCGACGAAGCTCACTCCGCCGGTATAGAGCAGGGCGAAGCCCACCCCGTGGAGCAGGCTGACAGCTGCGAAAATCCAGGTCGACGGGGTGGCGGCGAAGACAACGAACAGCGCGAGCTTCAGCGCCTGGACGGCGATACCGAGCTGGATCATGCGGGGAGCGCCGATTCGGCGGATCAACACCCCGCCGTTGAACATGACCGGGATCTCCGGTGCGACCGAAGCGGCGAAGGTCAGCCCCATGATAACGAACCCCGCTCCGATCTCGTCGAGGAAGTATCCGGTAAACAGAAATGCACTGTTGACGCCGAGCG
>SLIN01000055.1 GCA_007135605.1 Spirochaetales bacterium | reverse complement strand
GCTTCGCCGGCGGTCGACGCGTCGGATCTCCCGGGCTCTGCGCCGGATGCCATGCCGAGCGTCGCGGCCATCCTGGAAAACCGGGTCGTATCGGCGGACTGACACTCCGGTCGACTGACGACATCCGGCCGGACGACGCTCGACCGGAATGCGACTGAACGGCCAGACTATACAGGGAGGCGAACGAAAGGGTACACTGACAGCAGCAGCCGGTGATAAGGAGGCTCACCTACGATGCTTTCCGAACAGCGCTGCATTGTCTGTCAGGATTCGCCTCCCGGCAGCGGCAATTCTCACGCTCCCCCCAAGTGGCTCGGTCGCGAAGCGCGGCTGCACCACTTTCGACGCAAGGAGTACGTGTTCCGGGCCGGTTCCGAGGCAGCCGCCGTCTGGACGGTGTGCCGCGGTACGCTCAAGCTCTGCCGGCATACGGTGGAAGGGAAGCTTCTGACCACCAGAATCGTCGGGCCCGGCGACATCGTGGGGCACCGTTCGGTGTTCTCCCACGAGCCGTATTCCGCCTCCGCTATCGCGTTGCAGGATAGCGACGCGCGTGCGCTTCCCGCCGCCGTCTTCCGGCGGATGATCGCCGAATCGGAGGAAATCCGCGAGCAGGTCCTCGAGCAACTCGGTGCCGACTTGCGCCGTGCCGAGTATCTCGCCGGTATCATGGCGCACGCGAGCGCACGGACCCGGGTTGCCGCAATGCTCTACGAACTGCACCACAGGAGGGATCGGAGTGCCCCGATGCCGGGAACAGAGCTCGATGACCGCGACGGGTTCTCTCACAACGATTCCGCCGGCAGCGGACCGAACGAACGGAGTCCCTGGAACGAAGAGATCCCTCGCCGCGAGCTTGCCGAGCTCGCCGGTCTCACCGTGGAGGCGACCGTGCGAGCGGTGAAGGCGCTGGAGAAGGACGGCATCGTCTACTCGAAGGGCCGGACGATCCGCATTGTCTCTCCGGAAGCGCTGCACGACGAGTTCTGAGTAGCCGGCGCCGGGCGGGTGCACCGCACGCCGGATCCGCACCTCTCCGCCCGTCGCACCGGTATAGCCGCCGTCACCTGCGTGCACCGTGCCGGTGAATCCGTTACAATCTTCCACCGTATGTCCACAGCGCCGCGTATCCGCATTCCGTTTCGTACCGCGATCGTTATGGTCGCGTCGTATGCGTGGGTGCGAATCGCCGAACAGATTCGCGCCGTCGCGTTTATCATCATCTACCTCTTTGCATTTCAGACGCTGATCCTCGGAACGCCGCCGGCGAACGCGGTGCAGATTGCCGGTGGCATCGCTATGGTCGTGTTCGGACTCGCCCTCTTTCTCGAGGGACTGCTGCTCGGAATCATGCCACTCGGCGAGCGAGTCGGCGTACATCTGCCCGAGCGGGCAGGAATCGCGGCGATCGCCATCTTCGGGGTGCTTGTCGGGGTCGGTTCCACCCTGGCCGAGCCGGCGGTCGCGGCGTTACGTACGGTCGGAACGACGGTCACTGCGTGGGATGCGCCGCTGCTCTACTCGCTGCTCGAGCGGAACACCGAAGCACTCGTGGTTTCGATCGGGATCGGGGTGGGAATCGCCGTTGCCCTCGGCCTCGTCCGGTTTTACTACGGCTTGTCGCTGAAACCGTTCATTTTCGCGATCGTGCCCGTGTTGCTGGCCGTATCGCTCTTTTTCGCTTTCGACGCTGTGCTCACTTCGATTATCGGTCTTGCATGGGACTCGGGCGCGGTGACGACCGGGGCGGTTACCGTTCCGCTGGTGCTCGCTCTGGGCATCGGCGTCTCGCGTGCTGCCGGTGTGAGCGAAGGAGCGACGAGTGGGTTCGGCATCGTTATGCTTGCCTCCGCGCTCCCGATTCTCGCGGTACTCGTGCTCGGCCTTGTGATACGCCCGTCGGTACCGCAACCGACCGACGAGGCGAGCTTCTTCTCGCCGGAGCGGCGCGAGCAATCGATGCAGTTGTTCGAGTCCGAACAGGAGTTGCTCCGGCACGCCTTTACGCGCGGGACGGAAGTCGGACGGCGCGCGTACTTCGAAGACCACGACGAGTACGAAGCCGCTATCCAGGCGTTGGTCGAAAGCGAGAGCACACGTCGCGAGTTGCTCGGCGCAATGACGCTGGGGCGGTGGCTTGATTCGGTCGCATCTCCGAGCGAGCTCAACCGTATCCCTGTTGCAGACAGGCGCGGAGCGCTGCGGCGGAGTCAGCCCACAGCCGATTTCCGGGAAACGATACGAGCCGAGTCGACGGTCGCGGTCCGAGCGGTTCTGCCGCTTACCGGCCTTCTGCTTTTCGTTATGTTCATCGTCCTTCGTGACAGGCCGCGGTTTATCGACGAGTTTGTCCTCGGAATCGCGCTCGCGGTCGTCGGCATGGCGGTGCTGACGACCGGGATTTCGCTCGGCCTGGCCCCGCTCGGCGACGAGGCCGGCCGTCAGCTTCCTCGAGCCTTTTCGGCCGAAGGCGAGGATATCGAGCGGATCATTATTGATGATTTTGACCGCGATATCGTCTTCGAGAGTATCGGCGCCGATGGACGGCGCCGATACTACTTCCTCTATCACGACAACGGGTCGGTGGAGCGGCTGCCGTACGTAGAGGAGCGGTACGATGGGGATACCGGGCGGTACGAGCATACGGTGCGGCGGCCACCGCTTTTCGGTCCGGATCTTACCTCCCTCGGCATTGCGCTGGTATTCCTGTTCGCGTTCGGGCTCGGTTTCGGTTCGACGCTCGCCGAGCCGGCGCTCAACGCGGTCGGTAGAACTGTCGAGCATTTGACCGTCGGCACGATTCGCCGCAGCGGGGTGATTCGCGCGGTGTCACTCGGCGTGGGATTGGGACTGCTCGTAGGGGTGGCCCGCATCCTGTACGACATACCTACGACATGGCTTCTGATTCCGCCTTACCTTCTGTTACTCCCGCTTACCTGGATCAGCGAGGAGGACTTCGCGGCGATCGCCTGGGATAGCGGCGGCGTTACCACCGGAACGGTTACGGTTCCGCTCGTTATGGCCATGGGGCTCGGCATCGGAGGGGAGCTCGATGTCGTCGACGGATTCGGAGTGCTTGCCCTCGCTTCGGTCTTTCCGATCCTCTGCGTATTGCTGTACGGGTTGATCATGCGGGCGCGACAGCATCGTACGATTCGTGCCGCCGAGCAGGAGGAAAGTAATGAGTGATGCTGTACGCTCGCCTCGGCGTGTGAGCCGGGTCACATGCCACGTGCATCATCGCGTGAGCCATCGCATTACCGAGGCACTCGTCGCCCTCGGCGTCGACAGCGTGCTCGTTGAGAGCGGACGAACGGTCCGGCAGCTGCGCAAGGCACGCCCGTTCGGGCTCCCCGGTTCGATCGTGCGCCTCGACGACGCTCCGGCGGAGGTTTTCCGGGTGACCGTGCCAGTGGATGCCGAGGCGACGGTCGTCGCAACGTTGATCCGCGCCGCCGAGCTCGATGCGCCGGGGCGCGGAAGCATCTTCTCCCAACGGATCGATGAGTACGGCGAGGCCGAACCGCCGCGGATCGCAGCGCCGCCGGACGCCGAACCGCGACGCACACTCCTGCGCGACCTGACCCTCATCACCTGTATTCTCAGTATGGCCGGAAGCGGCGAACAGATGGCGCGCGTGGCCCTCGATCTCGGAAGCTGCGTGCCGGTGGTGACCCTCGGCACCGGCACAGGGGTGCGGGACCGGCTCGGACTGCTGCGCATTACCGTTCCGCCCGACAAGGAGATCGTGCACCTGCTCGTTCCCGAGCACGATGCGAACGAGATCATGCGGCTTCTCATCGAAGAGGGGCGTCTTGACCGGCCCGGCCGCGGCTTTGTCTATCGAACTCCGGTTGAGGCCGGGCTGCTCGACACCAGTCTGCGAATCGGAAAACAGGATCACGCCGCGAGTATCGAGCAGATTATCGCCGCGGTGGATGAGTTGAAACGCGGTACCGGCTGGCGAAAGCGCTTCGCGACCATCGACCCGCACGGTGGCGATCCGACGCGGCTGCTTCGACTCGACAATCGCGAGATCGCGCTGGTCTGCTCGGAAGGGAGGGCCGGCCGGCTCGTCGACGCGGCGATCGC
>SLIN01000250.1 GCA_007135605.1 Spirochaetales bacterium | reverse complement strand
GGACTGCATCGCGTACGATACCCCCACCAGCAGTACCGCGAACACGACCGCCATAATGGCAAGATTCACCAGCGTAGCTCCAATAACAAAGAGAACCGTATTCATCTTCTTGTTCATAATCACCTCTGTCGGCGGCGTTCTTGACGAAAGACAGCTAATACAAACGCCAACCCGCATACTACCACGCTTGCGTCGGCTACGTTGAATGTCGGCCATCGATCGAAACCGAGAATTCCGAAGAATTCCACGTCGATGAAGTCTACCACGCCTTCGGTGCGAATTACACGGTCGACGATGTTTCCGACACCACCGCCGAGAACTCCGGCCAGCAGCCAGCGCTGGCCGGCGGTCAGATCGCTGCTGCGCCAGTAATAGACAGACACAGCGGCGACCACCAGGAGCGGCAGCACCGTGAAGAGAATGCCGCGCAGCGGTTCGGGCAGCCCGTGACCGAGGCTGAAGGCGATGGCCGGGTTACGAGCATGGATAATGCGCACGAACCCCCCGAAGAGCTCCGCTCCGATCGTATACGGATCGACCCTGGCAACGACAAGCGCCTTGGTCACCTGATCGACGAGCACAACGGCCAGCGTGAGACTGACCGGATAGAGTCTCCCACGCAGTGACGGTTCCTGTAGCCGCGACACGCCGGCACGTGCATCTTCGGTCATCGATTACAGCCCCGTTGGAACATCGATAAATGTCGTTTCGATCTCCGGATGATCGGCGCCGAGCTTATCGGCGAGCGCATTTACACCCCAGATCTCGGTGAGATAGTGCCCGCCGAAGACTACCGAAATTGAGCTCTCCAGAGCACGGTGATAGACAGTATGCGCGGCATCGCCGGTTATGAAGAGGTCCAACCCGAGCTCGATCGCCTCATCGATGGCCGACGGACCGCCGCCGGAAACAAGTCCGACCGACCCGATCTCCGTCGCGCCGAACGGGAGCACCCGTATCGCGTTCTCGGTTCCGGAGAAGAGCGTCCGGTTGATCCGGTCGATCGACACCGGCTGCTCGAAGCGCCCCCGGCACCCGATCGTTGCGCCCTTGAAGCGGCCGAACGGCTCGACATCGCGAAGACCGAGGGCGGCGGCCATCTGCGCGTTGTTGCCGAGGCTCATATGCTCGTCGAGCGGAAGATGGATCGCATAGAGGCCGAGATCCGCCTCGAGCAGTCGCTGAATGCGTTCGTAGTGCACCCCGCGGATCGCCTCCACGCGCCCCCAGAAAATGCCGTGGTGAACCACCAGCAGATCCGCACCCCACAGCGCAGCGCGGTTGAACGTTTCCATGCACGCATCGACGGCGAAGGCGACCTTCTGAATCTCCTGCTCGCGACGGCCGACCTGCAGCCCGTTCAGCGACGGATCGATCGACCCGAACGCATCGAAGGCGAGCATCTGCCGCATGTACTCATCGAACCCTTCAAGCCTCATATCTGCGGACAGTATCGCCGCTCCCGATAGCGGATGCAACCGGGTATTCTCGAAATCGCTTCCGCGCTATAGTAGCAGGCAATGTCTCGCAACGATCTCTCGGATACTCCTCTGCAGGCCGATATCTCCGCACGTCGTCTCGATGCCGAATCGATCCGGTTCGGCATCGCCGCCGAGGAGGTTGCAGCGATCGATACCGAGTCGCCCCACTTCACCGTAATCGGCCAGCCGCGAGCGATGCGTGCGCTCGATATGGCGGTACGCATTCCGGCCAAAGGATACAATGTCTTCGCCACCGGTGCGCACGGAACCGGCAAACGCACGGCGATCAGCTCGGTCTTGCGAGAGTATGACCGCGGGGTCGATCATCTGCGCGACTACGTAGCCGTCTACAGCTTCGAGCGCCCCGATCTCGCCCGCGTAATCGATCTACCGCGCGGTGAAGGGCGTGTGCTGCGCGATATGCTCGGCGAGCTCGTGGAAACGATGAAGCGCGTGGTGCGCGAGCTGCTGGAGAAACAGCATTTCCGCTCCGAGAAAGATCGCATTCTTCTGTCGACCGAGGGGTGGGAGAATCAGATCTTCACCGACTTCGAGCGGCGGCTCGCCGACGACGGCTTCACGGTGGTGCATGCACACGAGGACGAGGAGGGGCGTGCGGATATCTTCCCGGTGATCGAGGGAGAGGCGGTCAGCTTCGACGAGCTGCAGCGCATGCTGACAAGCGGGGAGATCGACGAGCCGACATGGAATCGCATGCGAGAGCTCTACTACCGCTATCTCGACGAGTTGAAGACCATCTACCAGAAACTCGACCTCAACCGCGAGGACATGGAGCGATCGCTCGACGAGCTCACGGTAGCCGCGGCGAAACCCGACATTGAGCAGGCGTTCGTCCCGCTGCGCGAGCGCTTTAGATCGGGATCGGCGGCCGACCACGTCGAGCGGCTCATGGAAGACGTCCAGCAGCATCTCGACTACTTTCTCCCCGACGGCCCTGAGAAGGACGAGGACGGCAGCCCGCCGCTTTCCCGTTACCGGGTGAACCTGCTCGTCGACCATAGCGAAACCGCGCACGCCCCGGTCGTCTTCGAGCGAAACCCCGACTATCCGACCCTCTTCGGCACGCATGAGCCGGTTCCCGAGGAATCGAGCGAACACCGCAGCGGTTTCATGACAGTGCGCGCCGGATCGCTTCTTCACGCCTCCGGCGGCTATCTCGTCCTTCGCGCGGAAGATATTCTGCCGCAGGAAGATTCCTGGAACGCGCTCAAGCGTACGCTGCAGTACGGGGTAACCGAGATACGTCCCGCACCGATGCCGTTTCCACAGCCGGGAGCCGGTCTCAAGGTAGACAGCATCCCGGTCGACGTGAAGGTCATCATCACCGGTAGTGAGTATATCTACGAGCTGCTCTACGCCGGTGACGAGGAGGTACAGAAGCTTTTCAAGATTCCCGCCGAGTTCGATTCGGTTATGCCGCGCACCGAAGAAACACTCGCGCAGTATGTGCGTTTCATGCGGTTCATAACTCGCGAGGAACGACTGGCCGGGCTCGACCACGAAGCGATGGCCGCCGTCGCCGAATACGGTGTGCGGCTGAGCGAGTTCCGCGACAAGCTCTCGACCCGATTCTCGATGATCGCCGACCTGATTCGCGAGGCACACCACTTCCGGGGCGACAGCGACCGGATAACTCGACAGGCGGTCGAGCGGGCGATCGACGAGCGACGTTTCCTGTTCAACCTCCCCGAGGAGAAGATCGACGAGCAGATTGTCTCCGGCGAGCTGCTCATCGATGTCACCGGGAGTGCCGTCGGGCGCATTAACGGGCTCGCGGTAATCGATCGCGGCTACTACTCGTTCGGCCGCCCCCTCGTGATAACCGCGTGTGCCGCCCCGGGCGAAGACGGAATAATCAATATCGAGCGGGAGAGCGGACTGTCCGGAGAGATTCACGACAAAGGAGTGTACATTATCGCCGGCTTTCTTCGCTCGACCTACGCACGGCGATTCCCGCTGGCACTCGAGGCAAGTATCGCCTTCGAACAGAGCTACATCGAGGTCGACGGAGATTCGGCGTCCTCCTCGGAGGTTTTCGCGCTGCTTTCGAGTATCAGCGAGCTCCCGGTGCGACAGGATATTGCGGTCACCGGTTCGATTAACCAGATGGGCGAAATCCAGTCGGTCGGCGGCATCAGCGAGAAGATCGAAGGATTCTACGAGGTCTGCCGGAAGCTCGGAATCACAGGAAACCAGGGCGTACTGATCCCGTCGGGCAATCGCGCGAACCTGATACTCTCGCACGAAGTTCAGCGCGCGGTGAACGCCGGGGAGTTCCACATTTACGCGGTTTCGCGGGTCGACGAGGGAATGGAAGTTCTCACCGGCCTCGTAGCCGGCCAACGCGCGGGCGACGGCCGCTATCCGAAGGGTACGATCAATGAGAAGATCGAGACGAGTCTCGAGGAGATGGCTCGCCGCATGAAGCAGCACGGAGAATAGGGGAGCGGATGGGTACGATAACTTGACCCTGACACAGATTTGCATTATGAGATTATTAGCAGGGATATTCAATAAAGTCGGGGTACGATGACCACCACAAAGATCGACGCAACCAAAGTACAGCAGGCTGCGCGCAGCTCGATACCGCT
>SLIN01000337.1 GCA_007135605.1 Spirochaetales bacterium | reverse complement strand
GGTAACTTCGTCCTCGATACCGTCGATTGCCGCCGGACGGCGAACGCTCACCGGCGCCTGAGTATCATTGCCGGACGGTAATGGGAAAAGTGCATACTATCGTCAACTCTTCACCTGTGTGTAAGACCTTAAAGTCGCCTGAGAGCCGGCCACAGAGTGATTCGATCACCGGAAGGTGTACACTCTCGTGCAGAGCTGTATATGCTTCGGTACTCACCGGCGCCGACATCTGTAGTACAATCTCTCCGTGCTTGTCCGTCAACGTTCCTGTCGGTTCGCCGCTGCTGTCACTCGCCTCGTGGAGCGTGACCACGAGCTCATCGAGGAGCGATGCGAGCGTAAGCCCGGCCTCGCGAGGAAGTGCGACGTCGTCCATTTCTATCGGCAAACGGGCCGATGGATCGTTGTAGGTGTTGCCGGCCGAAAACATCGAGGTAACGACCGGTGCGATATCGGTCGTGGTGGAAAGGCGCTCCATGCCGCTTAACCGGTTCGAGGCACGCAGCAGATGGCCGGTAACAATGAGCCGGTCATGGAATCTCATCAACCACGCCGGCTGTTTCGTGCCGGGTTCGGGCATTTTCGCCGTATAAAGGCTGAGCAGGCTCGCGAAAAATTGCAAGGTGTTGTGCTCGCGATGCTCGATCGACTTTTGAAGCTCGAGTGCGCGTTGACGCTCCCTCCGTAACTCCAGAAGCCGGACGGTCAGCGCGGCCAGGTTGCGCAGCGTCATCCGCTGAACATCGTCGATTGATCTCGGGCGTGAATCCTGAACACAGAGCATGCCAAGGCGGTGCCCGTCCGCGGTAACGAGAGGCGCACCTGCGTAAAAGCGTACCCCGGGCTCCCCGGTGACCAACGGGTCGTCCTTGAACCGCTCGTCATTCCGCGCATCGGTGACAACCATGAGATCGTCGTTGAGGATGCCGTGCGCGCAGAATGAGATTTCTCTCGGTATCTCCGGCATTCGAATATTGCGGCTCGCTTTGTACCATTGCCGGTCGCTGTCGATAAACGAGATAGCGGCCATGGAACTGCCGGTTATCGCTAACACCAGGTCTATGATCGCCTCGAAATCCGACTCGACATCGGTGTCGAGTATTCCGTACGAGTGAAGCTCGTGTACTCTCTCGTGTTCGTCGGGAGGCAGCTCGGGGCGGATCATTTACAATTAGTCTCTGTACTCCCAGTCCCCACTCAAAGCGTGATGATCTGGTCGGGCATGTTGCCGGAAAGCGCGCCGTACAGGTCGGGAAAGCATCCGATGGGAATCCCCTCGAACAGTTTGTCGGCGATCTCGCGCTCGTAGCAGCACTGATCGCACCCCATGAGCATAATGCCGTGTTCGCGTGCCACAGCGACGAGTCGTTCGCCGATCGGGTTTCCGTTGACGAGCACGTAGTTGTTGTCTTCGAAGAAAAACATGCCGACGACCTCCACGCCGTGCCGCTTCTCCTCGAGTTGTGGGAGAATCATCTTCCCGAGCACATACGACACGTTGTGCCGCTGTGTTGCAAATACGTAGGCAACCTTCATTCCGCCTCCTTACCGTCCGGGATCCGGCTGAGCGCTGCATTCCAGGCAGCGACGGCGAGCGCGGCGCGAGGCCGCTTTGCCCGGGGCACGCCGTCGAGCGATGCAATGAGTGTCTCGCTGTCGATCCTGTGTCCCTCTCCGACGCTCAGCCCGGAGGAGATCTCGGCGAGGCGTTCACAGTATGCTATCAGCGTTACGCAGCTGTCGGCGCGAAAGCGCACGCCGGCGATTCGACCGTCGACCGCATCGATATCGAAGATCGCGCCGGTACCATCGCGGGCGCGGATCGGGCGACCGCCGCGGCGCGGCGGATCGTTGCGCTGCCGGCGGCGGCCGCGTTCGAAACAGTCGTCGACGCGGGCGCGCCGGCTTTCAGTGTCGCAACAGCATCCGCGGTTCTCTGCCATAGTACCACCGCTCTCGGTCATGGTGGGTTGATGTTAATATACTGGATACAGTAGGTCAAGATAAGTGCTGAAGTGCGTAACTACGACCTATGCGAAGCGAGCACTTCCTTCCATCCATAATCTTCGAGACACTGCCTGCGCCCTACAACGCCGCCCACACGCGAGTCAGATCGACTTCGGCTTCCATCTCGAGGCGGCGGTAGGAGATGCGCTCGGTCTCGCGGGTTGGCTCCGCGTAACGCCCGTCGGCAAGCCGGTAGCGGTCGACGTGCTGTGCCTCGGGGTCGACGATCCAGTACTCGGGAACCTCGACGCGCTGGTAGAGGGAGAGCTTCAGCTCGCGGTCGTGTTCGGGATTGGAAGGGGAGAGAATCTCGACGAGAAGATCGGGCACACCGATGACTCGGATCGGCTTGACCACGAGCCGCCGCGACTTCGCCACCACAATGAGGTCGGGCTGCACGATGTCGTAGTCGGTCAGCTCCACGTCCATCGGAGCGTCTATGACGTAGCCGTAACCCGGCTCCTCGATCTGCCTGAAGAGCTGCATCTGAATCCACCGGGATACCGTCTGGTGAGGGGTATTGGGTGATGGGGACACGTAATGATCTCCGTCGATGATCTCGTGCCGTTTCCCGTCGTCGGGAAAGTGGCGATACTCGCGATAGGTGAGTCTGATCTTCTCGCGAATTTCCTCCGACATAACGTTCCGTTCGCTCCCGGGAATCAGTATAGCACACGGCAGGCGGATGGACACCGGGGGGGGGAGTGCAACAGGGGGAGAGTGCACCGCCACCGGAGCCCCCCAGGTGTGGGCGAGCTCATGCGCCGTCGCTTGGGACAGTCCGGGCGTGGGCGAGCTCACGCGCAGCCGGGACGATCAGCAAACCGGCAACCGCAAGCATGACCCACGCGAACAGGTCGCCGATCGCGTGGTAGACGGTGAGCGGCGCCCGGTCGTAGATCGGTGCCTCGACGGCGAGCGCGGTCGCCTCGAACATCGGTGCCCGTGCGATGAGCTCGCCGGTGATATCGACGGCGCCGGTCAGGCCGGATATCGTCGAGGCGAGAAGCGGCCGCCGGGCCTCGATCGCACGAAACCGGGACCCGATGAACTGCTGATACTGAGCCGACTCGGTCTGCGACCAGGAGTTATTGGTAAGGTTGATGATGAGGTCGGCGCCTTCGACGGTGAAATCGCGTATCAGCGGCGCGAATGACGCCTCGAAACTGATCGGCGCGCCGGCGAGCGCCGTTCCGCTACGGGTCGGCACCTCGAAGAGCACCGTCTCGTCCGCCGGAGCCCATACCGCCCCGATTCCCACCACCTCCTCGAAAAATCGCCGGACGGCCGGTGAATCGCCGAACGGCACATGCTCGGCGAACGGCACGAGTTGGCGCTTACCGTAGCGCTCGACGATATCTCCGCTGCCCGGCTCTATGAGCAACACGGCATTCCACGGCCGGCCGGCGCCGGCTTCCGCCGGTTCCGGGCCGGCGGCGCGCTCGTTCTCGTTCCGCGAGCCGGCGCCGCCGGACGGCCGGTACGGGCTTCCGGTGAGCAGGGGGACATCCAGTGCGGCTATGAAATCGGTCAACGGCTGCTCGCTCGGCGTTCGACGGTAGTATCCATCACGCTCTTCGCCGTACGGCAGGGTAAGCGAGCTCTCGCTCCAGATCAGCAGATCGGCCGGTTGGCGTTCCAGCGCCTCGGACGAGAGGTGCTGAAGAGTGACGAGCGCTTCGGCAAGGCCTCCCGGCGCCCACGAATCGGTGTTCTGTTGCACGAGGAGTGCGCGAATGCTGTCGGCCGGAGGCGGTAATTGACGCATGCGGACCTGGCCGTAGCCGTAGACACCTGCGAAAAGCAGCGCGGCGAACAGGAGATGTCGCACAGGCATGTCCGACCGGCGTGTTCCGAGCAGCACCTCGGCGATCGCAGCGTTTGCATACACGACGAGGAAGGTTACCCCGTACGCACCGGCGATATCGGCGATCTGCAGCAGCGGCACGACGCCGCCGAGCGTGTGGCCGGCGAGTCCCCACGGGTAGCCGAGATATCCGATGCTCTTCAGATACTCGTACGCGGTCCACGCGGCGGCGAAGGCGAACGGGCGAAGATGCCCCGGTAGTGCAAGCAACGCATAGAGTACGGTGGCGAGC
>SLIN01000048.1 GCA_007135605.1 Spirochaetales bacterium | reverse complement strand
GCCGGAGCCTCGAATCGGTGGCGCTCTATAACCTGAGCCTCCTCGAGCGTACCTTCCTCCGGTACGAGGAGAGCTTCGCGGCGACCGAGGCGGCGGTGGAGGCGGCCGAGCGACCGTCGGGTTATATCGCCCGCGGCCAGCTGTACCGCAGGCGGCTGGAGTTCGAGCCGGCCGAGCGCGACCTGCGCCGGGCGTATGCGCTCGAGGAGGAGACCCCGCTTCCGGCGGTCGCGCTGTCGGAGCTCTACCGGCGCTTCGGAATGCTCGATCGCGCGATCGCCTATGCCGAGAGTGTGGCCGGCGACGACGATGTCTCCTGGCTCTACCGGTACGGGAGCGATGCCGAGCGACACGCGATGGATGTGCACGAGGCGCTCTACCGGGCGTATCGCGATCGTTACCGTCGCGCCGCGTTCGACGGCCGGAGCGGGCTCGTCGCGTGGGTACGCCGAGTGGCGCAGCGGATCCACGACCGGGTGCGGTGGTGGTACCACGAGCAGCGCTACCGCATGAAGGCCCGCTCGGTCGCCGACCGGTACCTCGAGGCCGAGCAGCGCATCGACGGGCTGTGGCTTGCCTGGCGCGCGCAGGGCGGGGCGACGGCACTCTCCCTGCGCGCGCTCGAACGGGCTCGCGATGCGGAGATCGCACAGGTGCCGCAGGCGGAGGCCACCTACCGCCTGGAGGGTGCGCTCCTGCGCGGTGACACGGCCGAGCTTCATGCGCTCCGTTCGGCATTCGATGAGCGATGGTTCGCGGTAGAACGGGAGCGGGCGCTCGGCGGATTGCTCGACGACCTGCCGGTCGGCCGGAGCCCCGGTGAGTACGACCGGATCGCGACCGAGCTCTACCTGCTGAACCCCGGCGGCGTGCTCGCCCGCGGGAGGCCGCTTCCGGCGGCGCTGCAGCTCGAAGGGGCGGGCGCCATCGAGGGCCGGCTCGCGGCCGCGCTCGAGCGCGCCGGACTCCGCGTGCGGAACAACGGCGAGGCTCAGCGGGCGCTCGAGATTGTCGTGGAGATGGATGGTCACACCGGTCGCGAAAGCGGTGAAGCGTCCGCCGCCATCGCGCCGCTCGCCGGAAGCCCGGAGCGAGACCTCGCCGGCGAGATGCTTGCCGGTGGCACCCCGGGCGCCGTGCGCATCGCGGTCTACGCGACGATCGACGGGGAGCGAAGGCTCGTCCGGCGCGAGGAGGTCCCCGCTCCGGAGGGCGAGAGCCGACACGCTCTGGGAGAGTTCGCCGAGGCGGCCGTACGGGCGATCACCGCGCCGGCGGCACCACTGGCGGCCGAGTAACGATGACGACGCCGGTGGTGCGATCACCGTGCCGGTGAGCTCACCATCGGATGAGGTTTCCGCCGTACGCGAGCCCGGCGCCGAATCCGATCGTAAGCACGGTCGATCCGGGGTGTAGCAGCTCCGCACGGTTCATCTCGTCGAGCGCGATCGGAATCGAAGCCGCCGAGGTGTTCGCGTATTCCTGCAGGTTCGTGTAGAACTTCTCCAGCGGAATATCGGCACGCTTGGCCGCCGCCTCGATAATGCGCATGTTCGCCTGGTGGGGGACAATGTAGTCCACCTCGTCGATGGAGAGGTTGTTCCGTTCGAGCAGGCGGCGGATGATGTCCACGAGGACACTCACGGCGAAGACGTACACGCGCCGGCCGTCCATCTTCAGGTACGTGTCGCGATCGGCTCTCTCACCGGCGGGCAGCGGGCTACGGGTGCCGCCACGCGGGCGATAGAGGCTCTCCGCGTCGCTGCCGCGGCTTTTCAGGACCGAGTCAACGATTCCCCGGCCCTCGCCCTCGGCGGCGGACACGACACACGCGCCGGCGCCGTCTCCGAAGAGAATGCAGGTCGACCGGTCGCTCCAGTCGACGATGCGGCTGTAGACCTCCGCGCCGACTACCAGCACGTGGCGGGCGAGCCCGGCACGGGTGTAGGCGTGCGCGGTCTCCAGACCGTAGACGAATCCGGTGCACGCGGCGACGAGATCCATTGCTCCGGCGTTTTCGCACCCGAGCCGGTCCTGTACCAC
Source organism: Spirochaetales bacterium (assembly GCA_007135605.1). GTDB lineage: Bacteria > Spirochaetota > Spirochaetia > DSM-27196 > SKKC01 > SLAN01. The sequence continues at coordinate 2,076 of SLIN01000048.1, read as the reverse complement.
CGATGCGGTCGACGGCAGTCCCTGGTAGTCCGGCGTCGATGTAGCGAGAAGTATCAGATCGATTTCCCCGGGGCCGACGCCGGAGGCCTCGAGCGCGCGTGCGGAGGCGATCGCGCCGAGATCGCTCGCCGCCTCGTTCGGCGCGGCGATATGCCGGGCACGAATACCGGTGTGAGATCGTATCCATTCGTCGGAGGTATCGAGCGTCTGCGCCAGCTCGTCGTTCGTGACGCGGCGCTCAGGAGTATACGAGCCCACGCCGGTTATTCGTGCTTCCAAAATCGCCTCAATGTATCGATCGATTACGGGGCGGTCAACTCGGTCGCCGACCGACTACCGGCGTTCCGCCCGTGGATCAAGGTGCCGCGGCGGGGCGCGGGTGATGCATCCTCGCTCGCTCGTTGATGCTACTGGAACTCGTCGATCCAGCCGTCGAACGCCTCGACCTGGCCGCGAAAGAACTCCTGCAGCTGCTCGGGAGTCAGCTCATCCTCGGTCGGTCCGGGGAAATTCATCCGTGCATACTCGATGTTCTCCGCGGTGTAGAAATCGCGTATCGGTCGTGTGCTCGCGTAGGCTGTGATCGGCCCCAGCGTCACATAGCCGCCGGCGAGATCGCGAAGGCGCAGCGAATCGGCGCCCCGCGCGTACTGGCCCACCGTTACCCGAAGATTTCCGAGCGGATTATCACCGAGATCGAAGCCGGCGCGGCGCATCGTGTCGGGCACCTCGTCGAGAATCGCATCGATGTGTCCGTCGACCGCATAGTTCAGATTCGACTGCCGCTCCTCGTCCGGCCACGGCCCGTGCAGCAGTACCGTCGAAACCGTGCCGTCGGTCATCTCGTCGGCGATCACACCGAACGGTCGCGGGTTCTCGTATCCGAGCGGTTCCATCTCCTCGACGAGCGACGGCGGCACGAAGTCACTGAACGCGTGCGGCAGCGTGATCACCGCGAGCGCGCGCTCTCCGGCGTCGAGCACCTCGCGCCGGAATACCTCGGCCATGAAGTCGTCCGGCGCCGAATCGCCGACCACGCGCCGCATGACGTCGAGGTCGCCGATGTCGTCCTGCGTCTCGATATGCTCGAAGTGAAAGCGCGGGGCGAGCGCGACAACGCGCAGCGCCTCGGAGTCAGCGGGGCGGTCGGCGTTATAGCGGTGCACCGCCTCGAGGAAATCGACGTACTCCTCGAACCCGAAGAGAACGTGGCGACGCATAAATAAGTCGGCGGCCTCGCGTCGATCGAACGCTCCGTCGCCGTCGAGAAGCGCATCGACCCGCGTCTGATCTTCGGCTAACAGATGCTCGAAGGCGATCGTGCGCACGCCGGTGAGCGCGATTCGATCGACCAGACCGGTGGCGAATTCGATCTGCCGGCGAATCTGGCCGATCTCGCCGAGAATGACCACCTCATCGCGTTCGAGCCGGTCGAGCACGTAGTCCTCGGCGGTTCGATGGTTCGCCTCGAAGTAGTGCGCCGCCTCGCGAACGAGATCCGGGTCGGAACCCGGGCGCCGGACGCCGCGGCTCGGTACGAGGTCGAACGGGTCGAGGAGGATGAACGCGGCAATGAGGAGCCCGATCATGATGAATTTGCGCGAACGAGGCGAAGAGCGTGTCATACCGTCCGAATATAGCAGAACAGCTCCACGCGTCGCTATGGGGAGTCGGGCGCCGCCCGATCAACGTACGCGCCTGCCGATCACCTCGGCGGCTCGATCGCCTCGAATCGCTCCACCGAGAATCGTGCCGGGCGCCCCGGCCCTCTCTCCTCCTGCTCGATCGAGCCGTACACGCGTACCCATCGACCCTGATACTCGGCGCCGAGCTCCTCCGCCTTCTCGCCGGCCAGAGCAACCTGACGCCCCTCCTCGGTCGTCAGCGCCAGATAGGCGAACGGCTCGTTGCCCACGACGCTCACGCGCCCGTCGAGACTCTCTTCGCACGCCATCACTATCCCTCCGGTTAGGAGAAGCAGAGCAACAATCGCCGCCGCACGCACGCGCTTCATTCGAGCCGCTCCTTAATGATGATGGTAACCCGCGCGTCCGCCGAAGCGCTCATCTCCAGATC
>SLIN01000359.1 GCA_007135605.1 Spirochaetales bacterium | reverse complement strand
GCGAACGTACGCGACAGCCTCTTCGAGACGCTGGACCCGAAGACCACCCGGCTTACCCTCGATAACGGAATGGAGCTCCTGGTTACCGATACGGTCGGGTTTATCCGCAAGCTGCCGCACGATCTGGTCGATGCGTTCCACTCGACGCTTGAGGAGACGGTGCGCGCCGATCTCCTGTTGCACGTCGTGGATGCGGCGAGCTCACAGCTGGACGAGGAGCTGGAAACGACGAGGTCGGTACTCGATGAGATCGGCGCCTCCGCCCGCCCGGCGATCACCGTGTGCAACAAGATCGACCTGCTCGAGCACTCGCCGCATATGCCCGCCGCGGGCATCGAGAATGCGGTATGGCTCTCCTGCCGCAGCGGCGAAGGCATCGACGCCCTACGGGAACGCCTCGCCGACTACTTCTCCGACCGTTTCCACAGTCAACGATACGAGCTTCCGGCGAACAGATGGGATCTCGTTGCTCTGCTTCATCGGGAGGCGAGGGTACACGACCAGGAGGTGAACGGGACGGGAGTCATCGTTCACGCTGCCGTTCCGGAGAAACTCCGGCGGGCACTCACCCGCTTCGCGGTGCCGGGCCGGTCGAGCAGCTGGGATCCCCCACAGTTGTCCGGCGCCGACGGATCGTCCGCGTAGGCCCGCGGGGGCATTCAGCGACCGCGATACCCCTGTCCGAACCGGAATGCCGCCCCGACGACGGCACCGACGGCGCCGCTGAGCAGCACGTTCCGTCGGATTCGCTCACCGCCGGAGAGGGTATCGCCGATCTGTGACAACAGATCGCTGCCGGGGAAGAAAACCTGGATCGGATTCATGTAGCCGCCTCCGTCGCGAGCGAATATAAGGTAGCCTGCAACGAGCCCGAGAATGCCTACAGCGAGTGCAGTTGTAACGATTGTTTTCATATCGGCACCGAGCATACTCGGGAACGTACATGGACAACAAGCACAACTACGCTATCGCTATGGTTGTGCCGCGAATATTCTGTCGAATTACACTTCACATGGGTGTCAGTGTGAGTATAATGATTCCTATGCGAAAGCAGAGAGAGGCGATCTATACGCACACCTATCAGTCGCCCATCGGAGAGCTCCATCTCGCGGTCGACCGCCGGGGGGCGGTCATGCGGATTGCATTTGTCCCGGGCGAGTGGGACGAACGGTACGAGCTCGAAGAGAACAAGTACGCCTGTGGAGAACTGGAGCTTCAACTCGACGAGTACTTCCGCGGCGACCGGCAGCGATTCACGCTCGCTCTGCGCTATGAGGGAACATCCTTCCAGGAGTCGGTCTGGTCGCGCTTGCTGAAGATACCGTACGGACAGACTGTCACCTACGGAAGGGTTGCGCAGAAGATCGGCCGGCGCGAGGCTGCCCGCGCGGTCGGAAATGCCGTAGCAAGCAATCCGATTTGTCTGCTCATCCCGTGCCACCGAGTGCTTCCCGCCCACGGAGGCATCGGTTCGTACGGTGTTCGATCGCATGGTGTCGAGCTCGGAGCACAGCACAAGGCATACCTTCTCGAGCTCGAGGGCCGTGGTGAGAACGGCAAAGGTGCCGGCACGTCGGCGCACAACCGGCGCGAGCCCGCGTACGCGTAGGAGTCCGGACGACGACCGGCACGACAACGCCGCGCGTGAGCGCGAACCGGCAGGCGCGGCGTCTTGCTTTTCCCCCGCCTGCTGTTTCTCGGCGACGTGTAAGCGCGAACCGGCGAGTGCGGCGCTTTACGCGTCAGCCGGCTGCTGCGTGTCGGCCCCGCGCGCCTTCTGCGGCTTCTTCTTCTGGTACAGCTGTAGCAGTTGAATGAAGAAGTATATCTGCTTGTACACGGCGACCATCCGGTCCTGGATCGGCTGCTCGGAGAGTCCCTCGATCTCCCGCCAGTTGAGGAGGATCTCCGGCTTTCGCTTTCCAAAATCGTCGATCAATCCCTTGAGCGTCTTTCCGATCTGAATGAGGTTCTGCGCCGACATGTTCACCAGCGATTCGGCACGAGCGTTAATCTCATCGACGGTCTGGATCACCAGCTTCTGAGTTCCGGGATCGCTTGCCACCGAACGGCCGATCGACCGGCGCAGCTTCATGCCGAGCTCTCCCTCGTCTCCGAGGCTGTCATCGAACTGGATTATCTCCGAGGAGATATCCATGAGACGGTGAAAGGCGCTGCTGAGCTCCTGCTCGTCGTTACTGTCGGCCCACTGCCCGCGAACGACGAGCATATCCTGCAACTCCCGAATGTCTTTCTTGAAGTAATCGATGAGGAACGCTTTCAGATAGTTGATCGCGTCGGTATGCCGGTATGAGGTCTGCGCCCGGGCGGAGATCATCTCACTCGCCTTCTGGGTGTAGTTTTTCGATCGGCTGATGGCGGTCGTTCCGAAGACCTGCATGCACAGCTTGTCGAGCCGTTGTTTGCGGCGCTCGAGGATAATCGCCTGAATCACCGATTCGGTCTCGTGCTTCACCTTCTCGAGGTACGGCTCGATACCGCCGGCGTGAATACCTCGCTCGGCCGGCTCGAACCAGGGGTCCTTCTCGGCATGGCGCACGACATCCGCGAGAACATCGCTGCGGCGTACCGAATCGAGGGTTCCGAGTAACTTCTTCCAGGCGCTGTGATTGACCACATCGACACTGCGATACTCCTTCAGTATCTCCAGAACCGCGTCCCAGTCGCCCGTTTTCGGCAGCGGTTGGAGCACCTCGAGGAAATCCTTGAGATCGTCACAAACGTATGTGGCGTTGATCGCGTCGAACTTCGGACTCGCGTTGAACCCATCCTCAGGAAAGCTTCCGTCGAACTTGCGCAGCACAAAGAAGTAATCGAAAGAGACGAGATCGAACATGCGCTGCATCAGCTGCGACGCCTCGTTTATCCGACGAATCGTTGCCGTCTCGAAACTCGCGTAGAACTGTTGCAGCTGTGCCTTCGCGGTGGCGGCGAGCTCCTTCGGCTCTTTGCTCTCGGCGAGCTCCCGAAGCGACTCCTCGTACAGATTCTCTCGCATGGCGCGCTGCTCGTCGGTGAAAAAGTGCTCGATTACGATCTGCTGCAACGCTTTGCTCTCCCGAGCGTTGTGCAGGAGCTTCTGAGCCGGCCCGATAACCTTGTAAATGTCGAGGAAGAACCTCGCGAGCCCGGGTAAAGCCAGCTCTGACCGCGGCTTATAGTACTTGTACCGACTCCGGCTCAACCGTTTTGCGATAATCTTCAGCTGACGCCGTTTCTGGCGTTCTGTGTCGTTACCGCCGAACAGAGATGAGAAGAATCGTTCGAGTAGCGTCGTGGACCCGGTCTCATCTTTCGCACGTCCACCGGCCGTAGTTTGCTGTGCCATCGCTTCGCTATATACAGAGTATTGGAAGCGTATAACGCGGTCAAATACCTGTAAAAAGACTCTTCAGCCGTGATATGGTGCATTCACCATGAACCAGTTAGCACGCGAGCTCAATGCACAGCTCGAAGGCACGGTAATCGCGCGGTTGCTCAGCGGATACGGCCTGCGCGCGTATTTCCCGAAGGGAATCGTGGCGCAGTCGGCCGAGGCGAAGCAGCGCGCCGACCGCTACAACGCAACCGTCGGTATGGCGTACTCCGGCGGGGAGCCGGTAATGCTGCCCGCCGTCCGCGAGCTGCTGCCGCATTTCACGCCGAGCGAAGCCGTTGCCTACTCGCCGACACCCGGGAACCCGAAACTCCGCGATCTCTGGGCGACCGAGATCGCTGCAAAAAATCCATCACTCGGCGACACATCCCACTCCCGGCCGGTGGTAACCGCCGGTCTGACCAACGGCCTCTTCCAGCTCGCTGAGCTATTCGTCGATCCCGGCGACTCGGTAGTCATGCCAGACCTTTTCTGGGGAAACTATCGGCTCATCCTCGAGGGGCGCAACGAGGCGCGTCTGACAACGTTTGAGTTCTTCACCGCCGGCGGCGAGTTCAACGTCGCGGGACTGGCGGAGATGCTCGAACGCCATCGCGAACACGGCAAGATCGTGCTGTTGGTTAACTTCCCGAACAACCCGGCCGGATATGCACCGACGAGAAGCGATGCAGACCGCTTGGTCGAGGCGTTGCGCGCTGAAGCGGAGGCGGGCACCGACCTGCTCGTGATCTGCGACGATGCGTATTTCGGCCTCTTCTACGCGGAGGATACGTTCACCGAGTCGCTGTTCGCCCGACTCGCCGGAGCGCACGAGCGCATACTCGTCGCGAAAGTGGACGGAGCTACAAAGGAAGACTATCTGTGGGGAATGCGCATCGGCTTCATAACGATCGCAGCACGCGGACTCGAGCCGAGGCATTACGAGGCGTTCGAGAAGAAGCTCACCGGCAGCCTCCGTGCATCGGTGTCGAACTCGAACACGCTCGGACAGAGCCTGCTCATCAGGCTGCTCGAGCACCCGGAATACCGGCGACAGAAGGAAGTCCAGAGAGAGGAGATGCTCGCCCGATTCCGGGCGATGCAGCAGGCGATCGCGTCCATGCCGGCTGACACACCGCTGAGAGCGCTGCCGTGCAACGCCGGGTATTTCGTCAGTTTCGACTGTCGGAAGCTCGATGCCGAGCAGCTGCGGCTCGCGCTCCTCGACCGCGGAATCGGCACGATCTCCATCCAGAATCGCTACCTGCGCGTGGCGTTTGCGAGCGTGGATCGGGACGAGATCGAGCCGCTGTTCGGCGAGATATTCGACACCGCGAGGGGGCTCGCGGAAGCGTGAGAATGCTGCGTATCACCCGGATGATCGCCGTCGGTGCGTTGGTGCTCGGAGCCTGCGCCGGAAACCGGAGCGAACCGGTGCGTATCTGGACCTCCGAGCCGGCGATCGCCGACTACATCAGCAGATATAACGCCGACCGGGAGGGTGCTCCGGTGGAGGTCCGCGCGATCGAACGCGGGTCCGGATATCGGGAGTTGTCCGGGGCCGAGAGTCCACCGGATCTGATTATCGACCGGCACCTCGTGAAACCTGCGGCACGGTCGATATTCGAGACGGTGGAAGGGCTCATTGGTGATACCGGTGGCCGCTACTACCGGAGCCTGCTGGAAGGCGGACGTATCGAGGGCAACCAATACCTGTTGCCGCTTTCGTTCGATGTGCCGGCGGTCATGTTCGCCGAAGCGTGGGATCCGCCACAGGATGACCGTCGCACCATCGATCTGATCGAGCTACGCGAGGCTGCAGCAGCGTTCAACGCCATTGCCGACGGCCGCGCGGAGCGGCTCGGCTACTCGCCGCTGTGGCAGGACGATTTCCTCCGCGCCGCAATCGATATGTTCGGGGTGCGCTTCCGAAGCGGTCCCGATGAGATGCCGCTCTGGTCGCGAGACGGGCTCCAGGAGATGCTCGATTTCCTCGGGACATGGAGCGAAGGCGAGAACGCGGGCGCGCAGACCGAGCTCGACTTCCAGCGGCGCTACCTCGTCGCACCGGGTAACCGCGCCGTTCAGAACGGAATCGCCGGGTTCTGGTACACGACCGCCGCATCTTACTACTCTCTGCCCGATGCCGAACGAACCGGCCTGGACGTGCGTTGGCTCTCGCGCGACGGCGTCCTGCCCGTAGGCGACCGCGTGCTGTATGCCGGCGTTCCGAGGTCGGCGGAAAACCGGAGCGGGGCCCGGCAGCTGCTGCGGTGGCTGACCGAAGAAGCGGTGCAATCACGGCTGATCTCGGCAAATGCGAGAGCGCATGAGCCGCAATTCGGATTCGCCGGAGGCTTCAGCGCGTTGCACACGGTGAACGAGCGAGTACTCTCGGAGACGCATCCGGAAATGACCGGGCGGGTACCGGTCAACGCCGAGCTGCGTCGCCCCGATATCGAGCATCCGTTATGGCCGGGAATGAGCAGCGAGGTTATCGCCCCGTGGCTGGCGAACGCCCTACGGGGAGAGGAGCAACTAGCGCTCCGAAACCGGCTCGAAGGGTGGATTCGGCAGCAGGAACTATAGAATGTCGACAGTGTATTTTTCGTTGACACCTCGACCTAACCGCTTTACCCTGCTTCTGTATAGAATGACAGACCACTATCGGACGATAGGAGGTCAATGGAGGGTTTCATGGCAACTGTTGAGTTGAAGAACATCAACAAGATCTACGAAGGTAATGTACAAGCGGTGAAAGACGCCAACATTACCGTGTCAGACAAGGAGTTCGTCGTTCTCGTCGGCCCATCCGGCTGCGGAAAGACGACAACCTTGCGAATGATCGCGGGGCTCGAGGATATCACCACCGGTGAGCTCTTTATCGACGGCAAAATGGTCAACGATATACCGCCGAAAGACCGCGATATCGCAATGGTGTTCCAGAACTACGCGCTCTACCCGCATATGAGCGTGTACGACAATATGGCGTTCGGTCTCAAGATCCGCAAGTTCTCGAAGGACGAGATCAAGAATCGCGTAGACGAGGCCGCACGTATTCTCGATATCGAGCAGCTGCTCGACCGCAAGCCGAAGGCGCTCAGCGGTGGCCAGCGCCAGCGCGTAGCCGTCGGTCGTGCCATCGTGCGAAAGCCGAAGGTCTTCCTCTTCGACGAGCCACTGTCGAATCTCGATGCAAAGCTCAGGGTTCAGATGAGAGCGGAAATCTCGAGTCTGCACAACCGGCTTCAGGCGACCATGGTATACGTTACCCACGACCAGGTCGAAGCCATGACGATGGGCGACAAGATCGTCGTCATGAAGGACGGGCTCATCCAGCAGATCGGTGACCCGCTGCAGCTCTACAACCATCCGGTGAACCGCTTTGTAGCCGGCTTCATCGGATCTCCGCCCATGAACTTCATGAGCGTAAAAATCGTCGAGGAAGGCGGAAAGGTCTACGCGGTCGAGGATAACTTCCGCGTCCAGATCGATACACGACTCGCCGAGCTCTCCAAGCCGTATGTCGGCAAGGAAATGGTGTTCGGTGTCCGTCCGGAGGATCTGAAATACGATCCGAAGGCGAAGGACGACACCTGTGTTCCGGCGACCGTCGAGGTTGTCGAGCCGCTCGGTGCCGAAACTCACATCTATGTGAATACCGGCAGCCACTCGATCATAACCCGCGTGGAGCCGAGCCTGCGGCTGCAGGTCGGCGACGAGGTGCGACTCGTTCCGGACTTTGAACGGGTAACTCTCTTCGATCTGGATACCGAGCTCTCGGTTCGCGCCGACCCGGCGGAGATCCCCGCTACGGCGGCCGGCGCTCCCGGCGCACCGACTGCCTGAGTCGCCACACGCACTTTGCAGTAAACCGGCCGGATCGCGCCTCGAGCGGGTTCCGGCCTTTTTTTCGCTCCACCCGGAAGCTTGCCGACGTTTGCCCAAACGGACGCCGGCTTCTATACTTTCGGTGAATTACACATGGCTACCTTCAGTGTCGAGTTTCGCAACGAGATCGTCTCCGCCCTTCAAGATCTCATCCGGACCTCCGAGGAGATATATCTGCACCTCGGCAACGCGTTTCCCGCGCTTCTTCGCGAGATGGACGCAAGCGTCGAACGGAATCGCGAGCTGACGGCTCGACTGCACCAGAAGAGCGAAACGCGGGCCGACGACGAGCTCGGCAACGCGATCGCCGCGACCCGCGAAATCGTCTCCGAAGGACGAGAACGCTTCGAGGAGATGCGCGTTCAGAACGATCGGCTCTTCGAAGAGCTCGACCGCTCGCTCGGGCGTCTGGAGAGCTTCGGCGAACACGTGAACGCGATCAAGGAAGACTCGGAGGAGATGGAGTTGATCTCCTTGAATGCGATGACCGTAGCGCTGAAGGCGGGGAGTGCCGGACGGGCGTTCTCCTTCATTACCGACGAGCTCAAGCGCCTGGCCGGCTCGACGATCGAGATGACCGACCATATCGAGCAGCGCGGTCGCCATCTACAGACGGTATTTCATGAGTTCCGAGGGCAGACGGGAAGTGTCGCTGCGCATCAGCGCGATCTGTTCTCGAATGCCGCCGACCGGCTCGAGGAAAGCTTCGAGGCGTTCAGGGCCGGACTCGAGAGAATCGGGGAGGTACTCGAACGGATGAACGAGCGTTCGCTGGACGTGAAACAACCGCTGCAGAAGATCATGGAGGAGGTGCAGCTTCACGATCTCGTGAAACAGTCGGTAGACCATGTTATTATCTCGTTGACCGAGCTCAATCACGTATCGAGCACGTCGACCACCGAGGAAGCGCTCGATGAGCTCACCTTTTTCGAGCAGATGCCCGCTCTCTGCCACGAGATACTCGACGACGTCGCCGCTCGCATCCGGTCGAGCGTCGATCTGTTTCGCGAGCAATCACAACGTGCTTCCACGATCATCGAAGCGGTGCAAAAGGAGGCGCGGAGTTTCGTGGATGCCTACGTCGACGGGCGACAGCAAGACGTTTCGTCGATTGATGAGCTCTACGAGCGTTCGTCGGACGTACTCGCGAAGCTCCAGCGAGATCTTCGTGACTCGCTTCGCCAGAAACAGCGCATTTCTGATCGGTCGGACGATCTCATGCGCCAGGTTAACCGGCTCAACAACGATTTGCGCAAGTTCTCGGTGCTGGTTAACCGGTTTCGCAGCGTCGATGTACACTCGCGTATCGAGGTGTCGAAACAGAAGGTTCTGCAGGAGATGAGCGGTACGGTCGAGGAGATGACCGAGCTCACGGGACGGATCGCTTCCGATGTTGGAGCAAGCCTCGAGGACACTACGGAGTTCATGGATCGCAGCGCGAAAACGCTCGCCAACGCGCGCACGGTGTTCGAAGAGGAGGCCGACTTCGTTCGCCGCTTCTCCCGCAGAATCAACGACCGGTACGAGGAGCTCAGTGCGGCACGGTCGACGCTCAACGATGCCGCGGCGGGCCATTCGGCGTTCACCGCGCGATTCCTCACTCTGTTCGAAGAGGCGAAGGGGCATCACGATTCACTCGAACGGCTCGTCGATACAATCGGCGGGGTCAAAGAGCGACTCGACGAGGTCCGGGCACAGGCAGCCGAAGAGAAACGGCGCCTTCTCTCGGAACGCGGGTACGACCATTGGAACATTGAGAGCGAGCGATTGAAGGAAATCATCGAGCGCTTTACCATCTTCACCCACAAGGCGACAGCCGGTGGAATCGGCGGTTTCGAAGTCGAACGCGGCGCCGAATCCGGCGAGGTCACCCTGTTCTGAGGCACACACGGTGTATCGACAATTTAACCGGAAGTTCAACAGAGAAATGGTGAGCATCCACCCCGGTGAATACTATGTTTCCGGGGACGATGAAATCATCGCGACGGTGCTCGGCAGTTGTGTCGCCGTGGCTCTATTCGACCGGACACGCGGGATAGGCGGCCTGAACCACTTCATGCTGCCCGGCAGCCTCGACCGGCAGCAGTTCTTCATTTCCGGCAGCGGAAAGTACGGCATGTACGCAATGGAGCTGCTGATCAACGCGCTCATGAAGTCCGGCGCCGCCCGACCGGCGCTGCACGCCAAGGTGTTCGGCGGCGGCAGTGTGTTGCGCGCGAATCCCGGAGACGCGGCGATGTCCATCCCCCGGAGCAATATCGAGTTTGCGCTTCGATTTCTCGAAACGGAGGGGATTCCGGTCGACTCATCGGACACCGGCGGAACACATGCGCGCAAAATTCTTTTCTTTCCAACGAGCACAAAGGTGATGCTGAAACGCCTCGCCGACCGCTCCCGCGATGAGGTTGAGCACGAAGAGGAAGAATACCTCGCGAGGCTCCAGACGAATCGCCCCAAGCCGAGTGAGGCCGAACTTCTATGACTCCGGTGCCTCGGGAGTTTCGCGGTCGGACTCCGGGCTCGTCTTACCGCTCGCCGGATCGAGCACCCGCGCCGTAGAGCGAACGGCGGCCGCCCGCCTTGTGAAGATTGCCCACCGGGCGAACGCCCACCGGTACTCATCAACGGCGTCGAGCCGGCCGGCGTTTCGACTTCCACCATTCTGAACTTGACCGGCCCGGCACCGGCTCGATAGCATCGCGGGCATATGGAGAATACTCGACACGGGGTGGCGGTTGTCGGCTGCGGCACCGTCGGCGGGGCGACCGGTGCTCTGCTGTTAAAAAACGCGGATATCCTCTCACGTCGTTGCGGCTGCCGGCTCGAACTGAGAGCGGTGGTCGACCGAACGTTCTCGCACGCCGATGAATTGGGTATTCCCGGATCGCTGTGCACAACGGAGCTTCGCGCCGTTCTCGAAGACCCGAGCGTAACCGTCGTCGTAGAGACAGTCGGCGGCGTGCAAGCCGCGCGCGAGATCGTCGAGCAGGCAATCGATGCGGGCAAGCACGTGGTTACCGCCAACAAGGCGCTGCTCGCCGAAGTCGGCCCGCAGCTCTATGACCGCGCGCGCGAGCGGTCGGTCAGCATCTCCTTCGAGGCGAGTTGCGCAGGCGGAATTCCGGTCGTACGTGCGCTCTACGACGGACTGGTGGCCAACGAAATCGAGGCAATCTACGGCATTGTCAACGGGACGAGCAACTACATCCTCACCCGCATGGTGGACGCCGGAATCGCGTATCGCGATGCGCTCGCCGAGGCGCAGGCGGAAGGGTACGCGGAAGCCGACCCGACCCTCGATGTCGACGGCACCGACAGCGCGCACAAGCTGGCCATCCTTGCTTCGCTGGCGTTCGGAATTCAGATCAGGACGGATGATGTTCACATCCAGGGCATCGACACCCTGGACACCGTCGATGTCACCTACGCGTCCCGCCTCGGCTACGTGGTGAAGCTTCTCGCGATCGCGCGCCGCCAGCGTGGCGGCGTAAGTCTCGTCGTACGCCCGGCCTTCATTTCTCGCGAGCACCCGCTCGCCTGGGTATCCGGCCCGTTCAACGCGGTGAGCATCTACGGTGACGTCACCGGCCACACGATGTACTACGGCCGCGGTGCGGGCGGAGCGCCGACCGCCGGTGCGGTCATCTCCGATATCGTCTCGGTCGCGCGCGGAACCTATCCCATCGTATTCGCCGGGCGCGAGTCGCTCGGCGCACCCGCGACCGGCGACGCTCTCCACCTCCTGTCACCCGACCGGCTTCGAAACCGCTACTACCTTCGCCTCGACGTGCGCGACACTCCGGGTACTCTCGCACGTATCGCCGCGGTGTTCGCCGAATACGAGATCAGCATCGCGAGTGTACTCCAGACCGAGGCACCCGAAGATGCCGTGAATAGCGTCGTACCGATCGTCATTACGCTCCACCGCACCGAAGAAGGCATACTTGCCGAGCCGCTCAAACGTATCGAGGAGCTGGATGCGGTCAGTGGATCCGTTCGGCCGATCACGATCGTCGACGAGCACCCGGAGGCCGAGTTCGACGTCTGCTCGAACAACGGCGTTCGTTGACACGCCTCACCGGCGCTCGCTAAGGTTCGTCGCAGTATGAAGATTCAGCCGTTTACCGTCAGCCCGAAGCTGCCGACTCCGCTTAAGGCGCTGGAAGAGATCGCGCATAACATCTGGATGAGTTGGAACTACGACGCGGTTATGCTCTTCACGCGTCTTGACTACGACGCCTGGAGGCGCAGCGAGCAGAATCCCGTGCGGACACTCGGTATGGTCAGCCAGGAGCGGCTCGAAGAGCTCGCCGCCGACGACTCGTATGTCTCCGCGGTCAACCGAGTGAGCGAGCGACTGCAGGCATACAGGAAGGGCGAAACATGGTACCGCGGGTCGCGAAGCGACACCATAGCGTACTTCAGCATGGAATACGGCCTGGACATCAGTCTGCCCATATATTCCGGCGGTCTCGGCGTGCTCTCCGGCGACCACATGAAAACCGCGAGCGACCTCGGGCTTCCGCTGGTCGGCGTCGGGCTGCTCTACCGGCAGGGCTACTTCAAACAGTACCTGAATCCCGACGGCTACCAGCAGGAAAGCTATCCGGAGAACGACTGGTACAACATGCCGGTACACCGATGCGAGCACAAGGACGGCGAACCGGTGCGCATTACCGTCGACATCGCCGGGGAGGCCGTCGCCGTGCACGTGTGGGAAGTCCGCATCGGCCGCATCAGCCTCTATCTTCTCGACACCAATCTGGACGAAAACACGGAGGAGCTGAAAAGCATTACCGCCACGCTCTACGGCGGTGATAAGGAGAACCGCATACGCCAGGAGATCCTGCTCGGTATCGGCGGGATTCGGGCACTGCGCGCGCTCGGGATTAACCCGGCGGTCGCGCATATGAACGAAGGGCACTCGGCGTTTCTCGGAATCGAGCGTATCCGCGAGCTTGTCGCCGGCGAAGGGCTCGGCCGCCAGGAGGCGATCCAGGCGCTCTGGCCGACGAATGTATTCACAACGCACACACCCGTGCCGGCCGGCAACGAGCGGTTCGGCATCGACCTGATAGAGAAGTACTTCACCAGCATAACGGCGGGAACCGGTTTTACGTGGGAGGAGTTCCTCGAGCTCGGCCGAGAGAATCCGAACGACACGCAGGAACCGTTCTGTATGACCGTGCTCGCGCTGAAGCTCTCCGCCTACAGCAACGGAGTCAGCGAGCTGCACGGAGCGATCAGCCGCGACATGTGGAAGACGATCTGGCCCGGGCTCAACACCGACGGGGTTCCGATCGGCAGCATTACGAACGGAGTGCACTCACGCACCTTTTTGAGCCCCGAGTTGCAGGAGCTGCTCGATCGATACTTCGGACCTCGCTTCTACGACGAACCGGAGAACCTCGATCTGTGGGACCGCATCGATCGCATCTCCGACGAGGAGCTGTGGCGTACACACGAGCGGCGAAAGGACCGGCTCGTCGCGTTCGCACGTAAGCGTCTGCGACAACAACTGCACAATCGCGGCGTCTCAAGCAGTCAGCTCGCGTACGCCGACGAGGTGCTCCAACCCGACATCCTCACGATCTGCTTCGCACGAAGATTTGCCACCTACAAGCGCGCCACACTGCTCTTTCGAAAGCCGGAGCGTCTGAAACGACTGCTGACCAACCCCGATATGCCGGTGCAGATAATCTTCGCCGGGAAGGCGCACCCGCACGATGTCGGCGGGAAGAACCTGATTAAGGAGATCGTGCATTTCGCGATGCAGCCGGAGGTTCGAAACCGCCTCGTCTTCCTGGAGAACTACGATCTGAACAGCGCGAAGCATCTCGTCTCCGGCGGCGATGTCTGGCTCAACACACCGCGCCGCCCAATGGAAGCCAGCGGAACGAGCGGGATGAAGGCGGCGCTCAACGGTGTCCTGAACTGCTCTATCCTCGACGGCTGGTGGGCCGAAGGGTACACCCCCGATCGCGGCTGGGCGATCGGAAGCGGCGAGGAATACGACGATGAGGAGATGCAGGACGAGATCGAGAGCACGCTGCTCTACGACCTGCTCGAGCGCGAGATCGTTCCGATGTTCTACGGCCGCGGGCCCGACGGGCTGCCGCGGGAGTGGATTCGCAAGATGAAGGAATCGATGCGCGGAGTGGGCAAGGAGTTCAGCTGCCACCGGATGATCACGGAGTACGCGGAGAATTTCTATCTGCCCGCGCTCTCGAATTACCGTTCGTTCGCTCGCAACCGGTATGAGAAAGCAAAGCGACTTACCGAGTATCTCAACCGCGTACGCCGGGAGTGGCACTCGATCGCCATCGAGAACGTCAAGGCCGAAAACGGGCGTTCGCTTCGCGTAGGAGACAAGCTCACCGTTCACGCACGGGTTACGCTCGGATCGCTGACGACCGACGACGTGAACGTGGAGCTCGCTCACGGTACGATATCGAACACCGGCGGGCTGCAGGCCCCCGAAACCGTTCCGATGAAATGCAACGGCACGGAGGCGCACGGCGCAGCTGCCGCCGGCGAACGCGCGGGCAAGCGAGGGGGCAGCGCTACCGGCGACAACCCGCCGGCGGTCATGGAGTTCCAGGCGCGGATTACCTGCTCGCGCGCCGGGCGCCAAGGATACGCTGTGCGCGTAGTGCCGAAACACCCCGATCTCGCCCACAACCGTCTGCCCGCCCTCGTTCGCTGGTCGTGAGCGGGTGGAGCCGCCGCTGCGGAAGCCGGCTGCGGGACATACGGCAGCGCCGGCGCCGGCCGTTCCAGGTTCCGAGCCACCGCGCCACGGGGGCAGCGCCGGCGCCGGCCGCTCAATGTTGACCGCCGCTCAATTGACGCGCCGGTAGCGGCCGTGCTACCGATATCGGTGATCATGAAGCGTCAACATCAACTGCTTTTCGGCGGAGTACTCCGAATTGTTCTCGCCGCGGCGGCGGTGGCAATCTTCGGGGCGTGCCAGACCGTCCCGAGCGAAATCCCGGAAGACAAGACTCCCCCGCAGCTATTCCAGAGGGCACAGGAAGCGGTAGACAACGATAACTTCGGCGCCGCACTCGCCTACTACGAGGCAGTGCTCGACCGTTTCGGGGACAGTCCTGAAATCTCCACGATTGCGCTGTACGAAATCGGATTCACCCACTACCGCCAGGGCCGCAAAGATAAAGCGCGCCCGTATTTCGAGCGCGTGACCGAGCGCTACGAGAATGCCGAGTCCGGTCTGCCCGAATGGCCGCTCGTACTCTCCCGGCGCTTTCTCGACCGGATGTCGTAGATCGATACCGTTCGAGAGCGCGGGCGGAAGACGAACTCCAAGAAGACGACCGCCACATGGAAGGGCGGCAGGAGTTAGTCGGACATGAGCGCAGAAGTGAAGCCCGACAAGCGGTTACTCCGTCACTCCGTCCGCTTCCAGCACCGCCGGCAACCG
The DNA here is from genome assembly GCA_007135605.1 of Spirochaetales bacterium. Lineage (GTDB taxonomy): Bacteria > Spirochaetota > Spirochaetia > DSM-27196 > SKKC01 > SLAN01. The sequence continues at coordinate 395 of SLIN01000359.1, read as the reverse complement.
GGTGTACGGGTCGTCGCCGAACGAAGCGAGGAAGAAGCGGTAGCGCTCGGCGAACTCGCCGATGTACTCGCACACCTCGAACTCTCTATCGGCATCCCACCGAAAGAAGATCAGCTCCTCACCGATCGAAAGCACCCTTACCGCATATTCGGAGTCGTCTACGGTCAGGAGCTGCTCGCCGTCGCACATTTGCGAAGCGACCGGATCCGGAAACGGCACATCGTGCTGCGTATATGCTACCGTAACGACCACACTGTCGAACGCGTACTCACCTTCGTAGAACGTAGCGAGCCGGTCGGGAAACAGCTCGATTCCGGTGCGTTCGACCGGACCTTCGACCAGCACTCCGCGCCCGGCGGCCGCTGTTGCAACACACAGCAGCACGGCGAGCAGCG
>SLIN01000318.1 GCA_007135605.1 Spirochaetales bacterium | reverse complement strand
GCGGACGGAGTCATGGTCGCCCGCGGTGATCTCGGCGTTCAGCTGTCGACCGAACAGATTCCGCTCGCACAGAAGCGAATCATCCATAAGTGCAATCGGCAGAACAAGCCGGTGATCACAGCAACGCAGATGCTCGATTCGATGATCCATAACCCGAATCCGACACGGGCTGAGCTTACCGATGTGGCGAACGCGATATTCGACGGCACAGACTGCGTCATGCTCTCCGGAGAGACTGCCGGCGGGAAACACCCGTTTCGCTCCGTGCAAATGCTCGACCGCATTGCTCGAGCGGTAGAGTCTTCGCCGGAGTATCTGGAGCACTGCCGCGAGTACTACCACTCGTATCGGGAGATCACCCACGACATGGGACATGCGGTGGCGAAATCGGCATACGTCCTCGCCGAAGATGTCGGCGCGACGGCGATCATCGCACCGACTATGCGAGGCAACAGCCCGAGGCTGCTCGCTCAGTTCCGTCCACCGGCGACCATTATCGCTGTTACCACGAATGATGCGGTTCAGCGGCAGATGCTCATGCACTGGGGAATCGTTCCGATTCGAACCGAAGTCGTAGAGGACTCCGACGCGATGATCCAGAACGCGCTCCGATTGAGCCTCGCCGCCGGCTACGTGAACCGCCTCGATCGTGTGGTAACGGCCGCGGGAATACCGGTGAACTCGCCGATTATGATGAACACCGTCAAAGTGCACTTTCTCGGCAATATTCTGAATCGGGGGCGGGTCGGATTCGGAGGATCGACGAGCGGAAAGATTACGAAGTGTGATGATGCGGAAAGCGCCCGCCGACGATTACGCCTGGACGGCTCCGAAATCGTGCTCGTTCGCGAGTTCATCGCCGAGTATCTCCCGCTTGTGCACGGTCTCGCCGGTGTAGTCTCCGAAGAGCCGAGCTCGGTGTCCCACGAGAAGATACACGACGCCAACCCGTCACTCGTCTATCTCGGTGACGTCCCGAACGCATTTTCCACACTGGAGAACAATCTGCACGTAAGCCTCGACAGCGACGAGCTGCTGATATTCGAAGGGGTAATCACCGGAGAATAAGCCGGCTCACTCGGAAATACGGTATTCGTGCGGCAAGTGCTTGTGCATTGGACTACAAGAATGTAAGATTCACAATAACAGCCTACGAAAAGGATAGACCCAACATGAACGGGGAAGTGGCTTCACAGACCGAGGTCGAACGCCGTGATCGAGTATCCGAACTCGAACTCTTATTCAGTATAAGCCAGATTCTCGTTCGAAGTCTCGACGTAAAGGACACAATTCAGCCGGTGCTGAATGCGGTCGCCGACGGCCTGCAGATGGTCCGCGGCGCGATTACGCTGCTGGACCGCGATACCGGCGAAATCATAACCGAGGCCGCGTACGGGATCACGGAGGAACAGCGACAACGCGGAATGTACCAGCTCGGAGAAGGGATAACCGGAAAAGTCGTCGAAACCGGTGAGCCTATGGTCATTCCCTCCGTGCGGGCCAACCCCGCCTTTCTCGACCGCACCGGCGCCCGCCGCGGCTCCGAGGCGGAGGACGTCAGTTTCATCTGCGTTCCGATCCGGATCGGCAGCGAAACGCTCGGGGCATTCAGCCTCGACCGTACGAGGGCCGATCAGGAGGCACTTCAGGATGACGTGCGGCTGTTGAGCATTATCTGCTCGATGATCGCGCAGGCGGTCAAGACACGTCAAAGCGCGATGGAAGAACGCCGCCGCCTCATGGCGGAGAACTCGCGCTTACAGCAGGAGCTCGAGGAACGTTTCCGCCCGGCGAATATCGTCGGCAATTCGAGCAGCATGCAGGCAGTCTTCGATATGATCGCGCAGGTTTCCAGGAGCGAAGCAACCGTACTCATTCGCGGCGAAAGCGGCACCGGGAAAGAGCTCGTCGCCCATGCGATTCACTTCAACAGCAAGCGGGCGCACAGGCCGTTCGTGAAGGTGAATTGCGCCGCACTTCCGGAAACCGTTATTGAGAGCGAGTTGTTCGGACATGAGAAGGGCGCTTTTACCGGCGCGATCTCCTCGCGCAAGGGGCGCTTCGAGGTGGCAAGCGGCGGCACGATCTTCCTCGACGAGATCGGAGATCTATCGCCTGCAACCCAGGTAAAGCTTCTTCGGGTACTCCAGGAAAAAGAGTTCGAGCGAGTCGGCGGCAATCAGACGATACGCACGAATGTCCGCATAATAGCCGCCACGAACAAGGACCTCGAGAAGCTTATCGAGGCCGGCTCCTTCCGCGAGGATCTCTACTACCGGCTCGACGTTTTTCCGATTCATGTACCGCCTCTGCGGGAACGCAAGAGCGACATCCTGCTACTCGCCGACCACTTCGTGGAGAAGTACTCGCAGGAGAACCATGTCACAATCCGGCGTATCTCCACCCCGGCGATCGATCTGCTGACCAACTACCACTGGCCCGGGAACGTTCGCGAGCTCGAGAACTGTATTGAGCGCGCCGTCCTGCTCAGCACGGACGAGGTTATCCACAGTCACCACCTCCCACCGTCGTTGCAGAGCGCCGAGAGCACCGATACTTCGCTACACAGCTCGCTCAATGAAGCGCTCAAGAACCTCGAACGTGACCTGATTCTCGACGCACTCAAGAGCACCCGTGGCAATATGGCGCGCGCCGCCCGACTGCTCGGGATCACCGAACGCATCATGGGCCTTCGCGTGCAAAAACACGATATCGACCCCCGGAATTTCCGGTAACCGCGCCCTACCCGGTTCATGGGGCGTTCCCGAGCGGGAACGTCCTCAATGACTGCCGGCGCAGTACTACGCATAAGTTATATTGTGTATTTTGTCCTACATTTTAGTGTTTTTTGTTCATATCTCCTACATACATGTAGCGCCTCTATTTGATTTCGGTGACTCGGTCCGACCCGGGCTCGCCGGATCCTCTCCGCCTCCGGGAATGAATTGAGCGGCACGAATCCGTTACAGCAGCGAGAAATACATCGATTGGATCTCTTCGATCAGAAGTCATCGGTTCGAGTTGACACTATGTTGGCATGGTTCGTGCTCTGTTATGGCCAATAACTCACGAGGAGGACGATTCTATGAATAAACGCGCATTCGCGCTGTTTATGGTGGTTGGACTCGTGTTCGGCGGTGGAGCCGCCTTCGCGCAGTTCAGTGCGGAAGTTGCCCTCGACCAGACCACGGTGGAGCTGTTCCGTGATTCGCTCGACATAATCTGGCTCGCGCTCGGTGCCGCGCTGGTGCTGTTCATGCAGGCGGGATTCGCCATGGTGGAAACCGGCCTGACCAGAGCCAAGAACGCCGGTAATATCATCATGAAGAACTTGATGGACGCCGCGGCCGGGCTGATTATGTACTTCTGCATCGGTTGGGGCATTATGTACGGAGCGTCGATCGGAGGTTTCTTCGGCTCCGACGGCTTCTTCCTGGCGTATCCCGGTGTCGACGCGATGCATGAGGTTTATATCGACTGGATGTTCCAGGCGGTGTTCGCAGCCACAGCAGCCACGATCGTGAGCGGTGCAATGGCTGAGCGCACACAGTTTCGCGGTTATCTCGTCTACTCGATCGTCATTACCGCACTTATTTACCCTGTGGTCGGCCACTGGACATGGGGCGGGGGATGGCTGGATCAGCTCGGCTTTACCGACTTCGCCGGGTCGACGATTGTCCATTCGACTGGCGGTTGGGCCGCCCTCGCCGGCGCCATCGTTCTCGGGGCGAGGAAAGGCAAATACGTGAAATCGAACGGCAGAACCACCGTCAAGGCATTACCCGGTCATAACATACCGTTGGCCGCATTGGGGGTATTCGTGCTCTGGTTCGGCTGGTTCGGTTTCAACGGCGGCAGCACGCTCAGCGGTGTCGATAGCGACATAGCGGTCGTGTTCGTGACAACCGCCCTTGCGGCAGCGGGTGGAGCGGTCGGCGCAATGACACTGAGCTGGGTGCTGTTCGGCAAGCCGGATGTCTCCATGTCGCTCAACGGCGTGCTTGCCGGCCTCGTAGGGATTACCGCCGGCCCGGACGTCATCGCTCCGGGCTGGTCGATTGTCGTGGGAATAATCGCGGGACTCCTTGTCGTACTGAGCGTCGAGGTTCTCGACAAGAAATTCCATGTCGACGATCCGGTCGGCGCGATCAGCGTTCACGGTGTATGCGGCGCTTGGGGCACGCTCGCCGTCGGTATTTTCGGGGGTGGCGCACTGTTCGTTCAGGTAGTCGGCGTCGTTGCGGTATTCGCCTGGACGATGATCACCGCGTTTATTCTCTTCGGGATCCTGAAAGCGGTGAGAATGCTGCGGGTGACCGAGCAGGAGGAGCTGCAGGGACTCGATATCAGCGAACACGGTATGGAGTCGTACGGCGGCTTCCAGATCTTCAGCAACATGTAGGAGTGGAGGCACATATCTATGAAACTGATTACGGCGTATATCCAGCCGCACAGGCTCACGAGCGTAAAGGAAGAGCTGTTCAAGGCGGAGGTCTTCCGCATGTCGGTCACGAATGCGCTCGGGTGCGGCAGACAGAAGGGCTACACCGAAAGCTATCGAGGCGTGGTCACCGAGGTGAACCTGCTCAAGAAGACGCGCATCGATATCGGGGTGAACGATGAGTTCGTCGACAAGACGGTCGACGCGATAATCCGGGGCGCGAGAACCGGTGAGATCGGCGACGGAAAAATCTTCATTACGCCGCTCGAGGAATGCATTCGCATCCGCAGCGGCGAGCGAGGCGCGGAGGCGATCGGATAGGCACAGCGGCCTGCCCGGCGTGCGATCGCGCCGGGTAGACCGTACCAACGCCGTCGACGGTATCGTTCAACGCGGTCGACGCCCGTGACCGTTTCCCGAGACGGCGAAATCGAGGTGACGGGCTATACGGCAATAAGCAGTGCCGCGCTCAGCGAACAGGCTGCGGTCACAACCCACGCCGGCGTGCTCCAACGGCGAATTCGATTCGCCGCGTATGCTTCGAACGGGAAAACCGGCAATACTCCATCGACCAGAAGGAATGACACGGCAACCCTCCGTGCCCACACAAGCCACGGAATCGCGCCGACCGGAGCTCCGAGCTCCATGATGAGCGTAGCCGCAGCACCGAGCACCGCCGATGAGATGAGCCCGGCGATCGAAATGAGCGCGAGCACATGCCGAACAGCCCGAAATGACCAGTCGCGCTCACGGGGATACAACGATCCCGGTATCGGCATAATCACCCCGAACACCGCGGCCGCCACGGCCGCAAGCGCGAAACCACTCTCCCACATGCGATAGCGAAGACGTAGCCCGGCGATTCTCGCGGCACTCCATGTCACCGCCGTTCGCATAACCGCGAACAGCGCGATCACACCCGTGAGGCGGTACGCGATGATCGGGTCGAAGTATTGCAGGTTGGCTGTGCGCGCAACCACCAGTGCCGCAATCGGCAGATGCAGTATCACGGTACTCAACAGCTGCAGTTTCGGACGACTCTGCCCGCGCTGCGGCGGACGACGCCAGAGGCAATAGCCGACATCGAAAACGTGCTTTGCATGAACGATGACCGAAAGCGCGCCGAGCCCGTACGTAGCGAACAGCGCTCCGGCGCTCAGCTCATCGAAACCCCGGGCGGCGAATCGGCGACTCGAATCTGTGTTATCCCCTGAGATATTTGCGAAAATCTCTTCGCAACCATTCGCCTCGAATAGCTCGAGCGCGGCATCGAGCAGGTCGCCGCCTATGCCGCGTCCCTGCGCTTCCGGATCCACGAAAATCCACGCCACGAGCCCGGCACGTCGTCCGCTCGGGAGGCGGAACATCCTTACTACCACACCGCCGCGAATAGCCCCGTCGTCGAACACCAGTGTGTGCGAACCGAACGTGAACGAGGAGCGCACTAAAACCGGAAACGCACGACGGACGATAGTACGCACGAGCGGCCGGTCGTTGTCGTTCATCGGACGTATGTGTCGCTCGCCGTTTTCGCGCGAACCGTGTACTGCCACGCTCAGCACTGTAGTAGAGACGAGGGCTCGAACACAATTCGGCCGACGAGCACCCGCGACACCGGAGCTCAGCGGCGTCCCCACAGTCGCTATGCAGTCGAACGGGCGGATATGCCGATTCCGCCCGCTCGCAACCCCGTCCTGTTCCCCGCCTTCAAACGGGCCACAACCAGAAGAGCAATGCGAGTATCGGCGGCGTCAGTATACTCGTGGCAATTCCGTTCAGGCAGATAGCGAGACTGCCGGCGGCCCCCTCGGTTCGTCCGTTTTCGAGTGCACGCGCGGTTCCGATACCGTGTGATGCGGCACCGAGGGCGAATCCGAATGCCACGCGATCGCGAACACCGACAATCCGGAGAACGATCGGTCCGACAACCGCTCCGAATATGCCGGTCATCACTACAAAGGCGGCGGTCAACGACGGCTCTCCCCCACCCCGTTCGGCCACCGACATGGCAATCGGGGTCGTGACGCTCTTTGGAGCCAGACTTATGATGATGCTCTCGCCCGCACCCACAAGCAGAAGCGGCAGCACCGCCGATACCACGCCGACAGCACTTCCGGCAACAACGGTGGCCACGAGAGCCGGCGCTTGGCGTCTCAGCTCCCGGATACGCTCGGCGAGCGGTACGCCGAGCGCAACAACCGACGGCCCGAGGAAGAAACTGATAATTCGCCCTCCCTCGTTATACGTCTCGTAGTCTATCTCCAGAACCGTCAGCACTGCGATCAGCGCGGCAATCGTCAGCAACACAGGATGCAGTAACGGAGTGCCGACAACGCGATAGATGCGCATCGCCCCGACATAAAAGAGCAGCGAAAGGGTCACCCAGAGAACCGGCGAAGTGAGAAATCCGTTCATCACATCTCTCCCTCGTCCTCTTGTGCTCTGCCGACCCGCCCGAGTCTCTGCTGCAGCGTTCCGACAAAAACGATAACGATTAACGTGCTTGCTACGATCGCGGCCGCGATGATTGCCCAGCTGTCCGCGATTGTGGAAGCGTGCACCATGATGCCCACTCCGGGTGGAACGAAGAGAAAGGCGAGATTGTCGAGCAGAAGATCGCTCGCCCGCTTCACCGAAGCGACGGTCAGCCGCCCCGAGAGCAGCGCACCGGTCAGGAGAATCATGCCTATGACATTTCCGGGAAGCGGGACGAGGAGCGCGGCGAGCAACTCGCCGATTGCGAGAAATAGCAGTAGAATCGCGAGGCCACCGAACATGTTATCGTGGCCGAAACTATGCGAGAGAACAACACCCCGGTCAAGCAGCGTCACGGGCCCGCGCTCACGGTTACCACGTTACCGTCTTCGGACGCTCGGCGCAGCGCCTTGCAGTAACTACCGACCGCCCACCAACACGGTGCGTGGCACTGCGAAATAGTTGACCGGCGGCACATCTCCGTCATACTCTTCCGCTCGATTCGGCCGGCGGCCGAGATTTAACATCCTGTCGGTCAGTTGATAGACTAAGGGGTTACCGTCGGGAGCGTACCGGCCCGCTTCGGCATGCACGCCCCCGGCGGAGAGAACGACAATCTCCTGAAACGGCTGCAGCAGCCTGGAGGACGACGTGAGCACAACGCTGACGCTGAAACGAGATTCAAAGATCGGAATCGTGAACCGCGGCGAAGCCGCTATGCGGTTCATTCGTGCTGTAAAGGAATACAACAGCGAGTACGGGACGTCGATACAGACCGTTGCATACTTCGTTGACGAGGAAAGCGAGGCGCTCTTCACCAAGGAAGCCGACTACGCCATCCCGATGTCGAGCTTCGAGCGGGTGAACACCGGGGTGGCGAGCCCGTACCTCGACCACGGCTTGATACTCGGCGCCCTGCAAAGCCAGGGATGCGACGCGGTCTGGGCCGGATGGGGATTCGTGAGTGAGGACGCCGAGTTCGTAAAGGCACTCGAAGAGGCATCGATCTGCTTTCTCGGACCCGGTAGCTCTCCGATGCGGGTGCTCGGCGACAAGATCGAAGCGAAGACGCTTGCCGAGCAGACCGATGTACCGATTCTGCCGTGGAGCAAAGGCCCTGTTCGCTCGATCGACGAAGCGCGGAAGATGGCCGAGCAGATCGAGTATCCATGCATTCTGAAGGCGGCGAACGCCGGAGGTGGACGCGGTATTCGGTTTGTGAACACCCCGGATGAGTTGAACGGTCAATTCACATCGGCGCGTGACGAAACGATCCGCATAACCGGCAACGATATTCTGTTTATGGAGCGCCTCGTCGTTCGAGGACGCCATCTCGAGGTGCAGTGCCTCGCCGACCGCCACGGACGCGTGCTCACATTCGGCGTGCGCGACTGCTCGATCCAGCGAAAGAACCAGAAGATTATCGAAGAAACCCCGCCGCCCGATCTCCCGAGCGAGCGACTGGAGGAAATGGAAGCCGCCGCCTCACGGCTGTTGGCCGGTGCCGAATACGAGAGCGCCGGAACGGTGGAATTTCTCTACGATCTCGATCGAGACGAGTTCTACTTCATGGAGGTGAATACCCGACTGCAGGTCGAACATCCGATAACCGAAATCCTCTACGGAATCGACCTCGTTAAGGGACAAATCGATGTGGCCTTCGGAGTCGAGCTGGGACCGCGTACGCAGGAGCCTTCGGGCCACGTGGTCGAAGCACGGCTGAACGCCGAGGATCCCGATCGCGAGTTCACTCCGGCGCCCGGAGATGTATCCAGCTTCAAAATGCCGGCGGGTCCCGGCATTCGCGTCGACTCCGGCATCGAGCAGGGCAGTGTTATTCCGAGCCTATTCGATTCAATGATCGCGAAGATAATCGCCTCCGGTCCGACCCGGATCTCCGCCATGGCACGCCTCGAGCGAGCGCTCCGCGAGTTGAGAATACGCATAGAAAGCGGTACGACGAATCGCAGCTTTCTGCTCGCCCTGCTTGCGAATGAGCGAATACGGTCCGGACCGGTGCATACCCGATTCGTGGAGGAGCTGCTCAACGAGCGCCGCGAATTGAAAGACGGTCCGAACGCGGCGATCGCGCTCATAGCGAGCGCCATCGAACAGTACATCGCCGGCAGTGGTGAGGAGCTCGCGAACTTCAACCAGCAGCTTTCTACCGGCGGATATCCGCGCGACGTTCGCGCCGGTCACGGACAAAGTTGCTCACTGCGCTATCGCGGCCAACCGTACGAGGCTCACGTCAAGGCGGTCGGCGGAAACCACTACGTAGTCGAGATCGAGGGGACAACTCAACAGGTCACATATCTGCGTCGCGAGCAGGAAGCGCTGCTGCTCAACGGGCGCAAACGCTACAATATCCAGACCGTTGAGCGCGGCGACACGATCCAGTGCGAGATCGACGGACAGCCATACTTGCTGGAGATCGAGTCGAGCGGTGCGGTGAAAGCGCCGTCACCCTCGATCGTGCTGAGCATTCCGGTGCAGCCGGGAAAGCGAGTGACGAAGGGCGATGTGGTAATGACCCTCGAGGCGATGAAGATGGAGATGATCGTCCAGGCACCGGACGACGGCGTTGTCGAGTCGATTTCGGTGAAAACCGGTGAACAGGTCGCTGCCGGACAGGAGCTGCTTCAAATCGAGGCGGCGGGCGACGGGGCGTCGACCGAGCAAGCGTCCGACATGCCGCGCATTTCGTTCGAAGGTATCAGCGATGTTGCCGAGGAAGAAGCGCTGAAGCGGGAATTTATCGGCGTCTTTCTCGGCCACGACCACGATGCCGATATCGTGTCAGAAGCAGCACGCCACCTGCGCTCGGCGATTGGCTCGGAGCGTGCACACGAGTATGCTGAGCTGATAATAGATGCGATGGACGCCTACGCCACCATCGGACAGCTGTTCAGCGATTACAAGGTTACCGCCGAAGGCTTCGCCCGCCCGGCAACATTCAGCGAGCTGCTCATCCACTATTTCAAGCGACATGTTGATCGGGAGAAGGGAATGCCGGAGGTATTCCTCGCCGCCCTGCAACGCGTTATGCGTCGATACTCGGTCGAGGAGTTCGGCGGGCTCGACCGGGAGCGCAGCATGCTCTACCGTATCTACCGATCGCGAAGCGATCGGGAGACAAAACAGGAACTGCTGCGCCAGGCAGTTTTCATTCTCGAGGAGCTGCCGATTCCCGAGGAACGGCGAGAGGAGCTCTCGGACCTGCTCGATGAGATTTCTATCCTCTCGGCGTTCACCGCACGGGCCCTCGGCGATGTAGCGATTCACGCACGCTACCGCCTCGTCGACCGCGAGTTTCTCGAAGAGCTCCGTGAGGAGAAACGCGAGCAGATCGGACGCGCAATCGAGCTCATCGAAAGGGCCGGACCGCGCCGTGGTGATGTCGAGCACATCATGGATCGCATCATCGACAGCGGACACAGCATGAATGCCGACATTGCCGCCGCAATCAACAACCACAATGGTGGACGACGTTCGATCGCACTGGAGATGCTCGGTCGTCGCTTCAATCGCGATCGAGAGATCGTCGCTGTCACGCCGAAGACGGACGACGAGATTCCCTCGGTCCGGGTCGAGAGTCACGATCTCGACGGCGACCACGTCACCCTCGTCTTCTCTTGTGCAACCGCCGCGGCTCGCGAGGTGATTTCCGCCGTCGAAGCGGTCCTGGATGGGAAACCCAAACCCGAGGTGATCGTTCTCCGCGATCTGCGTGCGGAGGAGGAAAAAGCAAACGAGCGCTTGACCTCCTCCGAGGTATCGACACCTCCCGGCGGCCCGCTCGGTACCGTAAGCGACCCGGCGCAGGCGTTTTTCGACGAGCTCGCCGAGCGATCGCTGCCGGTGGCATGGGTATCGGCGGGAGTAATAGAGCCCGCCGGCACCACCTATCAAACCTTTCGTCCGTCGAACGGCAAAATGGAGATCGATGAGCTGCGCGGACCGTTCAACCCGCTGCGCTATCGGGAGCTTCGAATTCATCGACTCAAACATTTCGCAACAACCGTCTGTTATGCCAGCGAGTTCGTTACGCTGCTGCATGCGCAGAGTCGTGAAAACACCCGTGACGAGCGGTTTGTCGCCGTCGTCGAGGTACCGAGCACTCGACTCGAACGCGATGAGGAAGGCGGCATTCGCCGTATGGTGGCCTTCGAACACGTGTTCAACGAGGCGGTGTACGCGATGCGTGCCGAACAGGCGAAGCGTAAGCGACGTCTGCAGTGGAACCGCATCATCATCCATATTCGTAACGTTCTCAACGTCGGCCTCGACGAGGTTCGCGGCTACGCGAACATGTTGACCTCTCGCGCTGCCGATCTCGGTCTGGAGAAGGTCGTCGTCTACAGCCGGCGCATGAGCGCTTCCGGGCAGGGGCCGGAAGAGGTCGAGCTGCTCTTCGAGAACATCTCCGGATCCAATTTCAGTCTCCGTGGTCGCACCCCTTCGCTCGAACCGCTCCAGCCGGTCGACAGCTACACGGCACGGGTCGTGCGCGCTCGCCAGCGAGGGACCATTTATCCGTACGAGCTGATTAAGCTGATTACCCGAACCGGGGTACAGATTCACGAGCGCTTCCCGAAAGGAGACTTCGAGGAGTTCGACATCGAGGTCGAAAACGGTGAAACCCGCCTGAAATCGGTGAAGGGCCGCCCGTACGGCGAGGCGACGAGTAACATCATCTTCGGCATTATCCGAAGCTATCTACCGGGCTTCGACACGGGCCTCACGCGCGTGATCATTCTGAGCGACCCGACCACCGACATGGGCAGCTTGAGCGAAGCCGAATGTCGCCGGGTGAATGCAGCACTCGATCTCGCCGAAGAGCGCTCGATACCGGTCGAGTGGCTGCCGATCTCGGCGGGCGCACGCATCGACATGAACAGCGGTACGGAGAACCTCGACTGGACCGCCGCGACACTACGCCGGATTATCGATTTCACCCAGCGCGGCGGAGAGATCAACATCATCGTCTCCGGGATTAACGTCGGCGCCCAGAGCTACTGGAATGCGGAGGCAACGATGCTGATGCACACGCGCGGGCTGCTGATCATGACCGAGGACGCGGCGATGCTTCTGACCGGCAAGCGGGCACTCGATTTCTCCGGCAGCGTTAGCGCCGACGACAATCTCGGTATCGGCGGTGTCGAACGAATCATGGAGCCGAACGGTCAGGCGCAGGTTCGGGTGGACAATCTATTCGAGGCGTATGAGGTCCTCTTTCGCCACTATGAGCTGACGTGGACACGTCCGGGTGAGCGCTTCCCCGACCGCAGGGAGACCGCCGATGCCACCGACCGAAATGTCGCGAAGGAGCCGTACTCGGACGGTCTCGGCCAGGGATTCGCAACGATCGGCGATATTTTCAGCTCCAGCCTGAATCCCGAACGGAAAAAGCCGTTCGAGATGCGCCAGATAATGCGAGCGGTCATCGACCACGATCACCCGCACCTCGAACGCTGGGAACACATGCGCGATGCGGAAACCGGAATCGTGTGGGAGGCGCGGATCGGCGGCTACGCCACCGGTCTCATCGGGATCGAAAGCCGGTCACTTTCACGCATCGGAGAGGTGCCGTACGACGGGCCGGAGAGCTGGAGCGGCGGTACGCTCTTTCCTTTGTCGAGCAAGAAGGTCGCACGCGGGTTGAATGCCTTCAGTGGACGGCTTCCGGCGGTAATACTCGCGAACCTCAGCGGCTTCGACGGGTCGCCCGAGAGCTTGCGCAAACTGCAGCTCGAGTTCGGCGCGGAGATCGGCCGTGCGGTTGTTAACTTCGATGGGCCGATAGTATTCATCGTCGTGGCCCGGTATCACGGGGGAGCGTACGTCGTATTCTCCAAGCGCCTGAACGGGCAGCTCCACGCAGCCGCACTCGAAGGAGCATACGCCTCGGTGATCGGAGGAGCGCCGGCTGCGGCGGTCGTGTTCCCCGGAGTCGTGCGCAAAGACGCGTGGGCCGACCAACGTGTGCTCGATGCACAGACGAGGCTGCAGGAAGAGGACGGCTTCACCCGTAAGGATTTCGAGGCGGTCTACCAGGAGGTCCAGAGCGAGAAACAGAGCGAGCTCGCCGCAAAGTTCGATCGCGTCCACAGCGTCGAGCGGGCAAAGCAGGTCGGCAGCATTGACAGTATCGTATCGATCGACAATCTTCGCCCGTATATCGTAGGCTCTCTCGAATATGGAATGCAACGGACGTAACCATGGCGCTTGACAATGCGGCGTCCTCGGACGCCGTTCTCGACTTCCTCGCTCTGCATCCGCTTCTCGGAATCGGTGTGATGCTGCTCATCGGCTATCTGCTCGGCAGGATCGCCGGAGCCGTAGGCCTTCCCGACATCACCGGGTTTATCGTCGCCGGGCTCATAATGGGCGGCGATGTACTGGGTGTGCTCGGCGAGAATGCGGCAGACGAGTTGGCGGTCATTACCGAGATTGCGCTCGGTTTGATTGCCTTTACCATCGGAAGCGAGCTTCGCGCGCCAAAGTTGAGACGCATGGGACGAACGGTCGCAGCTACAACGGCCGGCCAGGTGCTGTTGACGTTCGCGCTTGTCAGTGCGGTTCTCAGCTTTACGTCGATTCCATGGCAGATTGCGATCCTGCTCGGCGCGATAGCATGCACAACCTCGCCGGCAGCGGTAGTAGCGGTGGTTCACTCCACGCGCGGTCGTGGTCGTTTCGTGGATCACCTGCTGAGCAGCGTAGCGCTCGGAGACGCAGCGGCCATCGCACTTTTCGGCGTGGCCATAGCTCTCGCCCCGGTTCTCCTCGGCAGTGCGGTAGAGATTCCGGCTGTGCTCTCGCAGGTCGTCTCGGACCTGTCCGTTAGTCTCGTCATGGGAGTGCTCGCCGGTTTTCTCGTGTTCGCAACCACGAGGCGCCAGAGCAGTACCGGCGAGACGCTGATTCTGACACTCGGGTTCGTGTTTCTGTCGACATCGATCGCAATGGCGGCCGGATTGTCGCCGTTGCTGACTAACATGGTTGCCGGCGCCACACTGGCGAACCTCAGCAGCGCAAATGCCCGGGTTTTCCGTTCGCTGGAGCCGCTCGCGCCTCCCGTCTACGCTCTGTTTTTCGTGCTGGCAGGCACGAAGCTCTCCCCGAGTATTCTGTTGTCGGCGGAGACACTGACTCTCGGCGGTCTCTTCGTCGCTGCGAGGGCTGCGGGCAAGTATATCGGCGCGAGCTCCGGAGCGGTGCTGTCCGGCTCGGAACCGGCGGTCCGCCGCTGGCTCGGGGCGGCGCTTTTCCCCCACGCTGCCGTGGCGTTGGGTCTCGTACTGCTGGTACAGGGCTCGACAGAGCTGGCTGCAATAGATGCGCTGCCCGACGGCATGCTCGTGACAGCGGTGAATATCGTGCTGCTCTCGGTGTTTGTGAATGAGATCGTCGGCCCGCTGATCGCACAGATCGCGGTTAGACGTGCGCTACGACTGGAGGACTAATGGAACTCTCCGAAACACTCGACCCGAACTGCTGTGCAGTCGGGCTTTCGGCACGCGATAAGGATCAGGCGTTGTGGAAGCTCGCCGAGCTGGCGATCCGCAGCAAAGCACTCGAAGGAGTGGACTCCGAAACCATCTATCACGCACTTGCCGAGCGGGAACGACAGGGTTCGACGGCATTCGGCAAAGAGGTCGCCCTCCCGCATGCACGCATTCCGGGGATGGATGATTTCGTGATGTTCGTAGCCGTTTTCCCACGCGGTGTGCACTTCGACGCGGTCGACAAGAAGAAAGTACGGGTAATCTTCGTAATTCTCGGACCGGCCGAGCGTGTCCAGGATCACCTGCGAATACTTGCAGGGATCTCGCGTACTATCGCGCACACCAACGCTCGCCAGGAGCTTGCACGAACGCGCTCGCACGAAGCACTCGTCGAGGTCATTCAACGCTATATCGGTCAGTCCGAAACCCCTCCGTCGACTCCGACACGGCAAATGAAGCTGCTGTTGGTGACGGTGTATGTCGAGCAGTATATGTACGATATTCTCGAGCTGCTGCTTGAGTTCGGAGTCGAGGGGGCCTCTATTCTCGAAAGCTCCGGCATGGGGCGCTACATCTCGAATGTTCCGCTATTCGCCGAGTTCATCGGCTTCATGAACGAGAGCAAGAACACGAGCAAGTCGATTCTCGCCCTCGTCCCCGAGCGCCACGTTCCGGGTATCGTCGAGCGAATCGAGCAAATTACCG
>SLIN01000094.1 GCA_007135605.1 Spirochaetales bacterium | reverse complement strand
GTCGGGCTGAGATGCAAGGGAACACGGTCCCTTCGACCCTATGAACCTGCACCGGGTAATGCCGGCGAAGGGAGCGGTCATCCATACAGGTTGGAACCTTGACGAAAGCGCCCTCCCGGCTTGCGGAGCGGCGCTTTTTTTGTGCCGCTTCGCGCGGGCTGCCGTTACGCGAGCCGCTTCGCGGCCGATGATTCGGACCGACAGTGGCCGCCCGGCGGCGTGCAGCGCATGGACGCCGCCCGCCCGACCGGCCGCATTTCGCCGGTCCCCCGGTGCGCGAGGAGGCTCACGACCATGTTTTCCGGCGCACAGTTTTCCATTCACGCGATGAGCGACAACTTTGTCGATGTGATTCTCGGCGGCGTGCGGGCGCTCGGCTCGCCCGACGACATCCGCCTCGAGACCGACGACATCAGCACGCTCGTGGTCGGCACGCCGCAGCGCGTCTTCGAGGCGATGCAGAGCGCATACGCGGAGAGCTGCCGCCTCGGCGGCCACGTGGTCCTGCAGGCGCACATCTCCCGCGGCTGTCCCGGGGAGCCGGACGACCCGCTCTGTAGGCCGCAGGCTGCGGGCGGTTCAGAGTCCGCCCGGGCGAACAGTGCAGGCGGCGAGGGCCCGGCGGCCACCGCCGCGGACGTCGCGGATACGGCGGACGCCACCGCCGCGCACACAGCTTCTCCCGCCGCAATCGCCGACCCACGCTCCGTCGATCCGATCGGAATCCCGGTTGCCGCGCAGTTCTCCCTCTACCCGATGGGTACCGACCGCTACATGGAAGTGATAGCCGCCGAGATCGAGCAGATGAAGATGAGCGGCGTGTTCGACCACAGCAAACACTTCTGCACGAAGCTGCGCGGCGACCTGGCGAAAGTCATGGCGGCGGTGCACGGAAGCTTCGAGCGAGCCGCTGAGCACGCCGGGCATGTGGTAATCCAGCTGACGGTCTCCAAGGGGAGTCCGTCCGAGAGTACGTGACGGAGGAACACGGGATGAATATGAAGTGGACGACGCGCGAGACGGTCTTTCTCGCCATGATCGGTGTCGTATTCGCATTTCTCTATCTGGCATGGGTCCAGTTGTGGCTCGCGGTGCAGGCGGTGACCGGACCGCTGGCGATGGACGTGCTGTTCGGCTTCTGGTTTTCCGGATCGATATTCGCCGCATACCTTATCCGCAAGCCGTTCGCATCGTTCCTCGCGGCAATGCTCGCGAGCTTTATCCAGATACTCGCCGGGAATCCGGCGGGCGCGGTGCTGCTCTTGACCGGCCTCGTGCAGGGCGCCGGCAGCGAGGTTCCGCTCGCCGCCTTTCGCTGGCGCCGCTATTCGGTTCCCGTGCTGCTGGCCGCGGGCGCGGTCGCCGCCGTGTTCAGCTTCATCTATAACTGGTTCCGCTTCAGCTACTGGGAGCTGGAGGCCGGGCTGCTGATCGCGATGCTCGTAATTCGTGTGGCGAGCGGTATGCTTCTCGGCGGCCTGCTTGGTAAGCTGCTCGCCGACGCGGTTCGGAAGACCGGCGTTACACAGGGCCTGGAGATCGAGCGCGCCGAATAGGCGCACGGATACGGTGTGATGATGGTCGTGGAGCTCGATTCCCTTACGGTGCGCTACCCGGGAGCGGCCCGACCCGCGCTCCACGACCTGAGCCTCCGGGTCGGCGGCGGCGAGCGCGTCCTGCTCCTCGGGCCGAGCGGTTGCGGGAAGAGCACACTGCTCGCCGTGCTGCTCGGGCTGATCCCGCACTCGTTGCACGCGGAGGTCTCCGGCGTCGCACGGGTGTTCGGCGACAGCACCGCGACGCCGGCCGAGCGTGCCGGACGGGTGGCGGCGGTCTTCCAGGATCCCGACAGTCAGATCTGCATGCTGACCGTGGAGGACGAGGTCGCCTTCGCGCTCGAGAATCTCGCCGTGCCGCCGCAGGAGATGGATGCGCGCATCGACGAGGCGCTCGCGCAGGTCGGGCTCGGAGAAACGAGCGATCGCGCGGTCGGCCGGGATTCGCCCACCGAACGGAGCAACGCCCGAGCTGCGCCCGCCACACGCCGCCGCCGGGTCGACCGGCTTTCCGGCGGCGAGAAGCAGCGCCTCGCGCTCGCCGCCGCCCTGGCAATGCGGCCGCAACTCCTGCTGCTCGATGAGCCGTGCTCCAATCTCGACGCAGGCGGTGTCTCGCAGCTCGCCGCCGCGCTGCGCTCGCTCGCCGCGCGCCCGGCCGAGCGTACTGTGATCATCGTCGAGCACCGGCTGGACGCGATCCTCGACACGCTCACGCGCGTCATCGTTCTCGACCGTGCCGGGTCGCTCTGCTTCGACGGCGAACCGCACCGCGTCTTCTCCGATCACGCGCGGGAGCTCGAAACGATGGGCGTCTGGGTACCGGCCGCATATCGGAGGAAACCGGGCGCGACAGTTGCGACGTCCGCCGCGTGGCGCACGGGGGCCACGCCGCTGTCGCTCCAAAGCGAGGACGCGGCCGTCTCGCGGCGACGCACGGAGGCCCGGCATGCCGCGGCGGCGGCCGCACGACAGTTCGGCGAGAACCGCCCGGCGTCGCCCCACGGGGAGCGCGCGGCGGCGGCCACGCGCCCGCACCGCGCCGACCACCCGCTGCTCGAGATGCGCGGGGTCGGGTTCGAGTACACGCCCGGGGTGCCGGTGCTCGACGGCATCGATCTCGAGATGCACGCCGCAGAGTCTCTCGCGCTGCTCGGGCCGAACGGCAGCGGCAAGACGACCCTTGCGAAACTGGCGTGCGGATTGTTGCGGCCGACTCGCGGCAGCGTGAACGTCGGCGGGCGTCCGCCGCACCGAATTCCCGCCCGGGAGCTGCCGGGAATGCTCGGATATGTGTTCCAGAACCCGGAGCATCAGTTCGTCCGCGACACGGTACGCGACGAGGTGGCGTTTACGTTGAAGCGGCAGCCGATCGACGACGCCGAGCGCGAGCGCCGGATCGCCGAGACGCTGCGGCGCCTGTCGCTCACCGGCTTCGAGGACCGCAATCCGTTCTCGTTGAGCCACGGGCAGAAGCGACGGCTCAGCGCGGCCACGATGCTCGTCGCCGACGCGCCGCTTATCGCCTTTGACGAGCCGACGTTCGGGCAGGACTGGGGGCATCTGCTCGAGCTGGAGGAGATGCTCGCCGCGCTGAGTGAGGACGGGGTGGCGCTTCTCATCATCACCCACGATCTGGCGCTCGCCGAGCGGATCGCCGACCGCACGCTGCACCTTCCGGGGGCCGACTCATGAACCCTCCCGCACTCTTCGAGACGTACGAGCGCCCATCACCCCTGTCCGGAGTGAACCCGGCGATCAAGCTCGCCACGAGCATCGTTGTCATGCTTGCAGCTTCCGTGGTGTTCGACCTGCAGAGCCTTTCGGGCATATTCGCGCTCGGTCTGGTCGTAGCGGTCGCCGGCGGCCGGGTGCCGCTGAGGGTGATCGCACGCGGGCTCGTTCCGTTCGCGCTGTTCGGCTTCGGCTACTTCTGGATGAATGCGGTGCTCCCGCGGGAGGCGGGAACGGTGCTTTTCGAGATCGGTCCGCTCGCGGTGGTCCGGGAAGGAGCGCTGAACGGGGTGCGATTCGCGGTGCGGGCGCTGTGCTTCGGCATCTACTCGATCGTGTTCGTCGCGACGACCGATCCGACCGACCTCGCGCGGAGCATCAACCAGAATCTGCGCGTTCCGGCCCGCTTTACCTACAGCGCGCTCGCAGCCTACCGCTATCTGCCGACGCTGAAGAGCGAGCTGCATCAGATCCGCGCGGCTCACCGGCTGCGAGGGCTCGGAGAGGGCGACGGGGTGCGCGGCAAAGTCGTGCAGATATACCGCTACACGATACCGCTGCTCGCGGCGAGCCTGCGGCGAGCCGGCCGGGTCGCCGACAGCATGGAAACCCGTGGGCTCGGACGCGAACCGCGGACCGATTTCCGTGCAGTGCGTGTGCGTACACGCGACTGGCTCTACGCCGCCGGGCTGCTCGCCGCTGTTGCAGCGATTCTCCTCGCGGCCGCCGGCGCGGGCGTGCTCGAGCTGTGGCGCGGCCGGCTGTGGGAGTAATGCAGGGAGCGGGCCTCAGGTGGCCGGCCGGCTGCAAGCCTCGGCACGGCGTCCGGGAGAACGACGACCGGGAGCGTACCGCCCG
>SLIN01000227.1 GCA_007135605.1 Spirochaetales bacterium | reverse complement strand
GCATTCGTGCTCATGCATGGAGTTCCGCTGGGACTCGGGATGGAGATATTCGACTTCGCCGCATGGAGCTTCGCGGGGTGGTATCTCGGTGCGACGGTAGCGGCGTGGGCAGTCGTGCTCTCGCTATCGGGCATGCTCAATAAGGAGAGAATCGTTCTTTCGGCGAGGGGCAGCTGATTCGTCCTACCTGCCAATCTGTTCGGCTACTTCACTGCCCGACTCATGGCTCATACGCCGATCAACTTCGACACGGAAGGTCAGACCGACCGCGGATGCGACTTTGAGGACGGTATCGAACGCGGGGACCCGATCCCCCGAAAGCGCTTTGTAGAGGCTTTCGCGAGATAGACCGGTTTCGCGAGCGATTTTCGACATGCCTTGAGCGCGAGCGATATCACCGAGCGCTTTCGCCACGAAGGTGGCATCGCCTTCGGACTCCTCGATGCATGCTTCGAGATATGCGGCCATCTCCTCCGGTGTACGTAGATGTTCGGCGACATCGTAACGTCTGGTATATGTCTTAGCCATTGTTCTCCTCCGGTAAATCGCGGGCGAGTTGAATCGATTTCGGATCCACTCGGGCTAAGACCCGCGCTCGTGCACGGATGTCTCGAAGCTCATCCAACCATTTCGAGAATTCACTCGTCTCTCGTATTTCAGCCACACATTGTAGTTGTATCCTTGCGGCTACACTCTTGTCAATCGCACTCCGGCATGACTCGACCGGCGGAATACTCACGTGGGTGAAGTCGGTGGTCCGGTCGAATTGACAAAGCCGGCTCACGTGGCCGGCTTAATGTTGTGGTTCAGGCGCAGAACGTTCTCCGGGTCATACGTGCGTTTGAGCTCGGTGAGCCTGCGGTAGTTCCTGCCGAGACTTGCCTCCACGAGCGAGTCGCCGTCCTCGGCGTAACCGCCGAAGTTGAGATAGGCGCTTCCGTCGGAGTACCGAAGCATCTCGTGCCAGAACTCGCGCGCCCAGGCGATGTTCGCCTCGCTCTCTTCCGGCTCGCTCCACGCGGCGTCGATGCTCAGCAGAATCGGTGCGCTGCGGTCGCCGAACGCGGTCTCTTCCGCGCCGACCCGAGCGATTGCGCCGCCGAGGTAGCGCACCGGCACAAGCGTCGTCTTCGAAGGTCGCTTCCGGCACTGGGCGATGATCGTTTCGATGGCCGCGTCGTTCAGCTCGTGCAGGTTCAACGACTTCCAGTAGTAGCGCTTCTCCCGCGCCGGCAGCAGCTCATCGACCGAGCTCTGCGCCTCCACGTACGGCATGATTCCACTCATGTCGAAGAGCGGCTCGGCGAGCTCACGAAGCGGCTGCAGCGCCCGCTCGCCTTCCTCGGCCGGCCCGGCATAGGCCGCCTCGAGCATGACGATGTCGCGGCCGTGAATCTCCTCCGGCAACTCGGGATCGTCCGGGACGGTCCACGGGGTGACGTCGGAGGTGATCTCATCGGGTGCCCCGGCCATGAAATCGCGCCATGCGGAGATCACCTCGACGCCGTGTTCCAGCGGGTAGAGGACCGCCGCGTACATGAATTGCGGACCGATCGGGTGCAGCTGAAACTCGAACGAGGTCACGATGCCGAAGTTACCGCCACCACCGCGAATTCCCCAGAAGAGGTCGGCATTCTCGCTCGCGCTTGCGGTCAGCCGTTTCCCGTCCACGGTCACCACTTCCGCCGACAGAAGGTTGTCACAGCTCAACCCACACTTCCGGCGCAGCCAGCCGTATCCGCCGCCGAGGGTCAACCCGGCGACACCGGTGGTGGATACGACGCCGCCGGGGGCGGCGAGCCCGTACGGCTGGGTGGCGCGATCGACCACCGACCAGGTGGCGCCGGCCTGCACCCGGGCGAGGCGAGCATCAACATCAACCTGAACTTCCTGCATGAGCGAGAGGTCGATGACGATTCCGTCGTCACAGGCGGAGTAGCCGGCGACGCTGTGCCCGCCACCGCGCACGGCGACCAGCAGGTCGTGCTCGCGGGCGAAGGTAATCGCGCGGGCGACATCGTCGGCGCTCGCGCAGCGGGCGACCAGCGACGGCTTCGGGTCGAACATCCCGTTCCACAGCAGGCGTCCTTCGTCGTACCCGGCTTCGCCGGGCGCGGCGATCTGCCCTTCGAACTCGCGGGCGAGCTCGCGGACGGCCGAATCACCGATCGTCGTTCGCTCTCCCGAGCGCGTCATGATATCTGCCATTGGTGTGCTCCTCCAGTAATGATCTGGAGGTGATGGTAACGCTCGGCCCGCGAACACACTTCCGCTGTACCACGTAATCGGGTCGGGGACCACACGCAGCTGCCGGCGTCGGGTACCACGTAGCAGCTATACGATGCCGTGGCGAAATGCGTATGCGACGGCGGCCGCGCGGGCGCTTTTGCCGGCGGCGCCGATCTTGAGGTAGACGTTGGAGAGATGACGCTCGACGGTGCGCACGCTGAGAAAGAGCGTGTCGGCGATCTCATGATTGCTCTTCCCGTATGCAATCAGGCGAACGATCTCCATTTCGCGCCCCGACAGCGACTCGCGCTGGGGGCCGATGGATCGCTGCGATGCGGTTTCGGCGTCGTACGGCCCCGACTCACTATGCCCCGCGTCACCGTACCCCGCGTCGTGCCGCGCGGCATCGTGCCGTGTGGCTTCGCGGGCGTGCGAACCGCCGGCGGGGCGGTCGTCGAGAAACGCGTGCAGGAGTTCGATCTCGCGCGCGGCGCCGAGCTCCCGGCACGCCTCGAGCGCGTGCTGCGCCTCTCCGAGGGCCCGGTCGTGCCGCCCGAGCGCGCGAAGGGTTACGGCAAGCCGCAGGCGAACGATCGAGGCGAGATAGGTGTCGGCGTCGCGGTCGAAGAGGTCGGCGGCATCCGAGAAGTGTCGTTGCGCGCCTTCGAGGTCGCCGGATACCAGCGCGAGCCTGCCGCGCAGGTCCGACTCGACCGCCTTCGCGTGAGACGTTCGGGTGAGCCGGGCGATCGATTCGATCTCGGCGAGGTGGCCGGCGGCGGCCTCCGGCTGTCCGAGCTCGATGAGCCCGGCTGCGATCAGCTCGAGCGCCTTGATCCGGTCGGCCCGGTCTTCGGAGGAAACGTGACGCATGAAGCGATCGGCATATTCAACCGCCGACTCGTAATCGCCCCGGTCGAAGGAGACCGCGCTGCGTCCGAGCAGCGAAAACAGATTCGATGATGCACGCTCGAAAAGCTCCCACGCTTCGTCGAGTCGCCCCTGCCGCCTTCGAAGCTCGCCGAGGCGCACGATGCTCTCGGCGGCGATGCCGGGCCGATACTCCCCGAGCTCCCGCTCGGCGGCGAGAAGCTCGCTCTCGGCTTCCTGCCACCGGCCGCGATACATCAGCACGAGCCCGTAACGAGTGCGGCAGTAGGCGAATATCGAGCGGAGATTCCATCTCCTCGAAAACTCCCTGACATGCCGGCACCACTGATCGGCTCTGTCGAAATCGCGCACCTGCTCGCACGCGCAGATCATCTGACAGCACGACTGGGAGATGGCCGTCAGATCTTTCGCTTCGCCGGTGACCGCAATCGAGGTGGATTCGTCGAGCATATCCATGCCGCGTGCGACTTCCCCGGCGTTGACCAGCGCGAATCCCCGAAGCGCGAGTCCGAGCATCTGCAGTTCTACGCTCGGCAGCTTTTCGGCGAGCTCGAGGGTGCGTCTGGCGCATTCCTCCGCCTTCGCCGGGTCGACATCGACGCGGAGATAGCCCTCGGTGTAGGCGAGCAGCCCGTGCTCGTAACACGTCGGCTGCCCGTCGAGGAGTCGTCGCGCTCGCTGCAGCCGGCCGTTTGCGATCGCCAGCTCGCCGCGAAACTCGAGGTAGTCGAGTACGAGAAGCAGCGCCAGGCGTGCGGCGCTACGCCGGTCGCCCGAGTACCGGTATGCTGCGAAGGCGCGTTCACGCGCGTCGATCGTAGCCGCTCCGTCTTCGCACCACGAGGCGGCGAGGCCGAGTTCTTCAAGCAGATCCGCCGTCGCACCGCGTTTGACCGCCTGCTCGAGAATTCCGCGAGCCGATTCCCATTCGCCACGGTCGATCAGTTCGCGTGCTTGCTTCGATTCTTCCGACGACACATAACCCTCCTGCGCGGACCGGCCGGAACTGGCGCGTCTTGCGAACGAGCCGTGT
>SLIN01000085.1 GCA_007135605.1 Spirochaetales bacterium | reverse complement strand
CGATCGCGGAGATCGGGCGGCTCGCAAGGCGGCACGGGATACGATTTCACACCGACGCCGCGCAGAGTCTCGGCAAGATCGCCGTTTCGGTCGACGAGCTCGGAGTGGATATGCTGACGATCGCCGGACATAAGCTCTACGCGCCGAAAGGGATCGGCGCGATATACCTGCGCGACGGAGTGCGACCGAGCGCCATCGTGTACGGTGGCGGACAGGAGCGCGGGGTTCGGCCGGGCACCGAGAACGTTATGCAGATCGCCGGCCTTGGCGCCGCCGCGGAAGTCGCCCGGCGCGACCTGGAGCGGAATGCCGCGACGATGCGCGAGACACGCGACGCGCTCGAGGCACACCTGACCAGCCGATGGGATATCCGCCTGAACGGGCACCGCGAGAAGCGGCTGCCGAATACTCTTAACGTCTCGCTGGCCGGTGTCACCGCGCAGGATGTACTTGCGCGCCTTGCGGAAACGGTAGCCGCCTCGGCCGGCTCAGCGTGTCACGCCGACGAGGTGA
Source organism: Spirochaetales bacterium (assembly GCA_007135605.1). Classification (GTDB taxonomy): domain Bacteria; phylum Spirochaetota; class Spirochaetia; order DSM-27196; family SKKC01; genus SLAN01. Next base: position 14,653 of record SLIN01000085.1, on the reverse strand, counting down.
GCATTTCGCCCGTTCTGCAGGCGATCGGCGTGCCGGCCGAACGGGCGCGCGGCACGATCCGCTTTTCCACCGGCAAGTACACCACCGCCGAAGAGGTCGAGGCGGCGGCGGAGTACGTTATACAGGCGGCGCGGGCATGATTGAAGCGACCGCGGTGCATGTGATCGCGGAGGCGTAGTTGCCGCGGTCGGGAGCATGTGATCGCGGCAGCGGGGGCCCAGATCCCGCCGGGCACGGGGCATGTGATCGCAGCAGCGGAGGCGGGCACACCAGGCCCTCCGCTAATGCTTCTCATACGTACAGAAGTTTGATACGATATACGTATGGCAAAGAAGCGAACGACCAAGCTGACGCTCGCGATCGACGCGAGTGTGGTACAACGCGCAAAGTTGTACGCGAGCACGCACTCTACAACCGTATCGGGGCTGGTCGAATCGTACCTGAAAAGAATCACAACCGAGGAAGCCGCCGAGAATGCGGCGGAGTACGGGCAGTTGCCGCCGGTGACACAGTCGCTTCTCGGTGCGCTCACTCCTTCTGAAAGCGACGAGATTGATACCGACCGCCTTCGCGACGCGTATCTGGCAGACAAGTATCTGCATGATTAAGGCATTTCTGGATTCCGACGTAATTCTGGATCTTCTTCTCGATCGCGCACCGTTCGTGGCCGATGCCGCGCGCATCTTCGTGCTGGGTGAACGGAAGGAGGTCGAACTCTATACCTCGACGGTGAGCTTTCTGAACATATACTACGTAGCGGCAAGACTGAAGGGCAAAGATGCAGCGCGCCCGCTGTTACGTCAGCTGAGACGGATTGTCGCCCTCTTGCCCGTCAATGAATCTATGGTCGACGAAGCATTCGATCGCAGTCGGAAAGATATCGAAGACTACGTGCAGCTGCCTGCAGCCGGCGCGGCGGGAATGGACTACCTGGTCACCCGAAATGTCAAAGATTACCCGCGAACGGGCGTACCGGTGGTCGTCCCGCGCGTGCTGGTGGATTCGGTGGGATACACGGACTGAAGGAGTGCGGCCGGCGCCACGCCCGACGCGAACGGATCCCGATGCACCGTCGACGATACTTGCGCCGCATAGCGACCCACGCCGCCTACACATCCACCTCGATGCCGAGCGACTGCGCGATGCGGCGTGCAGTGGTGAAGTAGTGCTCGCGCGAGTGCTGTTCGGCTGCCTCGGCGTCGCCGGCGACAAGCGCCTTCAGAATCTGTCGATGCTCACGACACGCTTCCCGATCCCGCCCGGCGAGCTCGAACGAGAACGCCCGGTATTGCGTGCTGCGATGGTAGTACTGATCGATCAAAATTTGCAGGTCTTCCGAGTTGGACGCCTCGCTGATTATCGCATGAAACTCGGCGTTCTTCTTCAGCATCTCCGCATGATCGTGCGACTCGAGCAACGTCTCCATCTGATCGCAGAGTTCCGCCAGCCTGTTCTTCTGTTCGTTGGTAAGCCTGCGTGTAGCGAGCCTCGAAGCGATGCCGAACAGCGCCGCACGGATACAGTAGATGTTAACCATTTCGTCTAACGGAATGCTCCGAACGAACATTCCGCGGTGTCGCTCGCGCGTCACGAGACCGACAGCCTCAAGGCGGTTCAGCGCTTCGCGGATCGGCGTCCGGCTAACCCCGAGTCGCTCCGAAAGCTCGAGCGTGTTCAGTGGATCGCCCGGCTTGAGCTCACCGGAAAGGATCTGGTCCTTCAGAGTACTGAACACGATTTCCTGAACGCTCCGATATACGTTCGAAACTGCCACGCCGGTGTGTTCGTTCGCCGTTGTTTCTTGCCGATCGCTGCTTCTCGCCACGGTTCGTCCCCCGCAACTTTGTATTCATACTGGATACAATATACACGATATCTCAAAAAGAAATCTAGCCTATTTTAGCTGTTGTACGCTTTTTTTGGAAATGCACAATGCAGACCACAACACACCGTTGTACAGAGCATCAATTGAGTGCTACGAAAAGAATCACCATGAATGAACAGCTGGTCTACGTCGGGACGTTTACCGAGCCGATTCGTTTCGGTACCGGGGAAGTGTTCCACGGCAAAGGCGAAGGGATATACATCTACCGTCTCGATACCGAACACGGTCAATTGCGTCCGCTCTCGGTAGCTCGCGGCGTGTCGAACCCCTCGTACCTCACGGTTCACCGCGAACGTAATCTGCTTTTCGCGGTGAACGAGCTGAAGGAGTACGAAGGGGCGGCCACCGGCACTGTCAGCGCGTACTCGATCGACGACCGGAACGGCTCGCTGACTTTCCTGAGTCGAAAGCCAACTCACGGAACAGACCCGTGCCACGTCACGACCGACGCAGCAGGCGATTACGTTCTCGCTTCCAATTTCATGAGCGGCAGCGTTGTCCTCTTCTCCGTTCTCGCGGGCGGTTCGCTCGGTGACGCCTCCGATTTCCACCAACACGACGGCTCCAGCGTTCACCCGCAGCGCCAGAGCGGTCCGCACGCCCACTCGGTGGTATTCTCGCCCGACGAGCGGTTCGTCTTCGTCCCGGACCTCGGCCTCGACACGGTGAAGGTGTACCGGTTCGATCGCGACAAACAAGCGCTCGTACCGTGTCCCGACGCGGACACACGAACACGTCCCGGCGCCGGACCGAGACATCTCGTGTTCCATCCATCCGGCCGATTTGCGTTCGTAGTCAACGAACTCGATTCGACCGCCGTGGCACTGGAGTACCAGGCCGACTCCGGCACGCTCGCCGAGATCGCGACCTGCCCCACCTTGCCCGGTGACTTCTCCGGCGAGAATACGTGTTCGGGTATACAGATTGCGCCCGACGGCCGCTTCCTTTACGTCTCGAATCGCGGGCACGATAGCATTGCAATATTCGCCGTCGACGAATCGGACGGAACGCTACACACGATCGGACACCAGTCCACCGGCGGCAAGACCCCGCGAGGATTCGCAATCGACGCCGAAGGGCGCTATCTTATCGCGGGAAACCAGAATAGCGATACGATCGTCGTCCTTTCAATCGACCGGTCGACCGGCAAGCTCAGCCGAACCTGCCTGGTGGAAGCGCCGACGCCGGTCTGCATCATACCGACTACGTACACGGTATGAGGCAAACGGTCACGTCGGGCTGAGCGGATGCGACCGACTGCGGGATTCGACACCGCAAACGGACGGATCGATACCGTCGGCCCGAGTGGCAGTCTGTTCAACCGACCCGCGGATGCCTTGTGGCGAACGTACCGGGCCCGGTACGAAAAATCAGCCACCACTCGCTTTCTCGCGTTGACACCGTTACGAAGTCGGCATACGATGTCTTATTGCATATTGGATCCACAATCCAGTACGTAACATACTGTGTGCGCAGACTCGCTGCGCTGTGCCTGCCGAGCAGCAGGAGGAGGTAACAATGAACGGGGAGAGAAGAGTTGGGGTGCACACCTCGACAATCGGGCGGCAAGAATACCGAAAAGGAGATTCTATGGTGTGGCGGATATCACTTTGCGTGCTGGCGATGTTCGTGCTGGGCGCGGCGATGGCTGTAGCCGGCGGCGGCCGGGAGGAGGCCGCGGAGGAGTTGGAGTTCGAGGTCCGTGCTCCGGAGGAGTATTCGGGGACCATCGTCGACTGGAGACACTCCGACCAGGCCGAGATTTTCCGGGCGAACTTCATGGATGTCTATCCGAATGTAGAGGTCGACATGACAATCGTCTCGTCGAATTCAGCCGAGTACACACAACAGGTACTGACCGCGGTATCAACCGGAGCGAACGCCCCGGACATGTTCACCGCATGGTCGCAAACCATCGGCCGAATCGTTAACACCGGCTACTGGGCGAACCTTTCGGCCCCACCGTTCAACGCGGAGGAGCTCGTCGGCGATCTGGTTCCTTATACAGTCGATCTCGCACGGGATGCCGAGGGAAATATCCGTGCGCTCTCCTGGCAGGCCACGATCGGCGGCGTCTACTACCGAAGGAGCATGGCACGGGAGTACCTCGGCACCGACGACCCGGACGAGGTTGGAGAGATGATGAGCACGGTCGAAGGTATGCTCGACGTAGCCGATACGATACGCCGGGAAAGCGACGGCGACAAATACTTCATGAGCCATTTCTCAGAATTCACTCCGGTGTTCGAGTCGAATCGAGACGTCGGTTGGGTCGATGAAGCGGGAAATCTCGTAATTGATCCCAAGATGCACGAGATGATCGATCTCGCCGAGATAGTCTGGGAGAACGATTACACGGCGAACGTCGCGCCATTTTCACCCGGGTGGTACGGCATGCTTCAAGACGGCCAGGTCTTCGGCTACTTCCTGCCAACTTGGGGACTCCAGCACGTTATCATGCCGAATGCCGATCCGGAGTCGGCCGGCGACTGGGCGATCACAAACGGGCCGATGCCGTACATTTCCGGCGGAACATGGGCAGGTATCTACTCCGGCAGTGAGAACAAGGAGCTCGCATGGGAGTACTTGAAGTATCAGATCTTCAACGAAGAGCACCTTTGGGATTACGCCTACAACCACGGAGACTACGTTAGCTACATTCCGATCCAGGAGGAGTTCGCGAAAGTACGCCAGGGTCATGCCTACGAGTTTATGGGTGGTCAGAATGTATACGAGTACTTCAACAAGTACCGGGAAGACGTGAATCACGAGCTGATTACCCAGTACGACTCTGAGTTCCGAACGTTCTGGAACAATGCGATCGAGTCGTATCTTACCGGCAGACGCTCGCGGGATGCGGCGATCGAGTATTTCAAGTCGGAAGTGCGAACCGCATACCCGCATATCAACATCCGATAACCTGATCGACGTGAGGAGAGGGGGCCATATCGCCCCCTCTCCTGCTCACACCTTGGCACGGACTTGGAGGGGTCGGCGACAAGAATGGGTTCAAAATTCGCACGCAAGTACAGCATCACCGGGCTGTATTTCATACTTCCGTTTCTGGTGATGCTGCTGCTGTTCAGGCTCTACCCGCTGCTGTTCACGTTCCAGATAAGCTTCATGAGGTGGGATCTTCTCTCACCGCGGGAGTTTCTCGGGCTGGCGAACTATCAGCGCTTGGTAGCGGACCCGGTATTCCTCCAGTCTGTCTGGAACACGTTTCTCATCTGGCTAATGAATGTATTCTTCCGCCTCGGAGTGGCGCTGGTGTTCGCCTATTTTCTCAGCCAGCGGTTCTTTTCTCGGTCCAAGCACTTTTTCATGGCGGTTTTCTACCTTCCGAATCTGATTACCGCTACGTCGATAGCAACGCTGTTTGCGATTCTTCTCGACTGGAGGACCGGCACCTTCAACTTCCTCCTCATAGAGCTTGGTCTGATAGAACAGCCGGTATACTGGCTCAACTCGGCATTCTGGGCACGGGCCGTCACTGCGTTCACGATCGGTTGGATGTGGTTCGGATACGCGGCGATCCTCCTTATGGCGGGAATGTCGGCGATCTCCGAGGATCTCTACGAATCGGCAACCATCGACGGGGCGAATGAGTTTCAGAAATTCCGCCGTATTACAATTCCATTAATCCGGCCAACATTGACGTACGTGTTCGTGATTTCGCTGATCGGCGGATTACAGAATTTCGATATACCGATGGTGCTCACCGACGGGCTCGGATCACCCGATCGGTCGATACTCACCACCGTCATGTATCTTTACAACCAGTCCTTCAGAAATCTGAACCTGGGTTATGGAGCGGCAATCTCCTTCGGTCTGTTCGCGGTGATCATGGCAGTGACGGCCGCGTCGTTCAGGACTCTGTACGGCAACAGGGACGGAATCGAATAATGTATACCACCACCAGCATGCGAACGTCGGAGGCACTGAAGAAATTCGTTGTTTTCACGCTCTTCGGACTGACCGCCGTCGTGTGTATCGTTCCCTTCTTCACCATGATAATCAATGCAACTCACAGCGCACGCGCTCTGAGTTCCGGCGTCTACCTGCTTCCCGGGGATATGTTCATCGAGAACTACCGGACCCTGATACGGCGAACCTATATCTGGCACGGATTCATGAACAGCGCGACAATCGCCATCCCCGTCACCGTAGGCGCATGCTACTTCGGCGCCTTAACCGGCTACGGCTTTTCCCGGTTCCGTTTCAAGGGCCGCAACATTCTCTTTTACGGAATTCTCGGCACGATCATGATTCCGCCGCAGGCAGCGCTGGTCGGGCTGTTCGAGTTCGCACGAGGTCTCGGGGTTCTCGATACGTACTGGGGTATCATCCTCCCGGGTATCGTGAATCCGCAGGCGGTGTTCTGGCTTCGAATGTATACAGACTCCGCAATCCCGTATTCGCTCATGGAATCGGCGCGAATGGAAGGGTGCGGCGAGCTGCGGATCTTTCATTCGATCGTATTGCCGCTCCTCAAGCCGGCAATCGCAACCATTGCGATCTTCAGCTTCGTACAGATCTGGAACAACTACATAATTCCACTCGTTCTCATCAACACACGGCGCAAGTACCCGCTGCCGGTTCAGATCGCACAACTAGATGACGTGTGGCAGCAGGACTACGGAGCCATTTACGTGGGAGTAACCATCTCGGTGGTTCCAATAATTATCGTCTTCTTCATACTGTCCAAACGGATTATCGGCGGACTCACGCTCGGCGCAGTCAAGGGCTAGAGACAATACAGGAGGTTGTTATGCATTTTTCCGGAAGAACTCAGATGCTCTGGGATGAGTATTCACTGTCCGATTCGTTGAGGATCATCAGCTCGCTCGGCTTTGAAGGCGCCGAAATTTGCCTGGAGAACAGGTTCTTTGAGTATGTGCCGACATTTGCCGAGGAGTACATCATCGATCACACGAGAGAGTTATGCGCCGAGCTCGGCCTTCACGCGAACTCGGTCGGATGTCATATCGACTTCGTGCATGAAGAGAAAAGCTTTGCCGCTCTCAAGGATCTCATACCGAAAATTCCGCGATACGGAACGAATATCTTCATACTCGGCGGCTGCAAACAGGTGGCTCACTACCCTGAGGAGTGGAGTACATATACCGAACGAATGAGGGAAATGGTCCGAGTAGCGGAAGACTACGACGTGCTTCTCGCACCGGAGCCGGAGATACACTGCGTGTTGCGCACTTCTCACGATATGGAGCGACTGATCGACGCGATCCCTTCCCCGGCCTTACGAGTAAACATGGATATTGGCCACGCGTTCCTGACCGATGTCGACCCGATCGAATCGATACGAAGACTCGGCGAACGGATCATCCACTTGCATATAGAGAACATGCTCAGGGGTTGGCACAACCACCAGCTACCGCAACACGGCGATATGGATCTCGAGCAGTATTTCCGGGTCATTGACGATACAGGATTCACCGGACCGGCGGCACTCGATCTGTATAACGTCGATTTCCAGGAGATCGCACCGGAATCGCTCGAATACCTCGAAAGACTGAGAGATTCGCTGCGATGATCAACGAAATGGATGCGCTCGTACTCACCGGACCGGGCTCCTTCGAAGTTCGGCAAGTCTTGATCCCGACACCTGAACCGGACGAGGTGTTGTGCAAGGTGCGCGCTGTTGCGATATGCGGGAGCGATCCGGAAATAATCCGCGGCGAACGCGCCGGCATCTGGCCGCCGGCCTATCCGTTCATTCCCGGACACGAGTGGGCGGGCGAGGTAGTCGCCGTCGGCGGTGCGGTTCACGGCTTTCGCATCGGAGACCGCGTCGCCGGTCAGGCGCATAAGGGGTGCGGATTCTGCACCGAGTGTCTGGCGGGCCGCTACAACCTCTGCGAGAACTACGGCAAACCGGAAACCGGCCACCGCCACTACGGATTCGTGAACAATGGTGCCTACGCCCAGTATAACGCCTACTCACCGAAAAGCCTCACGCCGATCAGCGATGGAGTCGGCTTTCGCGAAGCGGCGCTGACCGACACCGCCGGAGGAGCCATGCACGCCATGGAGCTGACCGGGGTCACGCTCGGCGGAACGGTGGTCATCATTGGCCCCGGCCCGATCGGAATCATCGCAATGCGAGCGGCGAAGTTCCTCGGTGCATCGAAGGTTATTGTAGTCGGCCGCGGCGAGCGGCTGAAAACCGCCTCGCGACTCGGCGCCGATGCGGTGGTGAACTTCGAATCCGACGAGCCGGTGAGCGCCGTACGCTCACTGACGGGAGGTACCGGCGTCAACGAGGTGTTCGAATGTTCGGGAGCGAAAGGCGCGTTGTGTCAGGCAGTGGAAATGGTGCGCCGCGGCGGGCGGATCGGTCTGGTCGGAATACCCGATGAGGCCATAAGGGAGGAAATCCCGTTCAGATACGTTGTTTCGAACGAAATCACGATATGCGGATCGAGGGCAAACCCAAACGTGTCGGGGCCAATACTCTCATTGATCGCAGGCGGCGTCCTCGAGATGAAAGACCTCATAACTCACGTTTTTCCGCTCTCTGAGTTTCGCAGCGCTTTCGAGACGTTTATCGAACGCAGGGAGGGCGCGTTGAAGGTCGTGGTCGAACCGAACGGTCCGTGTGAATAACCGATTGAATAGCTGCCTCCCGGAACGGGAACTCACGCAGACCTGTCTGGCCCGAGGCCCGGTTCAAGCGCCGGCGCCGGTCTGTATCGTAATCGTACCGGCTACTCTTTCACCGCACCGGCAGTAGCGCCGGAGATAATCCGCTGCTGGAAGATGAGCACGACAATCGCAAGCGGTACCGTCACCGATACGACGGCCGCAGAGGTCTCGACCCAGGGAAGCGTGTACTCGCCCTGGAACATCGTGATTCCCACCGGCATTGTCCGTGCGGCATCCTGCGTGTTAATCGTCAACGCGAAAAGATACTCGTTCCACGCGTATATGAACGTCAGAATTGCGGCGGTGAACACACCCGGCAACGCGAGCGGGAAAATGACTTTCGAGAATGCCTGTATCGGCGTGCACCCGTCGATCCTCGCGGCGTCCTCGAGACTGTCGGGAATCGTCTTGAAAAAGGCAGTCAAATACCACATCGACAGCGGTAGCGAAAACGTCATATACGGAATAATGAGTCCAAGCCATGTGTTGCGTAGCCCCATATCGCGCATGAAGAGAAATATGGGGGAAATAATGGCAATCTGGGGAAACATTGCGATTGACAACACGAGTCCGAGTAGAAGCGCTTTGCCGGGAAAGCTCATGCGTGCGATCGCGTAGGCGGAGAACGAAGCGATGCTGATTCCGAACAGCGTCGAGAGCGAGGCGACGCCGAAGCTGTTGTAGAGGTAGCGACCGAAATTCCGCTCTCTGAATATGAAGAAATACGCGTCCGTCGAGGCGTTATTCAAGTCCGGAATCAACGTAAGCTGCGTGAGCTGCCCCGGCGGGCTGATCGAAGTCACTAACTGCCAATAGAACGGGAACATGACTATCGCGACGAAACATGTCAGCCCGGCGAATAGCGCCAGCCGCCTTAGTATGCTTCTGTTCGTGGGTCTCAATTTCGACATTCCTGCTCCCCTCACTTGTGCCCGGTAAGCATGTCGCTGTCGAGCGCTTTCACATAAACCACGCTCAGAAGAGTGATGCATATGAACACCACCACGGCGACCGCCGATCCGCTTCCGAAGTTCATCTGCCGGAACATCAGCCGGTACGCGAATACCGATAGCGTTTCGGTTGCATTCGCCGGGCCACCGGCGGTCAGTACGTAAACCAAGTCGAATACCTTGAAGGTGTCGAGACTGCGAAAAATGATGGCCACCATCATTGTGTTCTTCAGCAGGGGCAACGTAATGCGGAAGAACTGCTGGTAGCTTCGAGCGCCATCCACGCGCGCGGACTCGTACAGCGTACCGTCGATCGTCTGCAATCCGCCGAGCAGAAGCAACGCCATGAACGGCGTGGTCTTCCAGATATCGGCAACGATAAGCGAAACCATCGCGCCCGATCCCGTCGAGAGCATGACCGACGAATCGCCGATTAGCCCGACGGCATCGAGTGCACGAGCGACTATGCCGAACTGTCCGTCGTACATGTAGCGCCAAATCAGTGCGGAGACAGCTGCGGGGATTGACCACGGTATGAGCACAGTCGCGCGAATCGCACCCCGCCCCAGAAATTTTCTGTTGATGAGGAGCGCGATCAGCATACCGAAAACCAGCTCGAACAAAACGGCAAACCCGACGAACGTCATCGTGTTTATTAGGGAACTCCACAACCGTGTATCGGCGAAATGGGCGGCATAGTGCCCCAAACCGATGAAGTTCGGGTACACGATGCTTCGCCCCACATCCTGAGAGATCTGCTCGAGCACGCGCAACTGCCGACTCGGCGACTCCCGGGTGGCAGCGATCGCGCGTGCGACGTCATCCTGCAGCTGCTCGGCAAGAGACAATGCCTCGTTTGCCTCCAGACCGCTGATCCGGAAGTAGCGGAGACTGCTCTCACGAACCGGCTCAAAGGTAACGACCAGATCTCGCACCCGCTCATACTGATCGAGTCGATCGGGATTGCTTACCAGCGTATCGTGCAACCGGTCGAGGGTTTCGCCGATCGCCGGCAGCCGGCGCAACACGTCGTCCGAAACATCGGAGTCCGATAGGCTTGCAAGGGCGCTGCGGCCCCGGTCGGTCATATCGACGTACTGCTCGAGGTTCAGCTTGTGCACGAAGTGCCGTGCATTTCGTGTCGGATGATTGAGCCGTAAGTCGAAGAGACTTATGTAGAAGGTTTGCAGAAGCGGAAAGACAGCGACCGCGAAAATCACGAGCATCGCAGGCAGGATTAGCGCATACGCGGTTTGCCGCTCGCTCAGTCCTTTCCGCAATCGCGATCCGTCAGTTTTTCGGATTTCCATAGTATCCGGTCTCCCCGGCACGGCAGGACACCGGCCGGCATATCGCCGACCGGAATCCGTGTTCGTTCTTCGTGGTCTCGTCTGCGCGCACCACTTGCTCAGCGGGCCGCCCTGATTGCTTCGCTCATCCGACGCTCCATCGTCTCAACAGCCTGAACAACCGTCTGCTCACCGACGATCGCCCGCGAAAGCTCGATCTGGATAATATCGGAAATCTCCGGATAGATCGGTGAGGTCGGCCGGGGAACGGCGGCGCGAATACCCTCTTCAAACATCGCGAACGCCGGGTTCACTTCCATGACCTCCTGGTCCCGGTACAGAGGGGTATACGTCGGCAACTGCGCCCCTTCTATTGCGTGAATGCGCTGTCCCTCGACACCGGTGAGGAACTTCACAAACTCCCACGCTTCCTCGGGATTCTCGGTAAAGCGGTTGATCATGATACCCCATCCACCGAGCGCGGACGCCGACCCGGCGTCACCGGCGGGGAGCGGAGCCGTACCGACGTTTCCCGCTACCGAGGACTCCTGCTCGTTCTGGGAGATTCCCCACATGTACGGCCAGTTCCTCGCGAAGACCACATCTCCGGCGATGAAACTCGTGAGCGTCTCGTGCTCCTTGAAGTTTACGATGTCGGCCGGAACGAAGTCCCGCTGTGCAATCTCGACGAGCTTCTCGAGCCCCTTGATCGTTCCCGGGTTATTGATCGTAACGTTTCCGTCGAAGTCCATGATCTCACCGCCATAGGAAGCGATGAACTCCACTGCGTTACAAACGAGCCCTTCGTACTGGTCGGCCTGGAAGGCATACCCGAATCGGGTGCCGCCTTCGCCCACATATCGTGCAGCCATCTCGATCAGCTCGTCCCACGTCTCCGGCGGCGTATCGACGATGTCGGTGCGGTAGTAGAGCAGACCCGCATTGCCGTACCAGGGCATCCCCCACATCTGACCGCGGAAGGTATACGCATCGATATACCCTTCGACGTAGTCATCGAGGTTGATCCCGTCCCGCTCGATAAAGCGGTCGACCGGTAACGCGAATCCCGCGTCGGAGAATTCCGCGGGCCAGATCACGTTGGAGTTGAACACATCGTACTCGGTTCCCTCACCGCTGAATGATGTCACGTACGCGTCGTGCTGCGAGCCTTCGTCGGCCGGCAACTCGAGCAGTTCCACGACGATCCGGTCCTGACTGGCGTTGAACGCCTCCACAATCTTCTGGCTCGCACCTGTATGATCGACCCCGCGAGCCCATGTGATCGTAACCGTCTCATCAACCTCTTCCTGTGCGCCGCCACTCCAGGCGGCTGCACCTGAGAGAAGGAGCAGAGTCGCGGCGATAAGCGCAACGATCGTCCTGCTACGCGGTCTTACTGAACTACTCATCTGGAACCTCCTTTCTCTTGGTTCCTCTCGATTTCGATGACGCATCAGGCAACGGGCGTAGGCACGCCCGCACCGAAACGTCCCGTCGTTCCACGCCCTATTCAGCTGTCGGGCTCGGTTGCCCGGCTCCCTCCAGAGACCGGATGAGCGCGACCGCCCCGGGAATGAACCGGTCCCGGATACATGACAACGATTCCTTGCTTTTCACACTCCAGTCGTAAAACCCTGTGCCGGTCTTCCAGCCGAGATCGCCGTTTTCGCACCGCTGTGTAAGCGCTGTGCCGGGCGCTGTACTGTTGTTCAAATACGGCAGCACACTTTCCTGTACCGCCCTCGCGAGATCGAGACCGACCGCGTCGATGTGCTCAAGCGGACCCCACACCGGAAAGCGAAGCCCCATTCCCGCCTTGATCGCGGTGTCGACATCTTCCGCGCTCGCCAGACCGGTCTCCACGATATGGACCGCTTCGCGAATGATCGCCTGTAGAATTCGATTCGCCAGCTGGCCGGGCAGATCGCGACGAACAACCACCGGCGTCTTTCCCCACGCCAGGAGCGTGACACGCAGCGTTTGCGTCGTCTCTTCGGACGTGTGCTCGCCCATAACAACCTCCACCAGCGGCACGAGATGACCCGGAAACCAGAAATGGGTCGTCGCGGTCCGTTCCGGGTACTGCACATCCTTCGCGATCTCGGAGATACGCAAACCGGACGTGTTGCTCGCGATAGTCGTCGTCGGGTCGGTGAGTGAATCGAGGGTTCGGAATAGATTCTGTTTCAGCCGGAGCTGTTCGGGAACCGCTTCGATAACGAGAGACGCACCCGATACCGCCGTTTCGAACGAGTCCGCCGCGGACAACAGCTTTTTCGCCACCTCGGCTCGGTCGCACGGCACCAAGCCCGACGAATGCATCTGGTCGATGCACCGCCGAGCGTTCGCGACCGCCGAATCCGCCCGTTCCCGGTCGAGGTCGACGAGAACAGTACGGTTCGCCGCAGCCGCGGAGACCGCAGCGATACTCGCGCCCATCATTCCCGCTCCGACGATCGTCACCTGTTGCATCGTGTTACCACTTCCTCGACTCGTCGCCGGAATCGGCCGGGCCGTTCGGCTCGACAACAACCTTCATTGCGCCGTCCTTCCGTTTGACAAACGTCTCCAGCGCAATGGGGAAGTCGGCGAGCGCGAAAACGTGAGTCACCAGATCGCGCAGCACAAGTCGCTCCTCGGCCACCCAAGTGAGAATCTTGTGCGATACATTCGGGTTGGCCTTCGACCCGAACACAGCTATCTCGTTCGAGACGACGTAGCCGAACGGTATTTCCTCCATCACCACCCCTTCGGGAACGCCGACCAGACCAACCCGCCCGCCGCGCTGTACCATCTCCACCGCCTGCCGGAAGGTGCCTCGAGCACCCGAGCACTCGAACGCCTCGTGTACTCCCAACCCTCCGGTGAGCGCACGCACGGCATCGACCGGATCGTCGTGTTCAAAGTCGATGATCTCGTCTGCGCCGAGCCGTTCTGCGCTCCTCAGCCGCTCGCCGCGCCCGATAACGATGACCCTTGCGGCCCCCAGAAGCTTCGCCGTTCTCATCGAAATCAGTCCTATCGGGCCGGGTCCGATCACCGCCACAGTGCCCGCCGGGGTAATGCCACTGAGCTCCATCGCGTGCACGACGACACCCGAAGCATCCGTAAGCGCTCCCTCGTGGAAGCTCACGTTATCGGGCAGCTTGGTAATGCTGCGGACGGAGTACGTGTTGTACTGGGCGAACGCTCCTCGGCTCGTAAATCCGTAGTGCCGGTGTCCGCTTTCCGGCTTGCCGTAGTTCTCGCAGATGTTGTAGCGCCCGGCGAGACACCGCTCGCAGAAGCCGCACCCTTTGTGTGCCTGACCGGCAACGCGGTCGCCGACCTCGTATCCGTAGACGTCGTCGCCGACAGCCACCACCTCGCCGGCCCACTCATGGCCCGGAGTGAACGGATACGCCGGCGGCCAGAAACCCGCGAGATCGCCCCGGATTATCTCCGGATCGCTTCCACATATAGTCACCGCGCGTATCCGGCAAAGGACCTCATCCGGTTCCGGTTCCGGCACAGGAACCGATTGGATCTCGTATTCACCGGCCGCCGGCAGCACCAGCGCATCCATGGTCGTCGGAATTTCCCGGACAGCATTCGTGACAGTCGCTCGTAGCTCGGATCCATCAGTTGTTCTATCCATACCTCTCCCTTCTGTTTCCGCCAATCGGCCTTCAGATTGCCGTCCCCGATTCACCGCGTCAGTACAATTCGGCCCGAGACCTCGCCCCGCCGGAGCGAGTCGGCCGCTTCATTAATCTTCGAGAGATGGACCCGTGCGCCGATTACCGGCTCCAGTACGCCGTTCGCCACAAGCTCCACGACCTCCTGAAGATCGCGATATGTGCTCCCCCGACACCCGATAAGCT
>SLIN01000268.1 GCA_007135605.1 Spirochaetales bacterium | reverse complement strand
CTCGGCCGCCACGTCGGGCTCAGCACCGACACGGTGCTCTCCTATGTCGATCTGTTGGAGAAGGCCTACGTGATATTCCGCCTCGGGGCCTACTCGCGAAATCTGCGGAAGGAAATCAGCAAGAAGGACAAGGTGTACTTCTATGACAACGGCGTCCGGAACATCCTCATCGAGGACACCAAGGAGTGGCATCTGCGCGGCGATCAGGGCGCCCTATGGGAGAACTTCCTCGTCTCCGAGCGGCGCAAGGCCAACGCCTACGCCCGCCGGCATTGCGCCTCCTATTTCTGGCGCGTCTACACTGGCGCGGAAGTCGACTACGTCGAAGAGGGCGATGGAGAGCTGCGAGCCTGTGAATTCAAGCTGCACAAGAAATCCGCCGCTCCGCCGCGCTCGTTCCTTCAAGCCTATCCGGATGCCGCCTTTCACACCGTACACACCGACAACTGGCTCGAGTTCGTCGTACGGGAGTAGTCGACGGTATCCGCCCCGCCGGCGCGTGCCGCCCCGAACGCCGGGATTCGGCGCGATAGCCGCCGCCGCGACCCTCCGTATCGCTGGCGCGCTCGTCGCGTGACCGGGGATAACCGGTCGCGCCGGCCGAGCAGCACCGAGCGCAAGGACAGAATCGGCTACGTGAGAATCAGCGGCTCAACCCGCTCAATATCGCGGCCGGCCGTTTGCCGGGCATCCCAAAGATCGACCGGTCGCTGTGCGTTCAGCCAGAACTCGGCGGAGTTACCGAACAGTCTCGAGAGTCGAAGCGCCATCTCCGGACTTACCGCTCGCCGCTCCCGAACGAGCTCATTCACCGACCGGCGGGATACGCCCAACGCCGCTGCCAGTTGCGAAACCGTAAGCCCGAAATCCGGCATGAAATCCTCGCGAAGCATTTCACCAGGATGAATCGGTCGAACCTCTCTTTCTCCGGTACGCCGAGTGCTCATGGGTCATATCCTCACACGGGGTGATCCGGGAATACTGACGTGGCTGACACGGGCGAAACCCGATTCTTCAGTACGCGATTTCGCGTCGAATATAGTCGGCGCCCGACTTCTGAAAGTCGTCAAGATCGGTAAATTGTTTATCCACGACATTTGTGAGAATACGACGATCCTTCGTGGTCAGCGCCTCAAAGTTTTCGTGGACCACCACACTCCGAAACGGTATCTCGCTACGCAGGAACTCGAGACACGAGATACTGACAAGGCGTGCCTTTGATCCGTCGCGTGCGCCGAACAAGTATATCGGTTTGTGTGGGGTAGGAATCATGTAATCGACCTCAAGGTCATCACGGTCGGGCATCGGAAGGTAATTGGATTCCGGAGTAAACTGTTCCAGTTCAGTGTTTACGAAGTCGCCAAGCATCTCGTAGAAAAGACTTCTCACGACGTCACGCCGGTAGCGGGACATGTTGCATATTGCTGTGACGGCCCGCGTGAACTGCATGATCGCTTCGTATGTCCGGTCAAACGAAGCGTGAATGAAGAGTTCCCCGTTATCGTCTTGAACCTCGTGTTCACTGAGAATCTGACGATAGATCCGTTCCTTCGCCGGAGTGTCCAACTCGAATGAGTACGAGAGCCGCATAAGCGTCAAACCTTTGTCCGTGATTCTCACCGATGCATCCGACCCATGATCTTCCAGGAAGATATCATACATATCTCCATCTTCATGATAGAACGGAGCAACGAGCTGAAAAAGCCCAGGACGCTTACTCGCAATGCGTACTCGATGATTGAACTGCCCCTGTATTTGCGTGAGATAGTCGGTTTCAGTCATCCTTATCCTCAAACAACCCGAGTTGTCGGTCTATCTCCGGCTGGAAGTAAGCGAAATACTTCTCCGGCTCAAGTATACCACACGTTCGAATGAAGTAGACACAAGCTTCCTCAAAGGTGGAGTAATCGTTCGTGGCAGAAACGGACGACTCGGGCCGAAGCCCTTGTTGTAAAGCGTCTTCCGTTGCGATGTGGATGTGATAGCGGAAATGGTGATCTGGCGTACTTGGCAACGAATGGACCTCTCCGTGTGGGCCGTTGCAGCGCAACAGGCACGTTCGGCTACCATCCTCGGATGAAACGTACACTAGACCGATCGAAAAGTTCTCCGGAAACTCCATCGACTGACGCATAAAGGCTGAGAACTTGTGAGCGCCTTCCTCGGAAACCAGTTCGAAGTCGTTGCGTTGATGACGGCCCTGAGCAGCCAACCGGCGCTTCGGAGGCTTCGAAATGATCTTGCGACAGGCAATCAGGTGCCTGATCTGGTCGTCAGTAAGCCCCATATACAAGAGTGTATCGACAAGTGTGGGAGGAAGCTTGCACGTGAACGCAAGAGAGTGCATTGACCAGGCGGTCGAATGCGGCCGAGACAACATAGCGCATTGCTGATCGGTACGGGGCTCAACCCTCAACTTACGAGCCGTTATGTGACGCCCCTCAAGGTCGTTGTGCTCGGTAACTCCGGAGGAGCACGGAGAGAGCAATCTGAGGGTCCACCGGCACCTCAATGACGTCTCCTCCCTCCGCTGCGCTTGGACGAGGGAACGTAATGAAGGAATCCACCGGTTCTTCGAGATAGAGATTGAGGGTTTCTTCAGCATTGCGCACAAGTTCTTCCATCAAATCGGCTTGGGTCTTACAGCCAGGCAGTTCCACACACTCTGCCCAGTAGCCATCCTCTTCCTCATGGACGCGAAAATGGTAGAACATGCGCTTACTCCCCGGTTTCTGAACGTTTCAAAGGATTTCTCTCCAGATCCTTCTTACGCAACAGGTCTACCAATTATAGTTGGCAACTGCAATCGCACCACGGCCATCAGCCGCGAGATCCGAGCCGAAAGCTCCACAAACGGTACGGAGGTGACGAATGAAACCAATATTCGACCTCGATGAAGAAGAGCAGCAGATAAAGGACGAGATCGATCAGTACGTCCCTGCGGACGCGGAAACTGAAGCCACTGTTCGTCGCATCGCGCAGGAAAGCAGAAAGCGCAAGAACGTGAACATCAGGATCTCGGAACGGGATCTATTGCAGATCCGCGAACGGACTTCGCGAGAAGGGGTTCCGTATCAGACGCTGATAGCCAGCGTGTTACACAAGTACGTGACCGATCAGCTCTACGAGGAACGCGAGACTCGAAAGACACTGGAGCCTATCGAATCGAGCGGCACGAAGTAGGCGGGCGTCGCGGACGCTTGGCCGGAATGCGTTGCGGCGACCGGTTCATCGGCTGACCTTCATCGGCGTGACAACACAGAGATAATCGTTCTGAAGGTTGATGTTGATGACCACGTCGCCGGGCAGGTGCTGCCGCCCGGTCACGGTTCCCCGATCGATAGATCGCGGGAGACGGAAACTGAGCTTCCATCATTATATGGACGTGTCCCGATCGGCGCCGGACCCTTCCGGCGACGCGATGGAAAACCTCCGCCGATCTACAGTAACCTTTCTCGGCCCGTCCGACGCGCTCCGACAGTTCCTTATTCGCCGGGCTCATGCGGCTCACTGCGGACCCCTTGAGTCTTTCGGGCGGCGACTGAGGGCTTTCCGTGGTACCCGCTGAAGAGTTCGTGTACGGAACGGTGGCCGTTGTTGATTCCTGACCGTCAATCGCTTCGGCAGAGTACATTATGATTGTCAATTTTCCCCGAAAGTGAGAAAAAATGACGATATGATATACTTGTCGTTGATTCAACCGCCATTAGCGTACTATGACCTAGTAGCGTTAATTCGTACAAATCGCGAATTTTGCACATTGGAGTATACAAAATCGCTGACGAACGAGCTTTACCCTACAGTCGCCGCAGACTGGTATCGGTCATTCAGACCGCCGGCGATGTGATTCGCGTTGAAGACGCGGCGCGGACGCTATCTCTGAATCGCACCGAGGCGGCGAAGCTTCTTTCCCGCTGGGCCAGGCAGGGCTGGCTCCGTCGTGTGGCTCGCGGCCGCTATGTTGCCGCGACACTCGATTCACTTGGAAGCGAATACGTTCTCGCCGACCCATGGGTCCTTGTACCCGCGCTCTTTGCGCCGTGTTATATAGGCGGCCGTACCGCCGCCGAGCACTGGGATCTTACCGAACAGCTCTTCCGGGACGTCGTCGTCATGACCGCTCAGATCGTCCGCAAGAAACACCAGCTTCGGCATGGCGCGCATTTCACCCTGT
>SLIN01000368.1 GCA_007135605.1 Spirochaetales bacterium | reverse complement strand
TTGCCGCCTACAACGTCAGCGGCGAGTACTCGATGCTCAAGGCGGCCGCCGAGCGCGGCTGGATCGACGAGCAGGCGGCGGCGGCCGAAATGCTTACCTCGATCGCGCGGGCCGGCGCGGATATCATCATCACCTACTATGCAGAGGAGGTCGCCCGGTGGCTGGCGTCGAACTAGATAGTCGATTTCACGTGGACCCGTACGATTACGGCGGGAAGGACGAGAGCGGCGAGCGGAAGAAGCTCGACCGCAGGCTCTATGTGCAGCTGCTCGCCTTCGGCGGGGCGGCCGATGAGACGCCGCTGGTCGAGGCGCTGGAAGGGTTGCGCGGCGGTGACGTGACAGGTCGCGCCGGGGGTGACACCGGCACCGGTGGATCCGGCCCGGGCGGCCCGGTTGGTGGCCCGGCCGCGGGCGACTCCTCCGGCCCTTTCGAAGGCGTGCTCTACCTCGACGCCCACGATCCCACCGGCGTCGCCCTGCTCTCCTGGCACGAGGACCCCGAGATGCTCATGCGCCGGATGCGATCGGCGTGCGCGACCGCGGCGTTTGCATCACTCACACCGAAACCGGAGCTCACGATGATCGGCCGGACCTACAGCATCGGCTACGAGGGCGACCTCGAGGAGACGCTGCTGCGCCGGCCGAAGGAGCTCGCAACGAAGCGCGAGTGGCCGTGGGTATCGTGGTACCCGCTGCGGCGCACCGGCTCCTTCGCGATGCTCGATCACACCGAACAGCGCGAGGTGCTCGGCGAGCACGGGAAGCTCGGGCGCGCGTTCTCGGAGGCGGGATTCGGCCGCGATATCCGGCTCGTCTGCTACGGAATGGATCGCAACGATAACGACTTTGTCCTCGGCCTGGTCGGGCCGAGCCTGCACCGCGTTTCGAAGATCGTGGGAGAGATGCGCAAGACGGTGCATACGGCGAAGTATCTGGAGCGGCTCGGACCGTTCTTCGTCGGGAAGGCGGTCTGGTGGGGGGATGCCGAATGAGCGGGAACGGAAAAACACGCGCCGCGAGTGGCGGGCTGCCGGCCGGCGCCGGCGGTGGATCGACGGCCGATGGCGCGGGGGCGGCCGCCGGAGCACGTGCGAGCGCGGCCGGAGGCGCGGGCGCCGCCGCCCGGTCGACCTTTCTCGCCGCATGTCGCCGCGAGCCGGTCGCGCACACACCGATTTGGCTCATGCGGCAGGCGGGACGCTATCTGCCGGAGTACCGGGCGCTCCGCGAGAAGCACTCGATGCTCGATATGATCGGCACACCCGAGCTCGCCGCCGAGGTGACGCTGCAGCCGCTTCGCCGCTTTGCCCTCGACGCGGCGATTCTCTTCTCCGATATCCTGCCGCCGCTGCGCGGGATGGGGCTCGACCTCGACTTCGTGCCGGGCGAGGGCCCGCGCATCGGCAACCCGATCTCGCGCACCTACGATATCGACGTGCTCGGCACGCCTCCGGCCGCCGAGATCATGGCGCCGAGCATCGAAGCGGCGCGGATCGTGGCGCGCGAGCTCGGCGGGGGAGCCGGGGGCGACGCGGCGGCGGATCGGCCCGGCGGTGGTGAGGCGGCGGCAGGTGACAGGAGCGGGGCCGCCGGCGCCATTCCCCTTATCGGCTTTGCCGGCGCGCCGTTTACCCTCGCGAGCTATGCGATAGAGGGCGGCGGGTCGAAAGATTACGCGAAAACGAAAGCGCTGATGTATACCGAGCCGGCTGCGTGGAAACGCCTCATGACCAAGCTCGTCACCGTGCAGGCCGATTACCTGCTCGAGCAGGCGCGCGCCGGCGCTTCGGCACTCATGGTCTTCGACTCGTGGTGCGGTATTGCCCTCGGGCCGACGGCGTACGACCGCTTCATCGCACCGCACACGAACGCGCTCATCTCAAAGATCTCATCCGCCGGGGTGCCGACCATTCTGTACACCGCCGGCACCGGCGCGTACCTCGAGCGTGTGGTTGCCTCCGGCGCGGATGTGATCGGCGTCGACCATCGGATCGATCTGGCGGTAGCGTGGGAGGCGGTCGAGCGGGCGGTTGCCGCCGAACGCGAGGCTGCCGGTGGGGATGCTGCCGCAGGCACCACCTCCGGCGGATCGCGCCCGGCCGGGGTTCCACCTTCAATCCAGGGCAACCTCGATCCGCTTGCACTGCAGGCGCCACCGCGCGAGTTGAGGGCTCAGGTTGATGCGGTGCTGGAAGCCACCGGCGGTCGTGCAGGGCACATCTTCAACCTCGGCCATGGAGTGCAGCGCGAAACAGACCCGGATGCAGTCGCGCGGCTGGTGGACTACGTGCACGAGAGAACGGCAGAGAGCCGGGGCGCCGGCTGACCGCCCGCGGGCGCCAATGGTCCGGCCGGGGGCTCGAGTGAACCGCCCGGGGGCGCCGGAGGTCTGTCCGGCCGTGCCGGTGGTCCGGCCAGGGGCGCGGCCGGCACCGGTAGAACGGGAGGTACGCGATGATCGGAGTTCCGGCTTGAAGCCGAGACGCGGATCACATATTCTTCATGCATGGAAACCGACTTCGGCATCGACCTGGATCGCGTACGCGAGTTCCTTGCGGCGAAAGAGCGCCGACGTCGGGAGCAGCTGCGGCGGCGGTGGGAAATGGCGCATCGCGATTTCGACGCCATTGTCGAGCATGTCATTCGCACGTTCAATCCGTTGCGGATCTACCAGTGGGGGTCGCTGCTCGACCTACGTGCCTTCAGTGAGATCTCCGATATAGATATCGCTCTTGAGGGGTTGTCCGGACCTGAGGAATACTTCTCAATCCTTGGAGACGCGATGTTCATGACGAGTTTCCCGCTCGATATTATCGAGCTCGACAAGATTGACCGCGAGACGGCAGAGCATATCAGAACCAAGGGGAAACTCATATATGAGCGCGGAGACGGCTGACCTGAGGGGTATCATCAAAAAGAACACATCGAAGCTGGAACACATTCATGCTTCGCTGGGCGGCGTGTATGAGGAGGAGCTTCCCCTCGTGGGGAAGTCGAACCGCTCGGCGCTTATGGTCTCCGGCTTACTCGAGAACTACTATACCTGTCTCGAAACAACGTTCCTCCGGATATCCCGGTTCTTTGAGAACAGTCTGGTCCCGGATCGCTGGCACAGTGACCTCCTCGAAAAGATGACCATTAGCATCGAAGGGGTGCGTATCGCCGCGGTATCCGATGAGAATTATCCCAGGCTGCTCGAGCTCTTGAAGTTTCGGCACTTCCGCCGATACTACTTTGAACTTGAATACGATTGGGATCGGCTGGAGTTTCTAACGAAGAAACTCAACGAAGCGCATCCGGTAGTCGTCGCAGATCTGGACCGCTTCGACCGATTTCTGGCGAGCCTGTAGCCTGACGAGACTCACTGGGCGCAGCGAAGGGAGCATCGCAGAAGGAGGGATAGCATGATCGGAGTACTCGTCATGGCATACGGCGGGCCGTCGTCGGTCGAGGAGATCGCCGGCTATCTATCGGACATTCGCAGCGGCCGCGTGACGACGCCGGAGGTGCTCGAAGAGATCAGCGACCACTACCGGCAGATCGGCGGAGCGTCACCGCTGAACGAGATAACCGAGGCGCAGGTCGCCGCGATTCAGAGCAATCTCGACCCGGAGATCTATCGGTGCTATGTCGGAATGCGGCACTGGCGGCCGTGGATCGAAGAGGTTGTCGGCCGGATGATCGATGACGGAGTCGGGCGGGCGGTCGGCCTCGTGCTCGCGCCGCACTACAGCTCGATGAGTGTCGCCCGCTATCAGGCGAAGATTCGCGACGGCCTCGAAATGTATCGCGGCAACATCGATTTTCGGTATATCGACAGCTACCACAAGCTGCCCGCGTTCATCGATTGTCTCGCCGAACGGGTGCGGCGCGGTATCGAACGCTTTCCCGAAAGCGACCGCGAGTCGGTGCATGTGGTCTTCACTGCACACAGCCTGCCGCTCGTTATCGCCAAGCGCGGCGACCGGTACACGAACCAGTTACTCGAGACGGTACGGCTGGTAGTCGCTCGAGCCGGGCTGGGGCGCGACGAATGGAGCTGGAGCTATCAGTCGGCAGGCGCGAGCGCCCAGCCGTGGATGGGCCCGGACCTCCCCGACCATATTGCTGCACTCGCCGCACGCGGGGTGAAGAACATCGCCTGTGTGCCGGTCGGGTTCGTCAGTGACCATGTCGAGGTGCT
>SLIN01000243.1 GCA_007135605.1 Spirochaetales bacterium | reverse complement strand
GATTGGCCGGTTACGTGCACGGTCGGCCCCGGACTCGAAGGAGCTATCGCCGCGGAGACCAGGATCGGCTATGTGAACGGAACGAAGGGCTCACTCATCTATCGCGGCTACGACATCTTCGATCTGTGCGCAGAATCGACTTTCGAGGAGACCTCTTACCTGCTGTTGCACGGATACCTTCCGAACAAATCGGAGTTGGAGAAGTTCGAGAACCTTCTGCGACGAAAGATGTTCATTCCTCGTACCCAGCGGTTGTTGCTCAGCTTCCCGATTGAAGAGATGGTACCGATGGCCGCCTTGCGCCTCGGAACGAATCTCATGCGCCAGAAGCAGACCTTTCGCGATAAGGACACCCTCCTCGAAGAAACGAGGGACAGCATCGCCGCCGACGAGGACTCGATCCCGATGGAGACGGTACCGACCGGCGAGAAGGCGTCGGTATATGAGTTCATCAAACACATCTACGACAGGCCCGAAACCGCCTCCGCCGAGCTCATCAGTTCCGAGGAGATCGAGAGCTGCTACAACCTGCTCGGCGGCGTGACGAGTGTCGCCGCATCTATCGGTCGCATCCGCGAAGGGCATCTCCCGCTCGAACCGCTGCCGAACCTCAGTCTCGCCGGAAACTATCTTTACATGCTGACCGGCCGGAGGCCGACTCCGCTCGAGGAGCGGATCATGGATGTCTCGCTGATTCTCCACGCCGACCACGGCATGAACGCAAGTACGTTCGCCGCCATGGTCGTCGCCTCCACCCTTTCGGACATCTACTTCGCCGTCGGCTCCGGTATCGCCGCACTGAGCGGTCCGCTACACGGAGGAGCGAACGTACAGGTCGTACAGATGCTCGAAGAGATCGCCGATCCGTCTGCGGTTTCGCAGTGGTACCGCAAGGCGACCGAAGAGAAGCGGAAAGTACCCGGATTCGGACATCGAGTCTATAAGGCGTACGACCCGCGAGCGCGGATTCTCGGCCCGCTCGCCGGCATGCTTGCCGAATCGAACGGCTCTATCCGGCCGATGTACGAAACGGCGAAGAAGCTCGAAAGCGAGGTCGTCGCATCGCTCGGGACCAGCAAGAAGGTCTTTCCCAACGTCGATTACTACTCGGGAATCGTGTACAAGAGCATGGGTATTGCAGAGCATCTGTATACCACGATCTTCGCGGTTTCGCGCGTTTCGGGGTGGTGTGCACGCGTGATTGAATATCTGGAGCACAACCGCATCTTCCGCCCGCGAGCGATTTACACCGGCACGCTCACGGAGCAATACATTCCGATCGACCAGCGTGATACGGAATAAACGAGTGCCGCTGCCCGGAAGATAGCGTATAACCGCCGAAAGATAGCGTATAACCGGTAGTCGGCGAACAAGGCGCCCTACAGGGGCGTTGCCTCGGCGACCATGCTATTAATGCCGTCAACGAGCTCGTCGACGAACTTCTCCGTATCTTCTATTTGGGCGATCGGCACCCGGAAGCCGACGGCTCCCTGGTGCCCGCCGCCGTTCTCGATTCCGAAGCGCGAAAGCACATCTCGCAGATCGATATCCTTGTACCGCTTGCTTCGGCGCGCACGACACTGCACAAGCTCCGAACCCTTCGGTCGTCCCGAGAAGACAACCAGACTGACGAAACCGCTCTCCTCGGCGAGTGTGTCGGCGACGGTCCGAAGCACCGTCGAAAGTGCATCGTCACCGTATTCCGTAAACAACCGGGCATAGTTTTCCCCGTCGAGATAGACGTATCCGACAGCGTCCTTCTTCCGGCGCATTGCGAAGATCGCATCGAAGCATTGCTCCTCTCGCTTCGAGAGCTTCTGCAACTCGCCGAACAACTGTTCTACGCTTGCGTAATTGTGGCCGCGGCGGGTCGTCTTCTCGTTCAGAAGACTCCCGAAAACTACGGTGAAAGCGTGGTACATTCGTCGCTCTTTGCGGTCCTGAAGGAACTTGCCCATCTGCGTGTCACCGACGATTCCGGTGAGAATAGAGAGCACCAGATTCCGTGTAAATATCTCCGGCAGGTGACGCTCGTCGAGAAAGTCACGCTTATGAGTGAGCTTGTATGCAACGATACCGACAAGCTCACTCGAGCTCGTCGCGCGATCCACAAGCGCGTATGCCCGGTCAGCGTGGTAACGGCTGTCACTTTCGAGGTGATGATCGACTTCGATTACCAACTCGACCCGCGATTCAATCGCCTCCCGAATACCCTCGCACCGCGCAAGCAGGGCCGGCTTCGCCGTATCGCAGACCACGATCGTGTCATAATCCGGAATCTCTGAAAGTGCGTAGGCAACATCTATTGCATTGTACTTGCAGATTCTCAACAGGTACTCAAAGTTGTCGTGGACCGCTCCCTCGAGCAGCAAGGTCGCCGATTTAGCGAATTTCTTTGCGAGCAGTGCGAATCCAACCATCGAAGAGAGACAGTCTTCGTCGGGGACAGTATGACCGACGATGAGAAATGACAATCGCTCGTCGAGCGCGGCGATAATACGATCGACAACTCGGTTTCGCTCAGCGATAGTCGCCATCGGTTCCTTCATGCACCCGCTCCTTGAACTCTCGCTTTCCCATTCTCGGGCACGAAAACCTTAGCCCGGTTTCGACCTCCCTCCTTGGCTTGATACAGCGCGTGATCGGCGTTATCGCTGAGCTCCTTGCCGCTGTTTCCGTGTATCGGGAAGACCGCTACGCCGACACTTGTTGTCGCAGTATCGATCGGTCCGCCCTGTTTCGCCAGCGTATCCACAGTGCGAACCTCTTCGACGAGTTTGGTCGCTATAGAATATGCCGTTTCGACATCGGTATCGGGAAGCAGGACTGTGAATTCGTCGCCCCCGTAACGCGCAGCGTAATCGGTGTCCCGGAAGACACGACGAATCACCGGCACAAGATCCTTAATGACTTCATCCCCTATCTGCTGTCCGTAGGCGTCGTTAATGGCATGAAAGTGGTCGAGGTCGAACATCATGACTGCGAGTGACGTTCCGGTCGCTCTCGCGTCGGCGATCCGTTCCTCGATCGCTTCGTCCAGATAGCGCCTATTATAGAGGCCGGTGAACTCGTCGGTGATCGCCCGCTTGCGTGCCCCCTCTCCCCACTGAACCATATCGGACAGGAAGTTACTCGAGCTACGAAGACGCTCGGTAGTTACATTGAGCATGCGGTACATGATCTTGATCGCGCACTGCGGCTGGTTCCGTACAAGAGAATCGAAATCGTCGACGGTTAACGTGTAGAACGACGTCGGTTCAGTCGTCGTACACGTGGCGGAGCGAGGAGCGTTGTCAAAGAGGGTCATTTCGCCGAAACACTCCCCCGGCCCGAATGATGCGACCTCGAAGTCGTCGCCGTTCGCAACACGAACGGTAATTGCGACGCGACCGGAACGGATAATGAACAAGCGATCGCCCGGGTCGCCTTCGTGAAATAGCACCTCGTCAGCACCGGCGTCGACCGGCGAAAGCACTCGCTCAACCGGCCGGAGGTCCTCTTCTTCAAGTGTCGAGAAAATGCCGACCTGTTTCAGAAACGCTCGAGTTTCGCTGCTCATAGCTCCACCTGATGGGCACCCAGAGTTTGATTGGCACCGCGATCTCGAGCGATGAAGAGTGTCTCGTGGCTCCTGGCTACGAGCTCATCCGGGCCCGTGGCATCATGGGGATAGACCGCAATGCCTACGCTGAAGCTGAACTCGACACTCTTCGTACCGACTATCGATTCCAGATCGAGGTTACTCAGCTTACGACGCAGCTCCTCCGCCAGCTCGAACGCCGGGCCGTGTCCGGTATTCGGCAGAATGACCGCCATTTCGTTCCCGCGAAAGCGGATCGATGGGTTGTCACCAGCCCACGTCCGAACCGTTGCGGCGAGCAGGCGTAATGTCGCGTCGCCTGCGTCGTGGCCGTACGTATCGTTGATGATCTTGAAATTGTCCGGCTTCACCATGAGTACGGCCAGCGGACTGTTCTCTTCGTTCAGTAGTGTCGACAGATGCTCGTCCAGATAGTTTCGGTTAAACATACCGGTCAGCTTGTCGCCGAATACCTGCCGGCGTAACTGCTCAACCCACGGGGAGTTCTCCGATATCAGCTTGTTCGTCTCCCGGATCCGGTTCGCAATCGCGATTATGAGCTTCTGCAACAGTCGCGCCGAGACATTAGGCTCACGATCGAGCACCTCTT
>SLIN01000266.1 GCA_007135605.1 Spirochaetales bacterium | reverse complement strand
TATTTGCAAATTTATCCCGTGACCCCGAGAATATGAGTGTAGAGCAGCTCCTCGCCTACAGCGAGGAGGCGATCGCCTCCGGGAACGCGGAGAAGATGGAAGAGGCGTTTCGCGCGTTACACGGCAAGACCGAAGGATCGGAATTGAGCGACCGGGAACGTGACACGCTCGTCGAGCTCGGGCTCGGCGCGAGCGACGTGGCCGGGTATCTCAGCGGTAATCCGGAGCGAGACACGCTCGATGCGGTCGATCTCTCCGGCTATCCGGGTGATGTCGCACGCGAAACCGCGAAGCTCATGTCGGAGGCAGCCGACGGTGCATTCAGCCCGGACCGCTATGCGTACGCCGGCGCCGGAGTCGTTCTTGCCATGGCGCAGGACGATGGGTTCGAGAGTATCGATCTGAACGACGGGTCGGATGACTCCGAGCTGGCCAAAGCGTTGCTCGAGAGTGCGAGGGCCGGTTACGAGGCCGACGGCCGCGAAGACGACGAGGTATATCAGTACCTCAATGATTTCGAGAACGCCTACTCTTCGTAGGTACGGTGCATAGGTACGGCCGAGGGTAGGGCGCGAATCCATGGAAGGGTCGGAAAGCAGGGATGCGAATGCGCAGCAGAACACAGCGTAGTGCCATCGGGATAGTGATCTTGTTATTCTCCGCATCGATGTTTGCGACCGCGCAGACCCCGTTGCGTGACCTCTCACGGGTGCGGTATCCGCGTATCGAAGGGCTCGGAGGTGCACACCCGACACTGATCGGCGATCTTTCGGTGGTACAGACGAACCCCGCCGGATTGCGCTCGGACGACACCACGACCCAGTTCGCGACACTCGGTGCCAATGTGACCGGGCCAGTGTTTTCCCTCGCTTCTCTGCTCATATCGGCGGCCGATGACCCGGCAGACGTTCTCGAGAGCGATGAAGCGCTCGATTTTCTTCGCAACATCACGGCGATCAGCGATACGGCCGGACCGATCGGGTTCGGATATACCGGTGGAGGTGTCGGCTACAGCGTGCACAATGCGCTCGGCACCTCGTTGACCGCGCCGCGAAGCGGTACGCTGCGTTATACGGTCAGCCAGCGACTCGTTTTCCGCGGTGGCTACGCCTTTCCTCTGCCGATGCCCGAGGGCTCGGCCATGAACCTCGATGCCGGACTGCTTGTCTCTGCGTTCATTCAGGGCGAGAGCGGCGATGAGTTTCCGCTGATCGAAGTAGCGGACGTATTCGACGATATCGGTCCCGGCCTCGTACTCGACGCCCCGTTTGCTCTGCGCTCCGGCTTCGGGCTGAATCTGGGACTGCTCTGGAGCTACGCGGATACGGTTGCGGTCGGATTGGTAGGCGAAAATGTCTACGCTCCGGCGGTTGAGACCGAGTACGAGTCGGTAACCGCGTTCGTCGACTCGGAGGGACCGGTTTCCGGCAGAACGACCTATCTGTTGTCACCGGAGGTGCACCTCGGCGCGCGCTACAGCGTCGGCCTCGGGGCTCTCGGGCGTTACATCGACGAGGTCGATCTGTACGCCTCCTACTTCGATGCCTTCGACTTCCTTACCCGCGACAACCCGCGCAATCCGTTGATCAAGTTCGCCGTCGGATCGGAAATCCGGCTGCTCGAAATCATGCGGTTGCGCCTGGCGTTTTCCGAAGGGCTTCCCTCGGCCGGGTTCGGGCTGCGACTCGGAGTCGTCGATGTGAACGGAGCAGTATACGGACGCGAGCTCTCGAGCGAACCGGGGCTTCGCTCGGTCTATAACGTCGGTTTCTCAATCGACATCCGCCGCTGAAGCTGCACGATCGCAGAGCTGACAGACCGCAGAGCTGCCCGTTGACACCGGCCGGCTGCCTTGGTACTTTCTGCGAGCTTTCGAGTACAATGACGAAAGGACGGGCCGCTAGCTCAGGTGGTAGAGCAACGCCCTTTTAAGGCGTGGGTCACAGGTTCGATTCCTGTGCGGCTCATACGTAAAGTGTTGCCGGGGCGATAGATATAGAATCGGGGCGTAACGGCGCGGGTCGATTTTCACCCGCGTGCGAACAGTATGCGAACAAACGCTTGCGCCGAAGCGCTCCGATTCTCCCGGAGGTGTGCCCTATGTCGGGAGGCTTGAAGCCGTTTACTCTGTTTCCGCGAGAGTTGAAAGGCGGTCGCGTGTTCTACGTGCGGTATCGTCTCCCGGACGGCACCCGGACCGGCGCACGCAGTACCGGTCAGACATCGAAGCGGGCTGCCGAAGCGTGGGCGTGGGCGAACGTCCAAGCCGGAGTAGTCGCTCGCCCAGGTGTAACACTTGGTGAGTTCACCGGGGATTCGTTTTTCTCCTACGATGGAACGTGGGCGCTCGATAAACGATCGCGCGGGCTGCGGCTGTCCGAGCGTACATGTGCGGAAAAAACCGCGAAGCTGAAAGGTTACATTCTCCCGGCACTTGGAAGCTACCGACTCACGTCGATCACAAAGCGAACCATTACCGATTTCCGCAATAAGCTGTTTCAGCGTGAGCTTTCAAGCGACACGATCAATAAGACTCTTGACTGTATCCGGGCAATTCTCGAAGCCGCCGAGGATGCCGAGCTTATACCGGCGGTCCCGAAGATCGAGCGGGCAAGCGGGCGCGCAGCCGAACGGGGCACACTGACGCGCGCAGAGGTTGCCGAGCTGTTCGCGGTGCCGTGGGGCGACCAACGGGCGTGCGTAGTAAATGCCTTGGCGGTATCGACCGGCATGAGGCTCGGCGAATGTCTCGCGCTTCACGTCTCGGATCTCTCCAAGGATACCGTTCACGTTCACCGCTCATACGACAGTGTGAAGCGCACACTTGCCGATATGACGAAAACCGGGGCCGAACGTCGCGTTACCGTTCCCCAGACTGTTCTCGACGGGATGCGCCGGATTATCGGTATGTGTCCGCACCCGCTTGAAGATCCGTTTATCTTCTGGGCGGCACGGACTCCCGATCACCCGGTCGATTACAAACTCATTCGCCGGGAATTGTACGCGGCGCTCAAGAAGATCGGCATATCCGACGCGCAGCGCAGGGCGCGGGGAATCAGCTTTCACAGTCACAGGCATTTTTTCAATTCGCTACTTGTGGAGGGACGGATACCAGCGGAGAAGGTGCGGCGCGTCACCGGGCACGCTACAGCGAAAATGACGGCGCACTATTACCACGCCGACGACTTCGACGACGTGAAGAAGCTCCAAGCTGACCTATTCAGAAAGGCGGGCTCCCATGAGTAGCCGAAAGGGGCGACCGAACCCGCAGACGACATGCGGATCACTCAAACGAGCCGCGGAGAAGATACGCCGAATGTCGCCGGCGCTTCACACCGTCCGCAGGGCGGTAGAATCGGCAACGCGAAGCGATGAACAGATCAAAGCGATCGATCTCGCGGAATCACTCGGCGAGCCGATCCCGGGAATAGCGCCGGCGCGTTACGTCCATCGGCCGCAATGGGCGCGAGTTCTCGCGGAGCTGGGCGCGATCGAAATACAACGTAGCGGCGAGCTGCCGTATACATGGCTACTGTCCAACGTCTACATGATGGTTGACGTATGGCATGTTCTCGTGAATCGCGAGGCTGTGCCGGTCGACTTCAACATGTTTGCGTCGAATTTCGTTGATAAAGACGGAGAACCTTTCCCTCCCGAACGGGCCCAGCGTATCCGCAAGCGTGCGAGCGAAACCGACCGAGCACGTCAATTTCTTCCTGTGCGAATCGAAAACGCGCTGAAGCAACTCTAAATTACCCCTATTCGCCCCCCTCACAGCACAGCATAAAACGGCCACCATACTCAACATGGAGGCCGTAAACATGCAAAACGGTAATCGAAAACTCACCTATACGCAGGCCGTCGAAGCACTTGGGGATCTCGGATACCCGATCGCCGAATCGACGCTGCGTCATTGGGTAAGCGCACGGCGGGTGTCGTGTTTTCGCTTCGCTGGACGAACACTTTTCGACTTGAATCAACTCGTTTCCGAGCT
This sequence comes from Spirochaetales bacterium, assembly GCA_007135605.1. Classification (GTDB taxonomy): domain Bacteria; phylum Spirochaetota; class Spirochaetia; order DSM-27196; family SKKC01; genus SLAN01. Next base: position 197 of record SLIN01000266.1, on the reverse strand, counting down.
TCCAGTCGAACAGGTCGATGCGGTCGGCAAGAGCAAGCGTCAACGTGAAACGGTGGGGTGATGTATGTCGGACAAAAAAATGGGCGTCCCAAGCAACGCAAGGGGCCGCCCAATACGTCGGAGCGATGGAAGTATCCGATATACGCGCATCCATCATACCATGAGACCAGACGGGCTGCAACTCCCTCCGCTCCCGG
>SLIN01000350.1 GCA_007135605.1 Spirochaetales bacterium | reverse complement strand
GGCGTTGGCGCAACGGCTGTGCACGTCCGCCGGTTGTCCGCCGGCCGGCGGAGAAGAGATAGAGAACCGCCACCAGGGCGACACCGATCGCCGCCTGGACCATGCTGCGGCGCCACTCAAGCTGCAGCCACGTCAGGTACGCGGTAATCAGCAACGCCCCGATCGTCACGAAAAGATGGTTCACATTGACCACGAGCCCCCTGCGCTGTGTGTGCAGCTCGAAAAGCAGGGCATCGGTACTCGCTTCGAACGTTCCCATGCCAACGCCGATCAGCCCGATCAAGACCGCATTCAGGGCAAAGAGCGGCCAGGCGAAGAAGAGCCCGAACGACAGCGAAAGCAGAACGCTTCCGGCGACGAGTATTCGCGGTTTGCTGTAGATATCGGCGTAGTATCCGACCACAAGTACGGCTGCCATCGAGCCGAGGCCCTGTACCGCTTGCAGCACGCCGATTTGCTCCGGGCCGAGTCCGATCGCCGGAGCCGCCGCTCCGATAACCGAAATGCCCACGCCGAGAAAGAACATGGAGAGAAAGGAGGCGATGGTGAGGCGTTTGCGCATGCGGCGATCGTAACACGAGGCCGCCGGGCAATGCTGCCGTGCGTGGAACAGCCGCCCCCGATCGCGGCACCGTCACATGGCAGCCGGCTACTGCTCTCCTTCGCCCGCCGGCTCTCCCGGCGAAAGCTGTCTTCCAACGGTAATCCGTGCGGAGAGCCGCTCGAACAGACCGGGAAGAATGATCGCGCTGACAAGCAGCAATCCGGTAACGATGCCGATCACCTGACTCGGCACATTGATGAGGGTCAGCCCGAAGCGCAGGTACCCGATCACGAAGATCGACAGAACGACGCCAACGATCGTTCCTTTCCCCCCGGTGATCGCAACGCCGCCGAGGACCACGAGTGTGACAACCTCGAGCTCCCACGCCATGGCGATATTCGGCCGCGTGCTGAGAATGCGCGACGTCAGCAGCACCGCGGCGAAGCCGGCGACGAGCCCGTTCAAGGCGAAGAGCGTTGCCTTGTAACGGGTTACCGGTACCCCGGAGAAGAGCGTTGCGGTCGGGTTGCTTCCGAGCGCGTAGATACTGCGACCGATCGCGGTGCGGTGGAGAACGACTCCGGTCACAGCGGCGAGCAGAGCGAACATCACCAGCGGCATCGGTACGAGCGTGTTTCCGACCGTCCCCTGCCCGAGCTGCGAAAGCGCTCGGGGATATCCGGTCAACGCCTGATTGCCGAGGATCGCCCACGAAATTCCGCGGAACAGCGACATACTGCCGATGGTCACCGCAATCGACGGTACTCGGAAGCGCAGAACGATGAACGCGTTCAGCAGCCCGGCGAGCAGCCCGGTGGCAAGCGCGACCGCGATCATTACCCCCATGGGGGCGCCGGCCTGCGCGGCGAGTCCCATCATCGTACTGCTGAGTGCAATAATACCGGCAACCGAGATATCGATCTCACCGGAGATTATGACCAGCATCATCGGCATGGCCATTATGGCCCGCTCCATGAAGCTGTAGGTGGCGTTCAGCAGATTCACGCGATTGAGGAAATACGGAGAGAGGTTCGAGTTGAGCACGAAAACGCCTGCGAGCAGCACGACGAGAACCGCTTCCCACCGGACGAAGACGGCAAGGAGACGGTGGCCGACCGAATCGCCGTTCCGGCGCCGCCGATCGTTCTGTCTCGGCGACACCTCTGTCGAGGCGGGCGAGTTTCGAGCATCATCCTCGGTGCGAAAATCGATTTTCGACCCGCCGTCGCGCACAGCCCGAATCTTCCGGCTCACGTCGATACCCTCCGCATTGTGAGCCGCTCCTGGTTCCGCCGATCCACCACGGTATTGGCGACGATGGCAATCAGAATCGCCGCCCCCTGGATGGCGAGCTGCCAGAACGGGGAGACGCCGATAACATTCAGCGCGTTCTTGAGGATACCGAGGAAGAGCGCCCCGAGCACAACGCCGGAGATCGAACCGGAACCGCCCATGATGCTCACCCCGCCAATCACCGCCGCGGCAACCGTCTCGAGCTCGAAGCCGATCGCCGTATCGTTCTGAGCCGAAGCATACCGCATGACCCACAGGAGTCCGGTTAATCCTGCGATCGCCCCGCTTATGACGAAGCTGCGGAACTTCACCATGCGGGGATTGATGCCGACATACCTCGCGGCATCTTCGTTGTCACCGACGGCGTACAACTCCCGGCCGACCCTCGTGTGCGCCATAACAACGTACATAACCGCCGTGGTTGCGAGTCCTATCCAGATCAGCGACGGAATTCCGAGAAATCCGAGGCGGGGAAGCTCCCGGAAGGCAGGACTCATCTGGTGGGCGGACACCCAGGCACCGCCGCTGAGCAGGAAGACCATGCCGCGGAAGACGGTCATCGTCCCGAGGGTCATGATGATCGGCGGCACCCCGCCCCACGCAACCAGCGACCCGTTAAACGCCCCGAGAAGCGCTCCGAGCAGCACCGCCGCAACAATGTAGACGACGATCGGGAGACCGGGCATAACCGTGTTCAGCAGTGCCATCGCCATGCCGACGAAGGCCAGATTACTTGCGACCGAAAGATCGATCCCGCCGGAGGCGATGACCGCGAGCTGGCCGAGGGTAAGCATGAGCAGGATAACGGTATCGTTGAGTACGCTCACCTGCCGTGCCGGTTCGAGAAAGCGCGGAGCACGAATACCGACTGCGAGCACCATTACTATGATGATCGCGAGCAGTGTTGCTTCCCGGCGTGCGAGCAGCTTAGCGAGCATCCGATCCTCCTTCGGTCGTCGCCGGCGTCGAGGCGCCGATCGCCGCGGCGAGAACCTGCTCGGCGTTCGTCTCCTTTGCCACGAATTCGGCGACCTGCCTGCCCTCGCGCATGACGACGATCCGGTCGGACATCTCGACCACCTCGTGCAGCTCCGAGGAGACGAAAACGATCGCGAATCCGTTGTCCGCCAGCTCCCCGACGAAACGGTGCACGGCCGCCTTGGTGCCGACGTCTATCCCGCGGGTCGGCTCATCGAGCAGCAGAATGCTCGGGTCGGTCGCCAGCCATTTCGAGAGCACGATCTTCTGCTGGTTTCCCCCTGAGAGCGAGGAGACCGGCTGTTCGTAGCTCGAACAGCGAAGGGAGAGCTCGCGCGCGAACCGCGCGGTGGTCGCATACTCGAGCGCCTTGCGGACGAAGCCGTAGGTACACACCCGCCGAAGCAGGGGCAGGGTCGTGTTCGCCCGCACGCTCATGTTCAGGATAACGCCCTGAAGCTGGCGATCTTCGGGCACCAGGGCGAGGCCGCGATCCATCGCGATTCGGGGATTCAGCGGCGGCAACGGCGCCCCGTCGACACGAACGCTGCCGGAATCGCGACCGCGAACGCCGAACACGCTCTGCATCACTTCGCTTCTGCCGGCGCCGATCAGGCCGAAGAAACCGACGATCTCCCCTTTGCGGACCGAAAACGATATATCCTCGAACACGCCGAACTGCGAGAGCGATTCGACTTCCAGCGCCGTATCGCCGAAGCTCGGATTGCGTTCGGGATACATCCGCTCGAGGGCGGCGCCGGCCATCATATGAACGAGCTCATCGGTGTTCGTGTCGCGTACCTGACCGCTTCCGGCGTACCGGCCGTCACGCAGCACCGTGTAGCAGTCCGTGATCTCGAATATCTCCTCGAACTTATGAGAGATGAATACGATCGCCCTGCCGTCCGCCTTCAGCCGGCGAACCATCTCGTAGAGCTCCTCGATCTCTTTCAGTGAAAGCGAGGAGGTCGGCTCGTCCATGATAATAACGCGGGCGTCGAACGAGAGCGCCTTCACGATCTCGATCTGGTGCCGCTGCGCGATGCTCAGATCCTTCACCAGCGTATCTTCGGGGATACGCAGGTCGAGGCTCTCGATCAGCTCCCGCGTTCGTCGCCGCATCGTCTTCCAGTCGACCAGCCCGCCGCGGAGCCGCGGAAAGTGTCCTATGAAAATGTTCTCGGTAACCGTCATGTTCGGGAACATCGACGCTTCCTGGTGAATCGCGGTGATCCCGAGCGACTGCGAATCGAGCGGACTCCGGAAGACAACCGCCTCACCGTCGACGTATATCTGCCCGTCCGTCGGCGTGTGAACCCCGGTCAGCAACTTGACGAGCGTCGACTTGCCGGCGCCGTTCTCGCCGATGAGCGCGTG
>SLIN01000174.1 GCA_007135605.1 Spirochaetales bacterium | reverse complement strand
GGCCAGGCGACCAACCCCGCGGCAATTCCCAGTACACCAAGGACGATTCGTCTTATAAACAGCGTCATTGCACACCTATGCTTCTTCCGGGACGAGCGTCGCGTCGATGAAAAGCGTACGCTCATACGCCGGTACGTCGATCTCGAGCTCTCGCGCTCGATACCCTTCCGCGCGGATGCGGAACCGGTGGAGCCGTCCTGAGGTCAGCTTATCCACCTCCTCGACCGCGGTCCATCGCCCGCCGGAGTAGTGCTCGACCTCGAGCTCATCTATTCGTCCGCCATGGCCCCGGTCGCGCGCGACGATCTCGATCTCGAGCTCGTGCGACTCGAACGGCCGAGCAAGGACAACGAGCGTTCGCGCGAATCGCGTTGATTCTCTTCGCCTCTGAACGTTGCGCGATTCGAGCCGGAGATCGTTCCAGTGTACCTGGTCTCCTATGCGAACCTTGACCCGGTAATCATCCGCCGGCAGGTAGAGCCGTCGCGCCGTGACGGCTACATGACGGCGCGTACCTCGCTCATCGTCGGTCCCGAATCGATTGAATGTCCCCGGGATTTCGGCTACCCGGGTACCGTCGCGATACACGGCCGCCGCGAGCGGTACCTCGCCGCGCTCGTACGCCTCACGCGGTATCCGAACCGACAGCTGCATCGCTCCGTATTCGTCCGCTGAGAGCACCTCATGGTGGAGGCCGAAGTACCACGCGGCACTACCACCGACTGCAATCGCCAGCACGGCAGCCGCGGCAAGCGGGCGTGCCGAACGCCGCAGAAACGAGTGGCCCGGCAGCGGCGTCCACCGTCCGGCAACGAACGCGCTGATTCTTTCACTGTGGACGCCCGTCGTTCCGGGCGCGATGCGCGCGAGCCGGCGGTCGATCCGGCGGATCAACGTCCGTACATTTTGAGGACGGCGTTTCGGCTTGCGTTGCATTAACCGGCGGACGAAACGCGCGGCGAACCGGCTCACCGACGGATTCACCTTCCGGGGGCGCGGGTACCGTCCGCGCTGAATCCGCTGCACGGCCTCCACCGACATACCGCCGGTGAACGGCCGCTTGCCGGTGAGCATCTCGTACAGCGATACGCCGAGCGAATATATGTCGGCGCGGTAATCGACGTTGCGCGTGTTGCGAAACTGCTCAGGCGCCATGTAGCACGGTGTGCCGAGCGTCATTCCCTCGCGGGTGAGCGTCGACTCTTCGTCGCCGTATACCGATGCTATGCCGAAGTCGACAAGTTTCCCCTGTCCGGCTCGAGAGACGAGGATGTTCGACGGTTTTATATCGCGGTGGACGACGCCGCGGTGGTGCGCGTATTCGAGCGCCATGCAGCAGTCTCTGCAGATCCGTAACGCGATCTCTTCGGGTAGGTATCGCTGCTCGGCGATCAGCTGTTCGACCGAAAGCCCGTCAACGTACTCCAGAACGATGTGATAGTAGGAGCCCTCGCGAAAATGGTCGTAGACGCTCGCGATGAAGTCGTTACGGAAGTCCATCATTATTCGTGCTTCGCGTCGGAAGCGCTCGCGTACCGACGCGTCGCCACGGAAGGTGAGCTTCTTGATGATGACGTTCCGATCGAGTGTCGGGTGCTCGGCGGTATACACCGCCCCCATTCCGCCGGTGGCGATCTGTTCGAGTACCCGATACTTTCCGATTGTCGACGGCGTTTTAGCCATAGGTGCTTTCAGCCATTATTCGGTTAGTCCGAGACGATCGTCTTGTTCACCTCTGCGAACTCCTCGGCGATAACCTGAGTAGCCTCGAGCAACCGTTGGTTCTCCTCCGGTGCGGGAAGCTGGTCGGTCGATACGGCAATCCGGTATATGGCCGATGTGCGTTGAACCGGGCCGCTCTTGAACTCCAGCTGTTCATCTACCCGGATCGGTGCGGCCAATTCGGCCATGTCATGGGTGGCTGAGCTCGGCACATCATTGCGCAGACCAATGCTCGAATACGCGGCGAATCGCGTATTCCGTTCGCCCGATCCACCGTGCAGCGGTCCGATAGCGATAATAGAGCCGGAGTAGGTCAGGGCGAGCGCCCCACGACCATCTTCGGGCGGGAACTCATCGACACTCTGCATTCGGTAGTCGCCGAGTTTCTCGTTGAAAATCTCGCTCTTCTCGAGCCAGGCGACCGCGATTCGCTCAACCGACTCCGGTGTATCCGGTAGACCGGACTGCTCGGTGATTCGTCGAATATGGTCGTGAATGTGCTCCGGTATTCTTTCCAGGTTTTCTCCCATAGCTTTGCTGCTCCTGTGCTGCCCAGTGTATCGCTTACGGCGGTCGTAATTCCACGGTCGATGCGTGATACACTTCTCACTCATGAATGAATTCGAACAATTGCCCGAGACAATTCAGCGACAACTGCGTGCCATCGCCGACGATCCGGCCTTTGAAGGGATTTCCGACATACTCGACCGACTCGCGGAGAACTGGGTACGGAAACGTACGCTTGTCGACGAACAGGCGAGCGCGCTGCGTATGCAGTCCGTCGATTCGTTGAGCGACGACGACGAACGAGGTTTCCTCGCGGTTACCCGCTCCGGCTCAATGATCGCTCTCGGACCTCGCCGAGGGTCGGGCGGCTCACGCTGGCTCGAGTACGCGAGTATCGGGATGCGCGCCGACGTACCCGATGTGGTGCGCGCCGACGAGGTCGAAATGAACAACGACGCACGCCTCGAGGCGAGTATCACGCTCACCGGCGCGCCGATCAGCTCGACCTCGGAGCTGGTCAGCCTCGCAACGTTCGACGCCGAACTGTCGGCGGCCGAACAGGACCGCCGTCTCCGGGAGGCAGCGATCTTCCTTACAAACGGGTTCGTCAAGTTGAATCAGTCGGTCACCGGTTCGCCCGACGCTCCCGATCATTTCACCACGAAATCGATTGTACGCTACGTCGCGGCTCGAAACGGGATACGCCAGGGCGAGGTGAAGCGCATAATCGACGACTTCCTGACGACTGTCGAGAGTGGAGCCGTGCTTGGTGAGCGTATTGCGCTCGGGTCGCTCGGGCGACTCACCCTCGATGTTCGCTCTGCTCGCAAGGCGCGCCTCGGCCGAAATCCGGCGACCGGTGAAGAGATCCTGATCCCCGCCCAACCGCGCCAGGTTGTGCCCCGAATGCGCTTCGGGCGTCGATTTCGTCAGCGGGTGAGTGGAGTTGACCCCGAACGTATCGAGTCCTCGGATCACTCCGGCGCGGATTCGTGATCTTCGGAGCTCGCCTGTGACTCGGCCGGATCATCTTCCGCCACATTCGGTCCGGATTCGGTCGTTTCGCCCGGAAGGTTGCTCAGTTCGTCACCGGCTCCGCTCTCGGCGGCCGGCGCCTCGGCGGCGCCGGTATCGCCGAAGCGATACGGTGGACGACCGGTGGTAGTCGTACGCATGGCGAACAGGGCGCCGGAACCGGGATAGCGGGCGATATCATCCCGGCCGAGCCCGATTTTCGCGGTGGTGATGTAGAGCGTCGACAGATCCGCGTCTCCGAATGCGACGCTGGTGACATTCTTCGCCGGGACATCGATCTTCTCGACCAGTTCGGCGTTTTCCGGATCCCAAACGGTCACGCATGCGCCGTGGAACATCGCCACCCAAAGCCGTCCCTCGCTGTCGATCGTCATGCCGTCCGGCTTCCCGTACTCCGCCGGTACAGCGATGAGCGAGCGCCGATTCGACAGGGTGCCGCTCTCCGGGTCGCAATCGAGTATGTCGATATTCGTGGTCGGCGTATCGATGTAGTATGCCGTGCGCCCGTCGGTGCTCCAGCAGATCCCGTTGGAAACGGTGACCCCTCCGAAACAGCGATCAACCGAATAGTCATGGTCGACTCGATAGAGCGCGGCGGTGCCGATTCGCCGGACGGTACTCATCGTGCCGATATAGAAGCGTCCGCCCGGACCGCACTTCCCGTCGTTGCACCGGTTTTCCGGCATATCGGCTTCGAGCGGAACTTCGCGCAGCCGTTCGCCGGTCGCTGCATTGACGACCGCCACCGAGTTTTCGAGGCCGACGAGGACCTGACCGTCGTCCACGGTGGGAACGACAGTCGAGACCTGCTCGCCCATACTCATCGAACGATTCTGCCCGTGAGCGGGATCGAAGTGATTCAGAGTTCGCCCGGCAATGTCGACCCAGTAGAGCAGAGCCGCGCGGTCGTCCCAGATGGCGCCCTCTCCGAGATCACAGCGGACATCGACGACAATTCTCGGTTCGTCGGCCTGAATGCTCATACGTTTATCCCCGTTCGAGTTTCAGTGTTTCGGTCGGCTGGTCACACACCTCGGGCGGGCCGAAGTACTGGATTGCACCCGGTGAAGCGAAGCTCGTCTTGACCCGCCACTTCGGTCGCTGCCGGGCGAACTCGGCGAACGGCTTGCCGTCGAGCTCCACGAGCGCCTTTCGTATGACCGGCTTGTCGCTGCCGTGGCGACGCTCCATGTTCATGAGCATGGTAAGCGGAATACCACCCGCCTCCCACTTCGCCGGGCCTTTCGCGAGGTTGCGTACCGAAGTGATATAGCCGGTGAGGCCGTTCGCGACGAGAACGAACGCGGCGTATCCCAGCCCGTAGCAGTAGTCGGCGTCGAAGTTCGACGGAAATGCGCAGCGCCCTTCATACCCGAAGAAGTGTGAGAGCGCGCTGAACTTCCCCTTGTACGACCCCGAACGCTTCATTTCGCTGAGCTGCGCGTCGACCATCTCGATCAGAAGCTTTTCCGTCTCGATACGCGACACCTGCACGTTGCCGTGCGGATCGCGGTCCATGAGCAGCTGCGACTGGATCGACGACGGCAACGACCGGAAGACCTCACGCGCCCCGGAAGAAAGCCGTTCGCTTACCTGACGATTTCGCTCATCGGGATCGGAGTGAGAGTCGGTCTTTTCGGCCGCCGCGAGCACGTCGTTGAGCTCGGAGATCAGGCCGTTCATCTCGGGAACGAACTCGATAAGCCCTTCCGGAACGATGACGATGCCGAAGTTCTCACCGTTCTCCGCACGTTCGGCTACCGACCCCGCGATCTCCTCGACGATGTCGGCCAGACTGCGTTCCTTCTCGGCAACTTCCTCGCTTACGATGCAGATATTCGGATGCGTTTTGAGTGCGCACTCCAGTGCGATGTGCGACGCGCTGCGACCCATAACGCGAATGAAGTGCCAATACTTCTTCGCGCTGTTCGCATCGCGACCGATGTTGCCGACCAGCTCGGAGTATGTTTTCGTCGCAGTATCGAAACCGAAGCTCGCCTCGATTTGCTCGTTGCGAAGATCGCCGTCGATCGTTTTCGGCACACCGATGACACTCGTCTCGATGTCGCTTGCTTTGAAGTACTCCGCGAGCAGCGCCGCGTTGGTGTTCGAGTCGTCGCCACCGACAATGACGAGCCCATCGAGGTCGAGCTCCTTCGCCACTTCGGCCGATCGCGCGAACTGTTCATCGCTTTCGATTTTTGTTCGACCCGACCCGATCATGTCGAACCCGCCGGTATTGCGGTACGAGTCGATGATCTCGTCGGTGAGCTCGATAGCGTTGTTCTCCAGCAGACCGCTCGGGCCACCGAGAAAACCGAGTAAGCGCGAGCGCTCGTTCGCCGCTTTCAGCGCATCGTACATTCCGCAGATCACATTGTGTCCGCCCGGTGCCTGCCCGCCGGAGAGTATCACTCCGACGGTGCGCTGCTTCCCGGCCACCGGATTGTCACCGGAGGTGAAACCGGCGATCGGCTGCCCGTATGTGAGCGGGAACATTCCCTGCACCTGCTCGGCATCACCGGCGGACTCGGTTGCCTTCCCGAACGTACACGCGATCGATGGGATCGGCTGTCGCAGCGAGGCGGGAAGCTTCGGTTCGTACTTGTAACGTTGTTCCTGCAGTATCGACGTATCCATGCTCTACAGTGTACCGATCACGGCGTTACGAATCGAGGGCCTTCAGGCCGGAGGCGCAGACGTGTAACCGCTCCGGCGCCGAAAACTCTCTCACATACTTCGACGAATTCCTTCCAGAGGCCGAGCGGGACGTACACCTGTACTGTTCCGGCGAATCCCCCGCCGTGAACGCGCGCCGCCCCGGAGACACCGTGTGCCTGGAAAAACGACCTGGCGAGCTCGACCCCGAGCGTAATGCCCTGCTCGGCGGGCAGCTTCGTGGAGTAGTAGTTCTGAAGCAGGATCGCGCTCGAATCGCCGCTCTCATTGGCGAGTGCGAGAAATTGCTCGGCCTCCCCCGCCTCGAGGGCACCGATCATGGCAGCCACACGTGCGTTTTCCTCGAAGAAGTGCAGCGCGCGCAGAACCGCCCGATCTCCGCACCGTCTCCGGATCTCCGGCATTCGTTCGAGAAGCGCATCCTTCGAACAGGAGCCGAGGTGCGTCCCGCCGAGCTCTGCGGCGACCGACTTCATCTCCGCAGGGACGGACGCATAGTCATCCGTAAGATCGGCGTGACTGCCGCCGGTGTCTATCACGGCCGGCGCGTACCCCGCCGTGGAGAAATCGAAATCCGCAGGTGTTATGGTCGGTGGCTCGGAAGAGAAATCGATGGAGATGATGCCGCCGTGGGCGCATGCGAGCTGGTCCATAAGGCCGCACGGCTTGCCGAAGTACCGGTTTTCGGCCGACTTGCCGGCGGTGGCGATAAAGAGCACATCGTGTGCACTCAACTTCGAGCTTCGGTCGTTCTCCGGTGCGCCGAGCCCGGTCAGTACGGTCCCGAGAAAGACCTCGAACGATGCCGAGCTCGACAGACCGCTGCCCGGAGCGACTTCGCTCGAGACGGTCGCGTCGAAACCGGTTACCGGCCGCGAAGCATCGGAAAACGCAGCGGCGACCCCGCGTACGAGCGCCTGTGGCAGTCCGCGCTCGTCATCGTGTGGCTCCAGGTCGGAAACATCAACCTCGATTAATCCATCGTACCCCTCGCTGTCGATACGGATGAGTGGGTCACTGCGCTCGGTGATCACACCGAGTGTATCGAGTCCGACCGCCGAGCAGAGTACCCGGCCGTGATTGTGGTCGGTGTGATTTCCCGCCATCTCGGTACGCCCCGGAGCCGAAACGATGTGAGCCGCCGTATCGGCGCCGCAGCGCGAAGCATGCCGCTCACAGAGCGATGCGATACGCGGGGGATAGTCTGAGTCGGCCTTCGGAAGGCCGGCCACTGCATCGGGCGATTCAAGAAGATCGCGTGTGGTTCGTCCCATAATGTGTAAGCCTTGCCATGAGAGGCGTGCTTCGTCAAACTACACTACCGGTATCGCTATGGCAATTCTGCGACTCGAAAATCCCCGAAAGGCGTACTCGTGGGGAAGTACGCGCTCGCTGCAGGAGCTGCTCGGTGAGACGCCCGACGGGACGCCGCTCGCAGAGGTCTGGATGGGCGCTCACCCGAGCTCCTCGAGCCGGACCGAGGACGGGTACGTGTTGGCCGATCTTTCCGAGGGCGGTCGGATCGAGTATCTGCTCAAGCTCCTCTCGGCTGACCGCGGCTTGAGTATCCAGGCGCATCCGTCGATCGAACAGGCGGTCGCAGGCTATGAGGATGAGGAGCGCCGCGGTGTACCGCTCGATGCACCGAACCGGGTGTACCGTGACCGGAACCACAAGCCGGAGCTGCTTGTGGCGCTCGAACCGTTCTGGGCGATGAGCGGATTTCGGAAACTCTCCGAGGCGCGCAACCTCCTGAACGCACTGCACCTGCTCGACGACTCGCCGGTTTCCTCCCTGTCGCAGTTGCTTTCGGTTGTCCTGGCGCTTCCGCCCGAGCGAGTAGATGCGGCTGCCGGAAGCGAACCGGTCACAGCAGCGCCGAAGCCTTGGAGGCGACCCGAAGGACCGATCGACGATACGCTGCGGCTGGGGTGGGTCGGCGAGCTCTACCGTCAGTTCGGAGCCGACCCGGGTGTGTTTGCGCCGCTTTTTCTGAATCTCGTTTATCTGGAGCCCGGCGAAGGTCTGTATCAACCCTCGGGAGTCCTCCACGCCTATCTTCGCGGTACCGGTGTCGAGATCATGGCAAACAGCGATAACGTGCTCCGTGCGGGTCTTACCGACAAGCATGTAGAGCCTGACGCGCTTCAGCGAATCGTGGCGTTCACCGATGAACCTCCGGCTCCGGTAACGCCCCGGGTGGTGGAACCGTGCAATCCCGGCCCGGAAGCGGAACCGCTACGCCCGGCGCGAGCCCCATCATGCTTGCAGGTCTACGATACCCCGGCTGCCGAGTTCCGCCTTTACTGTATCGAGCTGCGCGATGAGGAGTGTGAGCTGCTCTCGCTCGGGCTTCCGCTCATCGCCCTCTGTATCTCCGGCGACGTCGCGATCGATGAAGTCGAGCTCGGCGGGACGCCGTTCACCGGCGAAGTTGATGGCCGGCGCCGGTTCAGGACCGGGGCGGAGGTGAGTAACGGGGCCACCGAGGCGGTGCACGCTCCCCGGGCGACGGGGAGTCGGAACGTTTCCCGCGGGGCGAGCGCTCTGATAACCTCGGACGTGCGTTCGTTTCGCGTACGGGGAAGCGGGCGGCTTTGTGTCGCCGCGCCGGGTCGAATCTCGCCATGAATATCTGGGTTGATGCCGACAGCTGTCCGCGCCGGGTACGAGAGATCGTAATTCGTGCGGCCGGACGAACCGGCACCCGCGCGGTGTTCGTAGCCAATCGCAACATTCCGACCGGCCGGATGAAGGGATTCCGCATGCGAGTGGTGGCCGACGCCGATCGCGAGATCCTCGAGCGTGTCGAAGACGCCGACCTGGTTGTCACACGCGATATTCCGCTTGCCGCGCAGCTCGTCGGGCGGGGTATTACGGTGCTCAACGACCGTGGCACGGTTTACACGAGCGAGAACGTCGGAGAACGACTGAGTTGGCGTGATTTCATGGCCGAACTGCGCGAACGCGGCACCTACGTCCCGGAGCAGGATCGACTCGGCGACACCGACATACGGGAGTTTGCGAACGCACTCGACCGCGAGCTTCGGCGGCGGTTGCCGCACGGGGAGAATGCGAACGGCCGGAGGTAACCGGCAGGGAACAACGGAGTGAAATGTGAGTGACAACGAAACAGGCGATGTCCGAAACGGCACCGGTAGCGCCGGCGGAGACAGTGAAGATAACTCTGGAGATGGTGAGCGGCAGCGACTCGAGCGGCTGCTCGACAGCCGCTCGCTCGCGAAGGTGCTCGGCGACGAGCTCATCGGCTCGATAGACCCGGCCACCCCCATCGTCGATGTCATCGTGCGCCTCTCGGCGGTTGATGACGATATCGACCCGGCAAGCGAGGATTGGGGACTGGACACCTTGTGGCGCGCGGCGCGGACCCACTCGATCCCGATTACCGCGGCGGTCGCTCACGTGCTCGACGAGTCGGTTCGCGCCGAAGCGTTGCGACGGCTGCTCGACCGCTGGTCGCAGGTACCGCAATCCGACCTCGAGCCGGCAGGCACGTTGCGCGACGCTCTGGCCGACCCGGATACTCCGGCGATATTCCTCGGGGCACTGTATCCCGCGCTCGTTCGGGCGGCACGAGGAGCGGCGGTCGAGCGCTCGTCAGAGCGCGTCGCAGGAGACGTGCGCGACGAGAAGGCCGGAGCAAAGCTTCCGGGAACCGCCGCCACCCCCGCAGACTGCGAGGCGCTCGTGCGCGGGTTAGAGAGTGTCGATACCGGCGAAGCCTACCAGGCGATCGCCCGTCTCGCCGACGGCGGCGCCGACGCGGTCGCATGGCTCGTTTATGAGAGCGAGCGCGACTTCACACTGAGCGAGGCGATGGTGCACCGGCTTCGCGCGTTGCTGCGTCTCGACCCGGCGCGGGGCGTACGACTGGCCGGCGGGCTGTTCCGAAGCGACGACGGTGTTTCCGAGCTCGATTCCGAGGAGATCGAACGGTACATCGATCTCCTCGATCTACTGCTCGACAGCGGTCTGCCGGAGGTTCACCCGCTTCTCGTGTTCATATTCGAGCCGGCGGGTAAGCTTCGGCTACCGAGAGAGGCCGCAGGTCGTCTCCGCGAGCGCATCCGCGCGCACGACGCCTTTCGGGTCGTGCGTCGCCTGTTGCGAAAGTTGCAGCACGGTGAACCGGTTCTCGTTCCTTCCGGTGTCGACTTCGAACGGTTCGTCGGCGCTGAGCTGCAACGCCTCGGGTATCGCAGCGGCTCTCCCGACCCGCACGTGATAGCCGATATCCGCACGCGGTGGATCCACGCGATGCATGAGGATCTGCTCTACCTCAGCCCGGCCGACGTCCCGGAGATCTCGTTCGACGAGGCGCTCGGCGAGCGCAGCGAGGGAGAATCGGTCTCATCGCACGTGGAATCGCAGTCGCAGGAGGACCCCGACTGGATCCTGAAGCCGACATCCGGCGGAGGTACGCCGCGGATCGTATCCGCGTACCGCGCCCAGGAAGCGGCGTACCGCGAGGCGGGGCTCGAACGCTTGCACCGGCGCCAGCTGCAGTTCACCGTTCGCGATCTGGTCGTTCGCGGAGCACGGTTGCTCACCGAGGGAGACGGTGAACGTGTGGAGCTCTATGCACGCGCGGCCGTCGAGCTCGATGTGAACGACCCGTTCGCAGCGGCGCTGGCGGCCGCCGCCCGGGAACGCGACTGAGCGGAGGTGGCCGCGGCCCGTCCCCGACCGCACCGGCGCCCGGCAACGCCGAAAGAAGTGTCCCAAAGATTATGGATAACAATCGCCGGCTCACTTTCGCAGGTAGTTACAGGACAGAGAGGTACATTGTGCTGCGCGAAGCGCCGGACTACCGGCCGGGGTATCTGCTTGTCGGCATTCCCTATCCCGGTGAATGGCCGCCGTGGCGGCGAATCAAGGCAGCTGCGACGGCCGGAGCGCACGGCGGCGAGGAGGGCGCCACCTCGGCGGATCACCGATGAGTTTCCGTCAGTGTCTATCCATAATCTTTGAGACAGTGCTAAAATTTGACATTCCCCGGCGTGCGCGGGAATGCAATCACATCGCGGATATTCTGCATTCCGCTCGCGTACATAATGAAGCGCTCGAGTCCGAGCCCGAAGCCGGAGTGCGGTACGCTTCCGAACCGGCGCAGGTCGAGGTACCAGCGGTAGCTCTCGACATCCATGCCGAGCTCACGCATCCGGCGCTCGAGGCGTTCGAGATCGTCCTCGCGCTCGCTGCCGCCGATGACCTCTCCGAGCCCCGGAACGAGCACATCCATCGCGCGAACCGTACGCCCATCGTCGTTCTGCTTCATGTAGAACGCCTTGATCTCTTTCGGATAGTCGGTGACCACGACCGGCCGTCCGATCGCCTCCTCGGTAAGATAGCGTTCATGCTCACTCTGCAGATCGCTGCCGAACTCCGGGGTGTACTCGAACGAGCGCCCGGCACTCTGGAGGAGCTCGATTGCCCGCCCGTAGGTAATCCGCTCGAACGGCTTCTCGACCACCTCACGCAGCGTCTCGATGAGTCCCTTCTGAATGCGCAGATCGAAGAACTCCATGTCCTCGACCCGGCTGTCGAGCACGCGCCCGATGACCTGTTTCAGGAATTCCTCGGCGAGGTCGGCGTTACACTCGAGGTCGCAGAAGGCGACCTCCGGTTCCACCATCCAGAACTCGGCCAGATGGCGTGTCGTGTTGCTGTTCTCCGCGCGGAAGGTCGGTCCGAAGGTATACGCCCGCTCGATCGAGCAGGCGAACGCCTCGACATTGAGTTGGCCGGTTACGGCGAGGTATGCCGGCCGTTCGAAGAAGTCCTCGCCGTAGTCGACCGCGCCGTCTTCGCTACGCGGGGGATTCTCCGGATCGAGCGTGGTAACGCGAAAGAGATTGCCGGCGCCCTCGGCGTCGATGCCGGTGATAATCGGGGTGTGGATCCAGCAGAAATCGCGCTGCTGGAAGAAGGTGTGTATTTCCGATGAGATGGCGTTGCGCAGGCGAGTGACGGCGCCGAAGGTATTCGTCCGGGGGCGCAGGTGTGCGATATCGCGCAGGAACTCGAAGCTGTGCCGCTTCTTCTGCAGCGGGTAGCTGTCGGCCGGGGCGGGACCGACGACTCGTATCGATCTCGCAAGCAGCTCGATCGCCTGTTTGCCTCCCGGTGACTCCTGAAGCACCCCGCGAGCGCGCACACTCGCCCCGGTCTGTAGCAGGCTGTCTGCGTCGTCCGATCCGTCGGCGTTCCGGATCTCGGTATTTTCGTCGAGCACGACCTGCAGGCTCGAAAGGCGCGAGCCGTCGTTGACCTCGACGAAGCTCACGTGCTTGGTCGCCCGCCGGGTGCGAACCCATCCCTTGACCTCGATCTCCTCGCCGACGGCCGCCTCGCC
This sequence comes from Spirochaetales bacterium, assembly GCA_007135605.1. Lineage (GTDB taxonomy): Bacteria > Spirochaetota > Spirochaetia > DSM-27196 > SKKC01 > SLAN01. Next base: position 3,011 of record SLIN01000174.1, on the reverse strand, counting down.
GGCGATGTTCCGAATACGCAGCTCTTTCATGGTAGGCTTGGAGATATAGCACGCGGTCGTGCAGGCGGTCAAAGGCGGCGTGCCGTACCCGCGGGCACCGGCCAAACGTCTCGCCACGCGAACGGCAGCAGAGCGGCGGGCCGCACCGGTCACACCGACCGGTCACACCGACGGGGCCCACCGACGGGGCCCACCGACGGGGCCCACCGACGGGGCCCACCGACGGGGCCGCTCTTGCCACTGCGCCGCGGACACTGGAGAATGAGCGGCCGTGAGAAGCGAAGCGAACCGCGTGCCGCCGACACCACATATCGAGAGCGAAATCGATCCGCTCGAGGCGGTGATCGTTCACCGGCCGGGGAGCGAAATCGAGCAGATGACCCCGGAGCGTGCGGGGTTGCTCCTCTATAACGACATCGTTCCGCTCTCGGCCGTATCGGAGGAGTACGGATCTCTGGTTGATGTTCTCTCGCGCGATGCGGCGGTCTTCGAGATCGCCGACTTACTTGCGGCGAGTCTCGACGACGAGTCGACGCGCGCTCACCTGCTCGACCGCATCTGCGCGGCGCCGCCGGCGGACGGCCGGCGCGCCGAGCTCGAGTCGATGAGTGCGGCCGATCTCGCGCAGGTGGCGATTACCGGCCTCCGCACCGCGCCGAGGTCGCTCGAAGATTATCTCGACACCCGAACCTACGACATACCGCCGCTCCCGAACCTCTACTTTATGCGCGATGCGGGCTTCGCCTACCGCGACCGGGTCTCGATCAGTGCGATGGCGCATCCGGTGCGTGATGCGGAGGCGGCCATCAACAGCGCGGTCTTTTTTGCGCTACGGAGTCGCTCCGGCGGGCGTTTCGCCGCGCTTTTCGACGGCTCGGAAACCGCTGTACGAGACGACCGATCGGGCTCAGCTGAGCGTACCTTCCGGATCGAGGGGGGAGATGTGCACATCATCTCGTCGAGTCTTCTCGCGGTGGGAATCAGCGAGCGCACCTCCGCGCAGGCGGTCGACCGGCTCTGCGCGCAGATCGGACAGGCGTGGGGCGAGCCGGTGACGGTGATCGCCTGCCTGCTGCCGGCGCAGCGCTCGTGTATTCATCTCGACATGGTATTCACCCGGATCGATGCCGACTGCGCGCTCATCCACGAACCGGTGGTTCGCGGCCCGTCCGCGATGCGAACGGTGCGAATCGATATCGAGCCGGGGCGCGAGCCGTCGGTGCGCGAGGGAGGACCGCTGCTCGAGGCGCTCTCGGCCGCCGGTTGCGATCTGAAACCGGTCGTCTGCGGCGGTTCGGATATCGTCCATCAACAGAGGGAGCAGTGGCTCAGCGGAACGAATGCATTCGCGCTCGCACCAGGGCGTATTGTCGTCTACGACTGCAACCGGTATACCCTCGACGAGCTCGATTGCGCCGGTTTCCGGATCGTCACTGCGGCGAGCTATGCCGGGGAGGCCGATAGCGCCGGCGGCACGGGATCGGCCCATAGCGCCGGCTCCGGCCAACCAACGCCGAGCCGGCGGATCGCCATAACGTTGCCCGGCGCCGAGCTGGCCCGTGGCGGCGGCGGCCCGCGCTGCATGACGCTGCCGCTTCGTCGTCGCTGAGTCCAAACGCTCACCGGCGGGCGTTGAACGTCGCACGTCCGGATGGCTATACTGGGTTACCAACGGATACCTGCTGCCTATGTCGAAACCTATGTCGAAGACTGATGATCTGAGAATTCTATCGCAATCGCCGCTTATCTCACCGCGGGAGCTGAAAGCGCAGATCCCGGCGACCGAGGAGCGAGAGGCGACGGTCGCCCGTGGACGTCGCGAGATCGAGGCGGTGCTCTCCGGTGAGGATACCCGCCTGTTGGTGATCGTCGGGCCGTGCTCGATACACGATCCCGATGCCGCTCGTGAGTACGCCCACCGTCTGTCGGAGCTTCGCGATCGTGTGGCCAAGCACCTTCTCGTTGTCATGCGCGTGTACTTCGAGAAACCGAGAACGCGTCTCGGATGGCGTGGGCTCGTTCTCGATCCACATCTCGACGGCACGTACGACATCTCGACCGGCTTGACCGCCGGGAGGAAGTTGCTCGCCGATCTCGCCGAGATGGGGTTGCCGGCGGGCAGCGAAGTGCTCGACCCGATCGTTCCGCAGTATATCGCCGACCTGACGAGCTGGGCCAGTATCGGCGCCCGCACAACCGAGAGTCAGACCCATCGTGATATGGCGAGCGGACTCTCGATGCCGGTCGGATACAAGAATGGCACCGACGGCCATGTCGAAACAGCGGTGAATGCGATGGCCTCGAGCTTTCATCCCCACAGTTTCATCGGGATCGATCAGGAGGGACGGACGTGCGTGCTGAACACTACAGGCAATCCGTCCGGCCATCTCATACTGCGCGGCGGACGAAACGGGCCCAACTATGCGCCGGAGTCGGTCAAGCGTGCCGGTGAAATCCTGGAGAAAGCCAACCTGCCACGGCGACTGGTAATCGATTGCAGTCACGGCAATAGTCGAAAAGAGCATACTCAGCAGAGCACCGTGCTTGAAAGCGTTCTGAATCAACGCGCAGCCGGTGAGAGCTCGATCCGCGGCGCGATGATCGAAAGCAATCTCGTCGCCGGACGACAGGATGTCGCACCGCGCGATCAGCTTGCGTACGGTGTATCGATCACCGACGCGTGTATCGGCTGGGACGATACCGAACGACTCCTCCTGCAAACGGCGGAGGCCGAAGCCGCACGAAAGGCTGGTGAGATGAGCGCATGAGGCGCATTCGGGGACTCGCGGCGCCATCCACGCGGCCTGAGCGCCGATTCCTGGACTACCCGGTGCTGTTGGTGTTCCTTCCGGCCTTCGTGCTGAGCCTCGTTATCCTGACAGCACTCTATGTGAATGTGCAACGAAACGAGCGGGAGGCGTATGAGCTTCGGCTCCGCTCGGAGACGACGCTGTTGCGTGAATCTGTTTCGCGCTTCGTGGAGTCCGCGGTCGCCGATATCTCGTTCCTGG
>SLIN01000151.1 GCA_007135605.1 Spirochaetales bacterium | reverse complement strand
CGCTCGGCGAAGCGCTCCTCGCCGGTAAGAGAGAAGGCGAGATGGGTGGCGATGATTGCCTCGGTGTGCGGCCACCAGAACTTCATGTCGTGCCAGTACTCCGGTGACGGGTGGCCGAGCACATCGCGAAAGTAGTAGAGCCCGCCGCACTCACGGTCCCAGCCCCACTCCCACATGTAGTCGAGCATACGCACACCGAGCTCGGTGAGCTCCGCGTCGGCGCCGGTCATTTGATCTCCGGCGAGCCGGCCGGCGGCATGCCGGCCGCCGGCACTACGGTCAGCGTCGACTATCCCGCCGCGGCCACTCAAGTCTGCGCCGGCGCCACCGTTCCGCCCCCGCGCGAGCGCCTCCTCGAGTATGAACCACGCCCCCTCGATCGCGTGGCCGGGATTCAAAGTACGCCCTTCGAAGTGGTCGAGAAGCTCGCCGTTCGGCCCGCACTGCTCGAGCACACAGCGGTGCTCATCGTTTATGAAGTAGCGGGTGATGAGATCGACACTCTCTCCCGCCGTCCGGTCGGCGAGCTCTCCGGCCGCCGCGTCGCCCAACGCGCCGGCGGCACGCCGCAGCGTCTGCGCGACGTTCAGCAGAATCATCGGGAGGGCGAAGCCCTGCGACGGCCGGGCGCCCCGCACCTCTTTCGGTTCGAGCGCACCCGGGGTATCCCGGTAACGGCGAATGGTTTCGAGGATGGCGGTCGCCGACTCGAGATGATGCATCTCCCCCGTTGCTTCGGCGAAGGCGGCATGAGCTGCGGCAGCGAAGCACTCGGTGAAGAGATAGCGGCGCATGCGAAGAGGCGCGCCGTCGCGAGTAACGCGGTAGTAGTAGCGTCCGCTTTCGGTGCGTCCGTGACGGTCGAGGAAATCGAGACACGAGCGGGCGGCTTCGAGATAGCGCGGGTCGGCATCAATATCGATGTAGCTCCGAGCGCAGATCCAGGCGAAGCGCCCCTGGAACCACATCGACTTATCGGTTTCGATGCACCGTCCGCGGCGGTCGAGCCCGGTCAGCAGACCGCCGTACTCGCCATCCATGCCGTGGTCGAGCCAGAACGGGAGACTGTCGCCGGTGAGCTCCGCCCTCGCCCGCGCCGCCTCCGAGGCGACATCGATCGTCCTCTTGTTGTCGTTTCGCCCGCGTTCGTTCATCGGCATGCCTTCCTATATCGCGTCTCCGGCCCGGTTCGCAATCGTGTCCGAAGGCTCTCCCTTTCACAAGCGCTCATCGCCTCTCACATACGTCGCGCCGCCGGCCGCCTTCGCGAGAAGCGCGGGCGCCAGTCGACAGAAGCGAGTATTGCTCCGGCGGTCACACTCACCGAGGCATAGAGGAGGGCCGAGTCCGGCTCGCTGTAGCCGAGGGTAAGAAGAAGCATCGATGAGATGATTGGCACGAAGTAGTTGAACACACCGAGAAGTCCCGAAGGGCCGTGCCGAAGCGCATAGCCCCACGTAATGAAGGCGAGCCCGTACGGCCCGACGCCGATCGCGGCCGCCGCCGGCAGCGCACGCACATCGAGCCGAACACTCGCCTCAAAGAGAAGGTGCAGCACCAGCGCTGCGAGCGCCGCCCTCGCGAACATCGCTGCGAAGGCCGGAAGCGATGCCATACCCGATCGGCGCAGATAGAGCGAGAAGCCGATCCAGCACGCACCCGCACCGACACCGAAGGCATACGCGCTGACCGGGGTCGCCACGCCGGTGGTATCTCCGGAGACCAGCGGAACAACTCCGCTGAACGCCAGAAGTGCGCCGATGAACACCGCGGGATTCGCCCGCCTGCCCTCGAGAACGTCGGCAGCGGCAATGAAGCCGATCGGCCAGACATAGGTGACCACCGTCACTCGCGCCGGATCGCCGAGATCAAGCGCGGCGAAGTAGCAGTAGAGGGCACCGACGATCGCCGCAACACCGCCGGCCCAGTAGCGCAGGTCCCTCCGTACAGAATCGCGCCGCGCATGCCGGCCAGCGACACCCGCGGCCAGCAGCGCTGCGACCAGCGCGGCGCACATCATCACTACAGTGGCGGTAAGCATCGCCGGCAGTTCGGCGTGTTCGCGCAGAAGCGGAAGGCCCGCCCACATCACCACCGAAACCACCGCCGCTGCAATCGCCATTGTCACACCTCCTCATCGAACGTTCGGCTGTCTCTCCGTGCATCAATCTAACGTGAGCGACTGATATCATGGGAACGAATTGTTATGATGGTTCCATCATGATTCTTGATCTTACGCTCTTGCAGACCTTCGTTCGGATTGTGGAGGCGGGAGGCTTTACAGCCGCCGGCGAGGAGCTGAACATGGCGCAGTCGACGGTCAGCGCTCACCTCGCCCGGCTCGAGGAGGCGGTCGGACATCGCCTCCTGCGGCGCGACAGCCACACCATCACCCTGACCGAGAAGGGCGAGCGGCTGCTCGGCCATGCCCGCACAATGCTGCGACAGAATCAGCTCCTCCGGGACGACCTCAACGAAGAGAGCATCGAAGGCCACGTCCGGCTCGGCATACCCGACGACTATGTCGGGTTTCTGCCGGAAAGTCTCGGGGAGTTCGAAGCACGTTACCCCGCCGTGCGAATGGAGGTGCATTGCGGATTGAGCGTCGACCTCCTGACAGCCGTGCGAAGCGGCGTGCTCGACCTCGCTGTGGTCACGAGGCAGCCGAATAGTCCCGGCGGAAAGGTACTTCGGCGTGAACCGCTGGTCTGGGCGGGCACGCTCGAACATCGCGTCTCCGAGCGCGATCCGCTTCCGCTGGCACTCTCACGGAAAGGTGTGTGTATTTTCCGGGAGCAAGCAATCTCGGCATTGGAGGCAGCCGGCATCCGCTGGCGCATCGCCTATACCGGCTCGAGCCTCTCGGGCATAACCGCCGCCGTACGTGCCGGACTGGCAATCACGGTGGTCACCCCATCCATGCTCGACGCAGGGCTCCATGACCTCAGCGCTCACGCCGAGCTACCCCCACTCGGGAATGTGGAGATCGCAATTCACCTCGCAGCGCGGCGCCCGCGGGAACCGGTGCAGGAGCTCTATGCCACAATCGAACGGCGCCTGGGAAGCTTTTGAACTCGCACATGGTCAGAAAGCCCTATCGCACGTTTCGCCTGATAGCTCCCTGGATCGGGATCAATAGCGATGTCGACGGCCGCGATGCTTCGACCAATTCGACGATTTCGTCCCAACGTTTGAGAATTCGGTAGGTACGTTCGATCGGCGTCTTTCCACTCCAAGCCGATAGAAAAAAGCATACGCGAAGGTTCGACTTATTCAGCTCGCGTAGTTCGTGTGGACGCCTGTGGATGTTATTATCGAGCGTGAAGACAACCCATTCGCCCTCTGAAGAGAGCTGTCTAATCCACTCTGTGTCGGAAGTACTGGTGGGGAATTTGTCGCGTAGGTGTTCCACCCGATGCAACGGTTCGACGAGGATGTTGATCGCGCGCGCCAAACGGGGCGACATGTTGTGGTCGACCATAACCCTCATGCCGCAAAATCACGCTCGAAATCGAGTGCCGCCCGAACCTCGTCCTGCGACACCTCGTACCAGCTGGCGACGGATTCGATGGAACCGATGACGGATACTTGTTGCGCCAGGATTTCGGCCGGCACGCCACAGCTTGCAACCGTAGGACGGCCGAAGTTGCGGTCCGGATCGACCACCACCGGCGATTCGGTTCCGTGCGGCCACCAACGCATCGCGATACTTTCACGGTTGAACTCAACTCCCTTATACAGCAGCGGAATCACGACTTCGTGGATCTCGTATTGGCGCTGTGAAAGCGTGATGAGATCCGGATCCCGTCCTTCCCCGGTTATTTCGGCCAGAACCCGCCGCCCGTCGGTGTACAGTCTCTCGGTCGCGAACGGGTGCGGATCGTTCAATACCTCGGCGGCCCGAATGGCCGCTTTGCGGATTTCCTGCAAACTCACGCCATACTCCTTGAACGCCAGGACCATTCGCACTTGCATAAGATCGAGGAAACTGAGAACCAGTTCGTTTTCGACACGTCCATAATCACTACATAAGACCGGCTCGTGTCGGATTGACCGACCATTGCGACGAGTAACATACCCATCGATCCATCGGCGAATATTCTGGGAGGACGTGCGTGCGAGCCGACTCACGTCGCGTACGGTGTATAATCCCTTTCCCACATACGTTTCCGGTTCGACGGCCATCGCTCGCACCTCCACAATTCAGTTTATCATCCTTGGCGCAAT
>SLIN01000144.1 GCA_007135605.1 Spirochaetales bacterium | reverse complement strand
GTTTACCGGGGCGTAATCGGTAGTCAAAGGATGCGGCTGTTTGTGCGTGCGGTCTTGAGCCATGGTAACACTCCTCCTGTCTTTCGATTCTTCGAGGTAGTCGATCGCGGCCCCCGAAATTCGACATGGAGAACGCAATCCCCCGACGGCTTTCGCAGACAGTTGATTGACGAATCGGCGAAAATCGGAAAAAACGTATCCATGAAGTATCTCTGTCTCGTATATAGCGACGAGAACGAATTGCACTCTCTGCCTGAGAGTCCGGACGACTCCGAGTGCGGTGCGTACGCCGATTCGCTGGCCAACGACGGTCGTCTGATCGCAGGCGAAGCGCTGCATCCGGTCAATACCGCGTCCACGGTACGTGTGAGGAACAGCACGGTCTCGGTGACCGACGGCCCCTTTGCCGAAACCAGGGAACAGCTTGCAGGATTCTACCTCGTCGAGGCGGCCACAAAGGACGAAGCGCTCAAGATCGCCGCCGGCATTCCCCCGGCCAGGGTTGGAAGTATCGAGGTTCGACCGGTGCGCCAGCTGGAGCTATGACCGGTTCCAGAGACCACCGTACCCTTAAACGCGAGCTCGGAGTGTTCGGCGCGGTGATGATGGGCATGGGGTCCATCGTCGGCACCGGCGTGTTCGTCAGTATCGGCATTGCGGCCGGAGTGGCCGGGCCCGCGGTAATTCTTGCCGTCGCCATCGGCGCATTCGTGGCCACCTTCAACGGTCTCAATAGCGCACAGCTCGCGGCCAATCACCCGGTGTCGGGAGGAACGTACGAGTACGGCTACAAGTTCCTGAACCCCACCTTCGGCTTTACCGCGGGGTGGATGTTCCTGATCGCCAAGAGCGCTTCGGCGGCAACGGCCGCGTTAGGCTTCGCCGGTTACCTGCTCGGCGCATTCGGAGTCACCCGCCCCGGGCTGATCGTACCGGTGGCGGTGGCAGCCGTGATCGTGCTCACCCTTATCGTGCTTTCCGGGATTCGCCGGTCGAATCTCACCAACATCGTAATCGTCTCGATTACCCTCGCCTCGCTCGCCTTCTTTGTGCCGGCAGGCGCACCGACGGCACTGAGTGATGGGGCGGGTAACTTCGCCGAGTTCTTCTCCGCTCCGGAAGGCGACGGCGGGCTCGGGGCGCTGCTTTTCGCCGGCGCTCTGATGTTCGTCGCCTACACCGGCTACGGGCGCATCGCGACCCTCGGTGAGGAGGTCAAGGAGCCGCGCCGCACGATTCCCCGGGCGATTGTTGCCACGCTGGTCATTACCATGACGCTCTACATGGCGGTTGCCGCGGTCGGCGTCGGCGCGGTCGGAGCCGGACCGTTGAGCGAGGCGGCGGGCAGGCAAGCCGCCCCGTTGGTGGCGGCGGCGCGGGCATTCAACGTGCCGGGCGCCTCGCAGATACTCTCCTTCGGCGCGGTCACCGCGATGCTCGGCGTGCTGCTTAACCTCATCCTGGGGCTCTCCCGGGTCCTTCTGGCGATGGGGCGCCGCGGAGACATGCCCGGCGTGTTCGGGCGCCTCAACGCCTCGGGCACCACCCCCACCGCGGCGGTTATTATGATGGGTGTCGTGATCGGCGGGCTTGCGCTGATCGGCGACGTGCGCACCACGTGGTCGTTCAGCGCCTTCACGGTCCTCGTGTATTACGCGATTACCGACTTCGCCGCGCTGTTCATCCCGGACAAAGGACGCCTCTTTCCGCGCTGGGTGGCGGTGGTCGGGGTGATCTCCTGCCTCTCACTGGCGTTTTTCGTCGAACCGCGTGTGTGGCTCACCGGCCTCGGACTTATCGGGGCGGGACTCGTGTGGCAGGCGGCCGCGCGGCGCCTCTCGAGCGTAAACTCGAGCGGTTGATTCGGGCTCGATTGCTTGAGCGGACAGTTCATCCCGTCGCTCGGGGATAATCGAGAAAAGGTTCAGTTCAAGGAGGATTCCCGTGCGGGTTACGATTAGACGGGGAGCGGAGGGTGATCTGCCGTTCCTGCGGGAACAGCTGCTGGCGATCCACAAGCTTCATCGTTCGGCGTACCCGGAGGTGTATCGCGATATCGGTCCGCACGAGGCGGAGGCATTTCTCTCCGAGCGTCTCGAGGACGAACGGTGCTTTGTACGCGTCGCTGAAACCTCCCGGAACGAGATTGCCGGCCACACGCTGTCCGAGATTCAGGAGCGGCCCGGTACGCTATTCACGCATCCGCTGAAAATCGTGTACCTGGCCCAAATCGTAGTGACGAGTGAGTACCGAAACCGGGGGATTGGAAGACGGTTAGTCGAGGATGTGCTCGCGATCGCTCGTGCCCGTGGTATCCATCGAGTGGAACTCAATGTCTGGGAGTTCGACGGCAACGCCCGTCGATTCTTCGCCCGGAGCGGCTTTCGCGACTTCGGCTACCGGATGGTTCAGCGCGCCGGCGAAGAAAGGGGATGACCCGCGCCGCTGCACAGTCACTCTATCGGCTCTTGATCGGAATCCGGACCTCGCACCGGTGGTCCGGCGAAGGCCTGACGAGAACGCTTCCGGAGACTCGCAGCCATACTTGAGTGCGAGATCGATCACACGAGAGTCCGAGCTTGTCAGCTCTCCGGCAGCTCGGATCAGCCGTCGGTCTCGATCTCGTCGTCAAGGTTGTCCTCGATATATCCGATGCTCTCCGGATTACTCAACCTCCCCGAGTCTCCGGCGCAGCAGCCGGCGTTCGGGTTCCTGGCGTGCAAGCTCGAGCGCACGACGGTACGCCTCGCCCGCCTCTTCGCGCCGGCCCGCGCGGCGATAGAAATCGGCCCGTGCAGCGTGAAGCAGATGAAAATCCGACAGCTCGCCGCGGGCAAGAATCTGCTCCACCAGTTTCAGGCCCTCTTCCGCGGAGTCGCGCATGGCGACCGCGACCGCCCGGTTCAGCTCCACCACCGGCGACGGTTCGACGCGCAGCAGCAGATCGTAGTAGGCGACAATGCGGTCCCACCGCGTTGCGTCGAAATCGGGGGCTGCCGCATGTTCGCCGGCGATCGCCGCCTGAAGCGTATACGCGCCGATTGTACCGGTGCGAATCGCGCGGTCCACAAGCGTACGCCCCTCCTCGATCTGCGGTCGGTTCCACAGCGACCGGTCCTGATCCTCGAGCAGTATGATATCGCCCTGCCGGGTGACCCGGGCGTCCCGGCGTGAATCCTGCAGGAGCATGAGTGCGAGCAATCCGAATGCCTCGGGATCGGGCAGCAGATCGACGAGCAAACGTCCGAGGCGAATCGCCTCGCCGCTGAGATCCGCCCGTGTCAATTCCTCACCGCCGGACGCCGCATACCCTTCGTTGAATACGAGATAGATCGTTCGGAGCACTGCGTCGAGCCGTCGGGGAAGCTCCCCGGCGGCCGGAAGCTCGACGGATAGCTGTTTATTTCTCAAAGTCGCCTTCGCACGCACGATTCGCTGCGCGACAGTCGACGCGCGAACGAGGAAGGCGCGGGCGATCTCTTCTGTGGTCAGATCGCACACCTCCCGAAGTGTCAGCGCCACCTGCGCATCGTGCGACAGCTCCGGATGGCAGCAGATGAAGATCAGTCGCAAGTTGTCGTCCGGAATGTGCTCGAGCGCTCGCTGCATCTCCGCATCCTCTTCGGGCGCGCCGGCAATCGCCTCCAGACGGTCGCCGTCCCAGTGATCGACCCGCGAGCGCCTGCGCAACGCGTCGATCGCCTTGAACCGGCCGGTCGAGATGAGCCACGCGCGCGGATTCTCCGGCAGACCACCGGACGGCCACTGCTCCAGCGCTGCGCGGAACGCTTCCTGCATCGCCTCCTCGGCAAGGTCGAGATCGCCGAGCAGGCGCACGAGCGTAGCGAGCACCCGGCGCGATTCGGAGCGATAGGTCGACTCGACCACTGCTTGTGCGTTTACTGCTTGTGTATTGACAGCTTGTGTACTGCCGGCCGGATGCTCGGCATCCCCTTTGGTCACCGTCTATTTATTCCTCTTTGAAATGCGCGATCGGACGCACTTCAATCGCCCAGCCGAGTTCCTCGCCGAGGCGGGCGGCGGGATGCCGGCCGGCAATCCTCACCGCTTCATTCAGATCGGAAGCCTCGACAATGAAAAACGACCCGACCTGTTCTTTCGATTCGACGTACGGACCGTCGGTTGTCGAAAGCTCTCCTCCCCGTGTCCGAAGCGTCACGACCTCCCGTTCCACGAGACTCGCCGTCGAGCTCACCGCTCCGGTTGCCCGCAGTTCTTCGTCGAGCGGGGCGCACCGGGACGCAATGGCTGCGAAATCCTCTCGGGAAAGCCGGCCGCGAGCGTCGACGTCGTAGTATCCAAGACAGAAATATTTCACCGGGCGTCCGATCTCCTCCGGTTTTCGGCCTCCTTACGGCTTACCTTTTCCGCCGCCTCGCGCAGCTCGGGCGCAGTCCGTCCCCGTCGAGCAGGATGTCGGCGTTCAGCAGTTCCTCGTTGTAGCGGCCCATCGCGGAGAGAAGCGCCTCACCGGGCGTGATTCCCGCTTCCGTTTCCCCACTTGCTTTGACGAATACCATGACTCTCATGCTCTATTGTCGCACGGACATCATGAGAATCGACATATTTCCTGCGGATTCTTGCTCCCGGTGCGGAGCAGCAACAATTCATGCACTTACGGTCGATTTACCCGCATCTTAGACGACTGGTGGTACCATACCGGTGGCTATCCCCGCCGGAGCCAAGGAGTGTTTCGATGAGATCGGGGCTGGGACTTGTTGGCTTTGCGCGCTTCCGCACCTTGAGCACGAGGACCATCCGGAACGCTCCACGGCCAACGCGGAAAGAATGGCCGCCGAGGCACCGGTGCCGACCTACGCGATTGACGACGAAACCGCCATCAAAGTGGTCGACGGAGCCGGCCGCCGGCGACCACCGATCACTTCCGGCCGAACCAGTCCAGAATAATTCGCCGATATATGTGCACCGCCTGCCGCAGATCATCGAGGGCGATGTGTTCGTCGCTTTTATGCGCCTGTTGCAGCGAGCCGGGTCCGAGTATGACTGTGGGTATCTTCCCGCGGTTGGTGAGATACCACATGTCGCAGCAGGCCGGAAACCCTTTCGGTTCGGCTTCCCGGGCGGAGAGCGCGGTGGTCACAATCGGCTCTCCGGCCGGTGTCACCGCCGACTCGGCCCGGGAGACCGGTTCGAAGGAGATTTCGACCTCGCGGGAGACCGGCTCGAGCGCGGTAAGAATCTCCTCGCGTACATCGTCCATTGACTCACCCGGCAGAATCCTTCGGTCGAGGGTAAGCGTACAACTCGGCGGGATAACGTTTCGCGCGATACCGCCGCGAATGAGGGTCGCCTCGAGCGAGGCCCGCCCGACGAGCGGGTCGGATCGCCCGGCCACCGTCCGCGACAGCTCGCGCAGCGCAACGATGACCTCCGGCGCGTCGAACACCGCGTTTCGCCCCTCCCACGGCTCGCTCGAGTGAGCCGCCACCCCGTGAACGGTAATATCGGCCCGAAACACACCCTTGTGCGCAGTGAGCACCTCGAGTCCGGTCGGCTCACCCACAATCGCCGCCCCGGCACGCAATCCGTCGCCGACGGCGAGCTCGGTTCCCGTGCCGCCGGATTCCTCTTTGGCCACCGCCATGAGAACGAGTCGCCCGCGGTGCGGGTCGAGCTCGGCGGTGATCGATTCGAACGCGATGACCATCGCCGCAAGCGGGCCCTTGGCATCGGCGGTGCCCCGGCCGTACATGCACCCGTTGTCGATCTGCGCCCCGTACGGGTCGTAATGCCACCCCGCTCGATCTCCTATTCCCACCGTGTCCATGTGACTGTTGAGGATGAGCGACGGCTCCCCTTCTCCCCACGTCGCGACGATGTTCGAGCGGTCGGCGCCCGCAACTTCGCGGACGGAGTACGATATCCCGCGACGGTCGAAGCGTTCGGCAAGGCAGGCGAGCACCTCCGCTTCGCGTTCGTCACTGGGAATCCGAACCAGATCCTGCAAGAGACTGATTACGTCGTTCACGGGGCGGTCGCTGTCGGAGGGCTGATCGTAGTTCACGGGGCGTTCCTTCATGCGTTTGAGGTAGTTCACCACATCGAGCTCACCCGGGCAACCACTTCCTCCATCTCTCCGACCCGGCGCTCAGCTGCACGCAACCGGGCGAGCAGGCACCCGCGCTTTGTTCCGGAGTTTCCGGGAGAAGGTCGAAGTGATGTAGGTGAGACCTGGAAAGGAAGAGACGGGAACCCAGCCATTATGCTGTCAGGCTCTCCTGCCCGGTTCCCTCCGAGTACAACAGTTCTATTACTCGACAAGAGTCGCCTTCGCCGACGCGTGGGAACTGGTGAGCTTCTACGACTCCCACCTACCAGCTCGAGGGAGGCAACTTCTGTAAGATGTGCACGTATCGGCGGCGGTGCCCAGATCTCGGAAAGCGGCGCGAACAGATCGCCGTGCTTGTACCGTACTCGTCGTGGACGGCGAATGAGTCGGTTCGGCTCGGCACCCTGAAAGAAACGCGAGTGTGACGTTCGGCGACGGCCGGGAGCACTCCACTCACCACAGCGCTCTACCTGAAAAAGGTGGTGGGGCGTACTCGAGAGGGCAATCCGATCCGACCGGTCCCGCTCGGCTGTCGAATCCATCTCGTGACCGGGTCGAGAACGTATGGTGACTCGGGATACGTGCGCAGCGAATGAAACAGCGCAAGCTTTCGCTTGACAACGACAGCCCCGCCCCCAATGATTGAACCTGATCACAGGGAGAGGCTTTGCACGGAATGGTTCTCCGTCGCGTGGTAGCTTTTAGCGGGTGTGCCGAACGCCGGCACGAGGACGCGCGCTCGGCGATGCCCGCGTCCATGACTTCTATTTGTTCAGGTGTACGTTCATTCATGGTTCGAAATCAGCTTAGTGTAGTTATCCCGTGTAAGGACGAGGAGTCCTACCTGCCGGCGCTCCTCGACGCCCTCGGCAGGCAGCGCGACATCGACCGAATTGAGTATGTGTGTGCGCTCTCCCCCGACACGAAGGACGGAACTGAGGCGATTGCCCGGCGCTATGGATGCCGGATAGTAACGGGCGGCCGACCGGCGACCGCACGAAACAACGGAGCACAGGCGGCGACATACGATTCGATTCTATTCATGGACGCGGATACCTATCCGGAACACGAGCTCTTTCTGAGCAAGGCGCTCGCCGAATTCCGGGATAGAGGTTTGCACGTAGCCGGAACGCTGCTTTCATCCGACTATCGTGGGAACGGTGTGAGGCGACTGTTCTACTCCGGCCTGTATCGGTTTCTGCGATACGAGTTCACGCGGCGCCAGGACACGGCGAATCCTCTGATGCAGTCGGCCATGTTCTTCGATCGCACGTCATTCTTCGATCTGGGGGGGTTCAAGGAAGGTATCTTTCGGGAGGATTCCGAGATAGCCGCACGGGCGGTGTCGTCCGAATGGGGTTTCCGATTCGGTATACTGAAAAACTGCGGATATCTCCGGAATTCCGTGCGAAGATATGAGGGAAGGGCTGTCCGGGCATTGCTCAAGGTTGGGTACCTGAATGCGAAGGCCGAGTTATTCGGATACGAGGCGCTCGAAGACTCGATCGACTCGTACCTCAACGGGGAGCTATAGAAAGGGTTCTCGGCGTATACCGGCGATCAGCATTCCCCTTTTTCTTTTTTTCGCTACCGGTCCGGCACCTGCCGAGGTACTTGCGCCACCTCCGTACGGCGCAATGCCGCTGGGGCCGGAGAAGGGGGTGTTCTCGAACGTAGTGTTCTGGAGTCGTCTGGAACGCTTCGTCAGCGACCAGGAGTGGATCGGAAGCGACGACCACAACTACCACTACGATCTGGGCTCATACTTCACCGTGTGGAGGGGCCGCCGCGATGCGGTCGAAGCGATGTTCCGCTACCAGTTCCACAGCGAGCGTCCGCCCCCGCACTACAGTTCGTGGCTGTTCCACTCGGCGGTGTTCGTCAACGAGGTGGGAATCCGGTATCGCCGGGAGTTCGCTCCGGTGCTCCTGAGTGCGCACTTTCGCCACGACTCCAAGCACGAACTCGACCGGGGAAGCCGTCGGATGGCTGCCCACGATGCCGTCGGGATCGAGGCTCTCGTCCGCAATCGGGACCTGTTTGGGCCCGGTGCCGTCCGTGGGTTTCTCCGGGCTACGGGGGAATTGAAGCTTCCATTCTACGTCTTCCAGGATCTCGAGCTGGAGGCGGATGCCGTCTACCGGGGTATGGGAGCGATCGAAGTGGAGGTCGAGCCGTTCCGGTTCGCCGGGCGGCATCCCGCCTTCGTCAACGCTCGGGTTGCCGGTATACTCAACGAACGTCCCGCGGAGATTCGCGGCGAGGCCGTCCCGGAGCCGGGATACTACACTCACTTGGACTATCAGGTACGCGCAGGGGTTCGCTTTACCGGATCGTTCGGATCATTGGTCGTGTATAGCGAACTCGAGCGTTTGAGCGACGACTGGGTGGATCGCGAGCGGATCACAGACCCCGATTTCGACCCGCTCCATCTCCTGAGTTTCGGAGTCATGTTCGTCGGCGGAAACTGAACCGGGGTGCAGCTTCTCCGGTCGTGCCTGCCGCCTACCGTTCCGGTCTATCGCGCGTCGGCCGGCCACCGCATTCGGGCCGAGAGCCGCAGCGCAGCCTTCGTATGGTTCTCGTCGGAGGGTCGATAGAGATCCTGCTCCGGGCTCGCCCCGGTTTCGGCCCGATCCCTCCGCAATACATTCCACCAGTGCGCCAGCTCACCGGAGATCCCTACGGTCAGCGTTCCTCCGAGCAACTGCGGTGATATTGAGCTTCCTGCCGACAGGGAGAGTCCGTGCTCGAGCACGTCCTCGTCCAACAGACGCGTACTTCCGAACGCTCCTTCGCCACCGTGATCGCGCCACGAAGAATAATCCCCCCACTGATTCGCAGGGCTCTTGCTTCCGCTCACCGTATACTCGATGCCACCTTCCAGAGCGAGAGCTCCTCCGATCTGCGGCGATACGGGAAGATCGTGCTCCCAGTCGGCGCGCAGCGCGAGCGTGTTTTCTCCCAAATAGAGTCCGAAGTAATTGTCGCGATAGTCGAATGTCCGGCGCTCGTCGCCGCGCGGCCACGAGATTTCCGGGTAGTAGGTGTAGCCATAATTCCGGTTCCCCGAAGTCTGGAACGTATACATGAGCGCGCCCGCGTGTGAGAGACGGAAACGGCCGGCCCCCGTGTCGATACGCCCCGAGAGCATCCATGCGCCCATGAACGGATTCTGGTGCTCCCGATGCGGATGCGTAATGGCGTGTGCGTTGAAGTCGTCCACCAGAATCTGTCCTTCAAAACGCCACGGGAGGCTCGCCGCCTCGCCCTCGAGGGCGCCGTAGAAACCCATGAGGCTCTTGTAGTTGATCTCCTGTTTCCACGGGGATTCGCCGGAACCGAGAATGTATTGTGTCAAGTATCCGGGCAGCGGGTTGAAGAAGAACTCCGGGACGAAGAGTGGACCGGTCCCGTCGCTGGTTTGCTCGCCGGACTCCGGAAGAGGTACGAGCACCGTCGAATCCTGAAAGCCGACCTCCCACCGCTCACCGGTGATCGCGAACGTTTGAAAGACAATGCTCTTATCGGGATAGTCGTGTGCGCTATTCCGCGTCAGCTCGACCGACCGCGTCAGAAAGCGAATCCGGTCGGTCCGGTAGTCCAGCTCGTAGAGGAACGCGGAGTTCTCTCTACTCGAGACGAAGAGCGCATACGGGCTCTCCACTACATCGCGATGCGGGAATCGCCCCACCCGCCCGGAAATCGGACGGCTGTCGAAACCGAGGCCGGCTTCCCGTATGGTGAAGTACACGTCGTAGTTCTCGATGTCGAGAATCGCCCGTGCGCCCACGTACTGCCCGTCACCCGAGGCCTGGAGATCGAACGCTCCGTATATACCGCTCCACGGCGAGTCGTATCGCCCGGCAAGCCCGTGATCCGTGTAAACACCCCGGGTTCCGAACTTGGGCAGGGTGCCGGCTGTGCCGCTGAGGTATGTCTCTACGGTGAACCCTGGGGACAGGATTCCACTGCCGTCCTCACTCCCGGCCCCGGCCCGGTCCGAGGCGAAAGCCGGCCCTGTACCGGCGGCGAACGCCACAACGATGATGAGCGCCAGATTCCGTCTCATACGCATTATCCTGTGACCTCCCGGGTTTACAGCCTCGAGCTCACCGGCGACGGCGTCACCGAAGGGTGCGCGTGCGCCACGGAACACGCATCCCCGAACCTCGGCTCATAGAGCGCTCACGGTAACACAGTTGGACGAGACAATCCACGGAGCACCCGAGAGAAGACGGTCGGTTGAGGCTATCAGGGTCGAAACGCGGCGACGATCGCAGGTGGATCTGCAGGATCGTGGTTGATCCCGTTCCTGGTCGATGGGGCACGGCGAAGGCCGTCGGAAGACTGCGGAGGTGTTCCCGGGGACGCGCAACTCCTCGCGGCTGTGCAAACCGCGTATGAGGATCTGGATGATAACGGGCGCTCGATCGTTGGCCGGGCAGGCGCACGCGGTCTATCTAACACAATCGCCACCGCTCACTTTACCGAGCGCACGCGAACGGGTACGCTAGGCGCGTGATTATCGAGAAAAAGTATACAGTGTTGGCGCTCGTCGGCGCTGTGGCAGTTGTCGGCGGCGCAACGGCTGTCGCCGCCGCGGTCGAAGGTGTTGCAGCCGCCGTTATCACCTTTTGCGCAGCGCTTGCGGTGCTCGCGCTCGCGGTTGCGTTGCGGGCATACGAGGATCGGCGGTACCGCGCGATCGGTGAGGCGTTTCGGGAGCGGCTCTTGCGCGACTACGTCCTGATCGATCGCGCTGCGGAGACCGCCGGGCAGCTCGTGTCGTTCATCCGGGACGAGGTGCTCGCCGCTCCGGCGGCCGCACCCGACCGCCGCGAAATCATCCGAAAACTCTACACAGTCGCCGAGCAGCATCCCGACTACTTCGGTGTCTGGGTTGCCTTCGAACCGAATGGGCTCGATGCACGCGATGCGGCGTACGCTCAGCAGGAAAGCGACGACGGCACCGGCGATGCAAACGGCCGTTTTGCGCCGTACGTCTATCGCAACCGCGATACACTCAATATTATGTCACTTCCCGACCTCGAGCACGAGGAGTTCTATACCGCGCCCCGAGACTCCCGGCACATGCGGGTGCTCCAACCGTTCACCTACCCTCTTGAATCGGGCGAGGTGCTCATGAGTGCGGTCGCGACGCCGATAATCCACGAATCGGCGGTCGTCGGTGTTGCCGGTGTCGATATCCGCCTTACTCGCTCGCGCCGGATATACGAGCGGATTGCCATCGGCCAGGGACGCACGGCGGCTCGCCGGGGCTCGGAACCACGCCGGCTTGAAGGGATTGCCTCCGGCGACGACCGCCAAAGCGCCGGCTCGGGGTCGGAGTCACGCCGGCTCGGAACGCTTGCCGCAGCCGAGGGGACGGCGGGCGATCTCGCAACGATGGTTCTCGCAGCCGGCGAAAACTTCACGACGGTCGCCGAGACGATCGAAGACCTCAAAGATATCGCCGGCGACCTCAGCGGGCAGACCCGCGTTGTGGAGGCCGCCCGCGCGCGCGTCGCCGAGGCGTTCGACAATGTCACCGGGGAGATCACACGACAGGGGCGAGGAGTCGACTCGACGATCGAGGCGATCCGGGCGATCTCCGCGGCGATGGCAGGGCTCAGGGAAGCGGTCGAAGAGCAGGCCGGGAGCATTTCCGAGTCATCATCAACAGTCGAAGAGATGATCGCAACGATCCGATCGATGGACACGAATCTCGGCAATAACAAGGAGGCCATCGATAACCTCGCCTCCTCGGCTGCGCACGGCGCCGAAAGCGTTCGGACGCTGACCGAGTCGATGAGCTCGGTGTCGCGCGAATCGGAAGGGCTGATCGACACGGCACGCGTCATTACGGACATCTCGGCGCGCACGAATCTCTTGAGCATGAATGCGGCCATTGAAGCGGCGCACGCCGGACAGAGCGGTCGGGGGTTTGCGGTTGTCGCCGAGGAGGTACGAAAGCTGGCGGAGAATTCCTCACAGCAGGCGGGGCGCATTTCTCAGACGCTGTACAATTTGAAGAACGGCATTGATGAGGCTACGGAGGCGTCCCGGCGCGCGGCCGAAGAGTTCGAGCAGGTACGCGCAACGCTGCAGCGAATCCAGGCCGCCGAAGCCGAGCTCAAGGAAGCGATGGGAGAACAGGCGAGCGGCGGTGAGCAGGTGCTCGAGGCGCTGAAACGCATGGTCGACCTTACCGAGAGCGCGAGAAACGTGGTCGGGGAGGTGCGCTCGCTGACCGAACGCAGCGAGGAGCAGATTGGTGAGCTGGCAACATCGCGGCGGACGGTGGAAGAGACAAGCGCGCCGATATCCGACCGGCTCAGCGATATCGAACAGTCGATTGCCGACGCGCGGCATCTGGCCGGGCAGATGAGCTCGCGGATACGCACGGTCGCAGAGGAGGTGGAGTCGCTGACGTTCGCGGGCGCGGATAGTGGGAGTGCCGGCGAGGCGCGGGCGTTCGCGGACGCGGACGATGGCGAGGAACCCGCTGAGGCGGTGGAACTGGAGGCGGAATGATCGGAATCGTATCCGACACACACGGGAATGCCGACAACGCGGCTGAAGCGCTCGATCTGTTGCGGAGGCGCGATATCGAGACGGTGATCCACTGCGGCGATATCGGAGGCGCCGCGGTGGTCTCGCTCTTCGCCGGGTTCGACGCGTGGTTCGTGCTCGGCAACGTCGACCGCGACTACCAGCTACTCGCAGATGCGGTGAGAAATGTGTGCGGGCCCGGGAGATTGGCCATGACACATCGGCTCGAGATAGGCGGAAAGCGGATCGCCGTGTGTCACGGTCACACCGAGGAGTTCGGCCGGCTGTGGGAAGCCGGCGACATCGACTACCTGCTCTACGGGCACACCCATCGCCGCAGAAACGAGCGCCTCGGCGAGGTGCGCGTGATCAATCCGGGAGCGCTCGGCGGACTGTGGCGGCAGTCACGCTCGTTCGCGATTCTCGACGAGCAGAACGACGAGCTGCAGGTGGTCGAGCTGTAGGCGATGAGGCGGCCGGGCGCCTTACGCGTCCGGACGCGGCGATCGTCCCGCCGTACGGGCCGATGACCTGCGGCTATTCACAGGCGCGGAAGATCTATTGAGGACGGATGCCCGCGTAACTGCTCGAGAACCCGGTCGGTTCGCAAGGCGGTGTCGCCGGTACTTGGACAGCGACCGCGGCCGCGCAACTCATCCACCACACTCTGAATGAGCGGCTGCTGTACGTGCTCGGGTGGGGTGAACTCGAGGCGCCGCTCTCCACTCGCTGTAACGAGCTCGATCGGCCCGCCGACATCGAGAATTGAGAAGCTCAGCTTACCCTTCGTGCCGTAGATATCGATCCGGTCATCGGTGTCGTAGACGACGAAGCACCAGACCCCGGCCCCATGAATGCCGGACTCGAAGACCCAGCTTCCGCTGACGGTATCCTCGACATCGTACAGATCTGCCTGATTCGATGCGAACCCGTGTACATGCGCGATCGGCCCAAGGATGTAGTCGAGCAGATCGAGTCCGTGCGAGCCGACATCGAGGACGAGTCCGCCGCCGGCCGACTCGCGGCGAAGCCGCCACGGCAACTCGCTGCGCTTCCGGGCGCCCGGATCGACGTCGGGCGTGCTGTGCATGGTCACGCGCACGAACCGCACATCGCCGATCTCGGCGGCCTCGATCATGCGTTTTGCCGCGACGTACTTCTCGAGCGCGCGGCGATAGTACGCGACAAAGAGCGGAACGCCGGCGTCCACACACCCCTCCACGACCCGGCGGCCGTCGGCGTAGCTGTAGCCCATCGGCTTCTCGACATATACCGGCTTGCCCGCCTGCGCGACCCGCAGCGCGTACTCGGAGTGCGTATCCGGTCGCGTGGCGATGTAGACCGCATCAACCTCCGGATCGTTAATCAGGTCGTCTGCGTCGCTGTACCACTTCGGCACCCCGTGCCGCCGGGCGTAGTCTTCGGCGCGAGCCGCATCGCGACGCATAACCGCGACCAGCTGCGAGCCGTCCGCCTTCTGAAATCCGGGGCCGCTTTTCTTCTCGGTTACATCGCCGCAGCCGAGTATTCCCCACCGAACGATATCCATCGTGCGCTCCTCCTCGGGCCGGCATCAACGTGTCGCCGCCACCCCGTGCTCGCCGTCCCGATCGCCGCTCCGTCGCCTGCCGCGCTGTGCGTCGAATCGTCCTCCGAATCAGCGATCGGTCGCGCTCGGAGGCGCCGGCCCTAGCGCCGAAAGCTCCTCGCGCCACTCCGCGGTCATCGGCACCTCGGCGGCCGCCAGCGACGGCTCGAGCTGCTCGACGTCGCGCGCGCCGATGAGCGGCGCGGTCACCGCCGGATGGCTCATGACCCACGCCACTGCGAGGCTCGCCGGATGGTACCCTCGCTCTCGCGCATGGCTCACCAGCCGGGCGGCCACATTATAGTACTCGGGATTCCCGTACCGCTTGCCATACATTTCATTCTCGGTCAGGCGCCCTTTCGCACTTTTTGACTCGTCGGTGTACTTTCCGCTCAGCAAACCGCCACCGAGCGGGCTGTACGGGAAGACGCCGAGCTGCTCCGCGGCGGCCATCGGCAGGATTTCCACCTCCGCCTGACGCTTGACCAGGTTATACATCGGCTGAAGGCATTCCGGGGCGGCATATCCGAGCTCGCGAGAGATGGCCAACGCCTTTTCGGTTCTCCACGCGGAGAAGTTGCTGATTGCCGGATAGATAATCTTGCCCGCGCGTACCAGATCGTCGAACGCGCGCTGCACACTCTCGAGCCGGACCGATTGATCGTCGAGATGGGCGTAGTATATATCGATGCGGTCGGTTCCGAGACGTTTGAGGCTCGCCTCGACGGCGGAAACGATATGCCGCCGAGACAGACCTCTATCGTTCATGTCGCCGGAGGTCGGGTTGAAGACTTTCGAGGTGATGATGACCTCGTCGCGGCACCCTTCAATACACCGGCCGAGAATCCGTTCGGCCTCACCGCCGTTATATACGTTCGCACAGTCAAAGGTGTTGATGCCGGCATCGCGAGCCCGGGAGAAAAGCGCTTTCGAGGTGTCCTCGTCCGCCGGATTGCCGAACGACATCGTGCCCATGCAGAGAGAAGAAACGTTCAGTCCTGTGGTGCCAAGGAGTCGGTATTCCATAGTGCTGCCAGTTTGTGGCGAGGGTTCGTGCCCTGTCAACGTATCGGACCGACCGGTGTCAAGACTCGATTGAAATGTCCCCTGGGTTAACTCTTTTAGAATGTCCCCTTATTTCGGCTATGCTGATCTCTGTGACCGTTCCTCCTTTTGTGTTGGGGTAATGTCTTCATAGG
>SLIN01000262.1 GCA_007135605.1 Spirochaetales bacterium | reverse complement strand
TCGCCCGCCGGGGTCAGGCTCTGCGGGGCTGCCGGTCGAAGGCGACTATACTCAGGCGCCCGCACCCGCTCCGCGCCGCCGGCCGTCGCGACGCCAATGCCCGCCGCGGCCGCCGCCGGCACCCTCGCCTTCGACAGCCGGGCGCTCGAGCTGCCGTCGAGCGCCCGGCTCCCCTCCGATCCTTCGCGCAAGAGACGCGGCAGCACCGCCGGCTCGCCGGGGGCAAAACCGCCTACCGGTGATGGCACGCGATGTTCAGCACGACACACCCTGTAGCGAGGAGTTTCGACACCTCCATTGCTCCTCACCATGAGAACTCAAAGAACAACGCCCATCTCTTCGAACAGCTCGAAAAACTCGAATGGACTATTGTAATCCGCGTAGCCGTCCCAGTTCTCAGCTTCGATGCCCACGAACGCTATAAGTCGCGCATTCTCTGGGTTTCCGTCCCAGTCCGTAACTATGATTAGCTCGCCCTCGCCGCGTTGAGCGACAAAGCGCTGCGGTCCCAGAAAGTCTCCTCCTTCGACCGTTACCGCCTCGACGGAGTCAGGGTCGAAATCGACACTGAAGCGAACCATATTATCGTAATCCACATCAGGGATATCGACTGCCAAGGTGCCAAAAACGTACTCCCCGTCGATCAAAACATCGCGAACCACTTGCAGTGCAGACTCCGGTGTAATGTTGTCCCAGGATAACGCCTCGGAATCGAGCGAGTCTTCGACAACAGCCCCATTCGCCTCCGGATCAAACCGAACCACCCAGAACCAATTGTCGAAATCCTCTACATTCAGCGCCGCAACGAGGTATCCATCGTCATCGACGTCTAGGCCGGAAACGTGGGCCTCCGCGTCTTCGACCAGGTCAAGCTCGATCCCGAGTTCAAGTGCTGTGACGATTGAGTCAGAAAGCTCACCGCTATCCACATCCAAATAGTACAGCCCGACTCCCTGATCCAATGCCCCCCAGAAATACACCCGTCCCCGCTCGAAATCCACGGCAAGTGCTTCGACGCCAATCCCATCGAGAAACCCCTCCACCCCAGGTTCGCCCGAAAGATCGTCGATCCGGAGGAGACCGTAAGTGCCTCCGCCGCCGTTCGCAACCCATAGGTATCCATTGTCGTCGTAGGCAGCGTCGCGTGGCTGGAATCCGTCCAATACATCCGCACCGAGCCCCCTCCGCCCCGCCCCGCTCATGTCGCGGATCTGCACGAGGCGTTCGTTGCCGGGGTCGGGGATAACCGGACCGGGCAGCATCGGGATAGTTACCGCATACTCACCGGGGTTGGGGAAATCGGCGGTAACGCTGCCGGAGTACACATCGTCGACCGCGAGCAGCTCGATGAAACGCTCCTCCCCCGGACGCAGTTGTACGGTGTGCGGACCTTCGTCCGCGCTGATTATCTTGTGAATCGCCGCAATATCCGGAGCGTCGATTGTCAACTCGAACTCCGTCACCCGTTGAGGAAGCTCGCCGACAAGCGAAAACCTCGGATACACCGAATGTTCTGCGTCGCTCAACGCGGGCGCACAGCCCAGGATCAGAGTCGTTGCGATCGCCGAAACGAGTGTCGCACGTCGCCTCGCTCGTCTGGCGCCATGTGCCGAGCGCTTGGTCATACGTCTCTCTCCGTTCTTTCGGCAGGCGGTTTATCTGCCGATCCTTCCCTAAAGGAGAGTATCACAGCCTACTTGTTTTCCCAAGCAACTATTTCGTCTATAGTAATTTGCCTTGTATCTCGAAGGCGGGACCAATGGCCGAAGCAGCTTGACTGATTCACACGATTTCCGCTTGCCGGTTTATGTCATCTGATGCGACATCGGTGAATCGCCGCGTATCGGTGCATTTCGGCACGAAAGACGCCTCGGACGGCATCCATCCATCGACTATCAGCCCACCGCTGCCTCCGCGAACAGCTCGAAGAAGCCGAACGGATCGTTCCCATCCGCGTATACCGTCCACTCCACCTCTCCCGTGCCTTCGAACGCGAGGAGACGAGCATTCGCCGCCTCACCGTCCCAGTCGGTTACGACGATTCGCTCACCGTCACCACGTTGTGCGAGAAAGCGCTGCGGCCCCAAAAACATGTCGCCTTCGAGGGTCACACCTTCGACCGAGTCGACAGAGAAATCGGAATCGAAGCGGACTATTTTGTTGTAATCGACGTCAATATCGACAGCCATCGTCGCGTAAACGTGGTCGCCACGCACCAAGACGTCGCGAACCACCTCGGGCATGGAAAGTGGAACGAAGCTCTCCCAGCCGAGTTCGCTCGGCGCCAGAGAATCCGCCACGACGTCTTCGTCGGCGTCTGGGTCGATGCGAACGACCCAGAATGCATCATTGTCGAACCCATCCAATTCATCGACATTCACGGCCGCGATAATATATCCATCGTCGTCGACATCGAGACCGGTAATATTTACTTCGGTCTCACCGAAGCCAAGCTCCGTCAGTAAACCGTCCTCATCAACAACAGGGCCGCTCGTTTCGCCACTTTCCATGTCGAGATAGTGCAGACCGACAACGTCCCAGAAACCCCAGAAATACACCCTGCGCCGCTCGGAATCCACGGCGAGTACATCGAGACTAATACTTTCGAGGAACCCCTCCACGCCGGGTTCGTCCGAAAGATCGTCGATCCGAAGGAGACCGTATGAACCTTCGTCATCGTTTCCGTCGGCAACCCACAGGGAACCGTGGTTGTCGTCGTAGGCAACGTCCGTCGGCTGAAAGTCTGCGAGAGCGAGATCGCCGTCCGCACCGAATTCTCTCCGCCCCGCCCCGCTCATGTCTCGGATCTGGACGAGACGTCCGTTGCCGAAGTCGGGAATCACCGGACCGGGCACCATCGGAATGGTCACGTGATACTCGCCGGCATCGGGAAAGTCGGCGGTGACTCTGCCGGAGTAGACATCATCGACCGCCAGGAGCTCGATGAGCCGGTTCTCTCCGCGGGGAACCGCTACGGTGTGCGGCCCATCGCCGGCGGAGATCGTCTCGCTGACAGCGGTCATGTCCGCAGCGTCGATTGTCAATTCGAACTCCGTCACCCGTTCGGGGAGATCTCCGACGAGCGAGAATCGGGGGTATACCGAGTGATCGGCGCCGGTCAGCTCGGGAGCACAACCGGCGAGCACGACGGCGACAACGGCAGCTACGGCAACTGCCGGTCCACGTGTATTTCCGCGCGATGGTTTCTGGCAAGTCATCATAGGCTCCTCTACGTTCGCTCGACGCTCGGGAGAGCGGTCGACCGTATTCGCTATGAACATATCACGCACGCTTTATTTTCTCCGGATTCAATTTCTCCGCCACTATTCCGTACGCTCGCACACCCGGTCTCCAACGGTTTCCGGTTGCGTTTTCGGCCAAGCGGGGTATGCTATTTTCGGATCGAAATACGCAACGCCGACGGAACGGAGCGGTAAACACGAACGTAACCGGGAGGAAGAGCTATGGAGGAATCGAAAACAGCGGTGGTCGCCGGCGGCACCGGCGGTATCGGTGAAGGTATTGTCGCCGCGCTCATGCGCGATGGATACGATGTCTACGTTCCGGTGCGCCCCGGAGTACACAGCGAGCGGTTGGAGCAATACGTCGGCGACATCGAACACGGCTCTCTCATCTGCCTGCCCGCCGATCTGGAGAAGATCGAAGAGGTCGAATCGTTTCGCGACCGGATTATCGAAGCAGCCGGTCGCCTCGATCTGGTAGTCGTATCGGTCGGCTCGTTCTACTACGGCTATCCGCTTCGCAGCATGCCGCCGGAGGATTGGGATAGGATTCTGCGCGATAATCTCGCCACTCACTTCAACGCGCAGCGAGTCTTCGTCGATCTGCTCTACCGGCAGAAGCACGGCGCCTATATCGTGCTCACCGGGCCGGAGGCCGATCACGTATTCCAGGACGCCGAAGTCATGTCGGTAGCCGCAGCGGCCCAGAAGATGATGGCCCGTGCCCTCGCGTTCGAGGCGTTCGATTCTCCGATCCGCGTCCACGTCGTGACATCGCATACGCCGGTCAACACGCGCAGCCGCTCCGGTAACGCGGGCCCCGACTGGATTACCGCGTCCGACCTCGGCGCATACATTGCCGCGCTTGCCGCCGGGCGCCTTCCGAGCACCGGCGAGACGGTGCACGAGCTCGAGAACCAGACGCATCTGCAGCGGCTAATCGGGAAAGAATAGCGCCGACCTCCGGGGGAAGCGATGTGGCCGTTTAAGACCGTACGAATACTGAGCATAGACGGAGGCGGTATCCGGGGGCTTATCCCCGCATTGGTGATACGCGAGCTCGCCTCGCGCATGCAGGCTGCCGGGCGTACGCGCCCGCTGCACTCCTGTTTCGATCTGATCGCCGGCACGAGTACCGGCGCGCTGATCGCGCTCGGGCTGACACTTCCGTCGGAAAACGGGAGAGATACCGCGCTTTCCATAGAAGATATCGTGGCGATGTACCGTGACAGCGGGCAGCGCATCTTCCCACCCTGGAAGTTCCGCGCGCTTCACAGTATCGCGCACATGTTCAGCGAGAAATACGATATCGAGAACTTCGACGAGTTCCTCGGTCCGGTCTTCGCCGAAGCAACGCTGCAGGATGCGCTAAGCGATCTGCTGATCACCAGCTTCGATATCGAACGCAATACATCATTCTTTTTCAAGAAGCGCAAATCGCGCACCGACGACACCAACTTCCTCATGAATGATGTGGCGAAAGCCGCGGCCGCGGCTCCGAGCTATTTCGAGCCGGCGATTATCGCCGAGCACGAGAACCCGGAGAACTCCTTCTGCCTGATCGACGGCGGGGTGTATGCGAACAACCCGGCGATGTGCGCCTACATCGAGACGCGAAAGCTCTACCCCAACGCGTGGCGCTACGAGATCGTCAGCATCGGCACCGGGAAGCCGTCCGCGCACCTGAGCCGCGACGAGATCGTCTCCTGGGGATTCGGAGACTGGATCAGCCCGCTTCGCGGCGCGCCGCTGTTCGGCGTCATGTCGGCGGGACAGTCGGAGGCGGTCGACTACCAGCTCGGGAAGCTGCGCGGCGTCGACTACTACCGTGTGAACGGGGCATTCGAGGGCGCGCCGCCGGAGATCGACGACGCGAGCGAGGAGAACATCGCACGCTTGAGCGCGACCGCCGAGCGCATTATCGAGGAAAACGACCGGGTGCTGACGAAGCTTGCCCGGCGTTTGTAAGCGGGCGGCGCCTCGACGCGCGCGGCCCCCCGTGCGACGCCCGCGGCCCCCCGCGGCTGCCCGCTCCTGCCGGTCCGCGCGCCGGTTGCTGCCGGCTGACTCTGCGTTCGATCGTGTATCCCACCGATCTATCCCGGAAAAGGTGTTCACGCGACATTCGCAGACCTCTGCCCGACGATCGAGTTCCTCGTAAAAGACATTCAGGGGCGCGTACCAATTCTTGTCTGGAAATCGAAACCTGGTTGAGATAACAGTAGAGGGATTAGTCAGTAGATACAAACCGGAGCGAGCGGCCGGCCACGGACTACGGGAGGCAGTTTCATGACGAACCCAAGCTTGAAGATCATGCCGGCATTCCTTGCCGGCGGACTCGCGCTGGCCGGGTGTGACAACCCGACCGCATCGACAGACCCGAGCGGTGACGGCTCCCGCACCGTTCCTCCGATAGAGTGGATCTGGACTTCGGGCCACACGATCGCGAATCTCTCCGGTTTCTACGGAACCAAGGGCGAGGCCGATCCGGACAACATGCCCGGGGCGAGAAGCAGTGCATTGAGCTGGTCGGACGAGAGCGGAAACCTGTGGCTCTTCGGCGGACGGGGCTACGACAGCGCGGGAGAGAACGGGCGTTTCAACGATCTCTGGCGTTTCGACGGCGAAGCGTGGACGTGGGTCTCGGGTAGTGCATCTATCGACGAATCCGGAACATACGGCACGAGGACGGTACCGGACGCGGACAACGTGCCCGGGGCAAGGTCTGGAGCGGTATCCTGGATCGACGCGAGGGGAAACCTGTGGCTCTTCGGCGGATTCGGCTACGACAGCGCCGGAGACGACATCGGGTACCTCAATGATCTGTGGCGTTTTGACGGCGAAGCGTGGACGTGGATCTCCGGAAGTAATACAGGCAACGAACTCGGGATGTACGGCACCAAGGGCGAGGCCGCCGCAGACAACGTGCCCGGGGCGAGATCGACTGCCGTCTCCTGGCGCGACGAGAGCGGAAACCTGTGGCTCTTCGGCGGATGGGGCCGCGACAGCACCACAGATACCGGGTTCCTCAACGATCTGTGGCGCTTCGATGGCGCCGCCTGGACCTGGGTCTCGGGAAGTGATTCGCTTGATGAATCCGGAACGTACGGCACCAAGGGCGAGGCCGCCGCGGACAACGTGCCCGGGGCGAGATCGACTGCCGTCTCCTGGCGCGACGGGAGCGGAAACCTGTGGCTCTTCGGCGGATACGGCCGCGACGGCGGCGGAGCCTTCGGGGATCTCAACGATCTGTGGCGCTTCGACGGCGCCGCCTGGACCTGGGTCTCGGGAAGTGATACGACCGATGAATACGGAACGTACGGCACCAAGGGCGTGGCCGCCGCGGACAACGCGCCCGGGGCGAGGAGCCATGCAGTGAGCTGGTCCGACAAGAGCGGAGAGCTGTGGCTCTTCGGCGGATTCGGTTACGACAGCGGCGGAGAGAAGGGGCTTCTCAACGATCTGTGGCGGTTCGCGCCGTGAGTCGCCGAGCGGCTCACGCCTGGGTGGCGATTCGCACGCTGACCCGGAAGCTATTACTCGGTTCCGCCGACCGATACTCCGCGCCCGCCGGCTCCGAGAGTCGCTCACACCTTCGGGGCGCTGGCCGCGAAGCGCTGCTCCACCGCGCTCGTGCGAATGGTGACCTCTCCCGGATCGAGCAGCGCGTTTATCAAGAGTAAGCGGGAGTGTTCGTGGAGCTCCGCGGCGGGTATATCCGCGGGCTGCATACGCCCGCTTTCGAGAAGCTCGGCGCGCATGACCCCGGGCAGAAGCGGGCTCTTCGGGGTCAGCCACTGCCGCCCGTCGTCGGCAACGAGATTTGCATAGAGACAGTCGGTGAGCAGACCGTCGCGCGCGAAGATAACCACCGAGTGCGGGCCGACGGTCGCCTGCAGCTCGTTCAAAGCCGCCCGGTCGGCGAGCTTGTGCCGGTAAGCGAGCTCGCCTGCTTCGACGACCACCGCCGACAGCGGATGCGGAATCGCGTACCGCTGCGCCTTGACCTGCAGAATCTTCTCGCGGTAGATCAGCCGCACCTTGTATCGCCCGGGATCCGGCAGAATCCGCCCCTCGAGCACCCGGTCGATCGCATCGCGAAGCTCGCCCCACGACGGAGCGTTGAAGCCGAGCTCGCCGGCACTGCGCTGCATGCGCTCGTGGTGTCGCTCGAGGCGCCACGCGCGGCCGTGCTCGACGCGGATCGTTTCAAGCAGCATCGGGGCGCCTCCACGGAATCGCCACCTTGTCGATGAGCTCGCGGTACTCGCGTTCGCACTCGCTGTAGATGGTAATGCCTCCGCCGCTTCGAAAGCGGTATCCGCCGGAACACGACTCGATATAGCGGATCATTACCGCCGATTCGACGCGCGCTCCATCGAAGACCCCGAATACGCCGGTGTAAAACCCGCGTGCGTCGAGCTCCGCCTCGGCGATGATGCGGCACGTGCTCTCCTTCGGCGCCCCGGTAATCGATCCGGCCGGCAGCATCTGCTCGAATATGTCTCCCAGTCTCCCGGGCCACTCACCGACGAGTGTCCCTTCGATCTCGCTCGAGACAGCGAAGAGCGTGCGCTCGGGGAAGCGCAAGCGGTCGACGTACCGGAAACGGGGCACGCGAACTTCGGCGGCAACACGCCCGATATCGTTTCGCAGCAGATCGACGACGGTCGCGTGTTCGGCGCTCTCTTTCTCGTCGGCGAGAAGTGCATCGTAGGCGAGAATCTCTGTCGCCGCGTGTGCGAGCCCCGGCCGCCACGGCGCGGTCTCCCGCGTGCCTTTCATCGGATAGGTGGAGATGGTCGAGTCAAAGATCGTAACGAATGCCTCCGGCGAGAATACGACGAATCGCTCGCCGACCTTCAGCCGGTACGGGGCGTGCGCCTGCTCGAAGACCGCATCGAGGTCGCCGTCGAGGGTAATGCCGCTGGGAAAGGTGAGGTTCGCAAGGTAGCTGTCGCCGGCACGCTGCGCCTCCTGCACGATCTCGAATCCTCGCCGGTAGCGTTCCACGGAGACCGGTTCGACCGTGCTTATGCGTACCGGCCGGGCGGTCTCTTGATCCGCACGCACCGAAACCGACGGTGTCACGAGTCGAATCTCCGGAGGAAGCTCGGAAAGCGCGTGGATCATCGGTTCTTCGAGGTCGTAGTCGAAGGCGAAGAAAAAAGGAGTGCGAGCGGCGCCGAAACGGTTCATGGCCTCGAACGCATCGCGGCAACGCTGCCTATTCACCGTGGTATTCGATGAGCGTATGGATGTCGATACCGTCGAGCAGCCCGGCGTAGTTGAGAAAGGGCAGCCCGATGACCGCGAAGATCTCCTCGACGGTGCTGCCGCTCTCGCGGATCATGTCGGCGGCGGCGCGGAGCGTTCCGCCGGTTGCGATCAGGTCGTCGACGAGCAGAAGCCGCCGGGGGGTGGCGAGATCGGCGCGGTGCATCTCCACCACATCGGTTCCGTACTCCAGCTCGAACTCGCGCGAGACCGTTTCACCGGGAAGCTTGCCCTTCTTCCGCACGAGCAGCAACGGCAGCCTCAACTCCCGGGCGAGCGGCGCGGCGAAGAGAAAACCGCGTGCATCGATGGCGGCGATCCCCTCGATACCCCGCCCGCGGTACCGCCCGACCATCGCGTCAATGCAGTAGCCGAACGCCTCGGGGCTCATCATCACGCTCGTAATGTCGTAGAAGAGTATGCCCGGTTTCGGAAAGTCGGGTACCTTTCGGATATGTGCGTCAAGATCGAAGTCAGCCATAAGCGCTCCGAGCCAAGGTATCCGCAGGCGCCACGAGTGTCAAAGCCGGCGAGGCCGGCGCCACTCGGGCGAACGCAGCAGGCAACCGCCCGCGGAAGCCGCGCCGGTACGATCACCCGCGCCCTTGATCTTTGCCCCCGCCGCATCTACGATTTGCCGCACTGAAGGACGGAAACGAATGACTACGGTACTACCGGTCGCCAGCGGGAAAGGCGGAGTCGGAAAGAGCCTATTCTGCGCCAATCTCGGGATCACCCTCGCTCGGGCGGGCAAGACCGTGCTGCTTGTCGATCTCGATCTCGGCGGCTCGAACCTTCACACCTGTCTCGGCGTAGCCGGAAGCAGCCGTGGGATCGGTCACTTTATTCATCGACGCGTCGACCGGCTCGAAGAGCTCGTCGTCGATACCGGCCGGCAGAAACTGTTCATGATACCGGGCGATTCGCTGCTTCCGGCTACGGCGAATCTCCCCTACTTCCGGAAGGTGAAGCTGCTGCGCGAGCTGCAGACACTCGTAGCCGACTACATAATCCTCGACCTCGGCGCAGGATCGAGTTTCAACACCGTCGACTTCTTTCTCGCCGCCGCCGGAGGCGTACTCGTGTGCACGCCGGAAACAACATCAATCCTGAACGCGTACAGCTTCCTGAAGTCGGTGTGCTATCGCATGCTCTATCGATCGTTCGCGCCGAAGAGCGCCGAGCGACAGATGATCCACGATTTCATGACAGAACGAATCGAGGGCACCGACCGGTCACTCGCCTGCCTGCTCGAAAAACTCACCGAGGGCAGCGCTGAGAGCACGACCACAGCGTCCCGGGCTATAGGAACACTCATCCCCCGCGTTGTGCTGAATATGGGCAGGCACAGCGAAGATATCACCATCGGCGCGCGTCTGCGCGAGATCGCCCGCAGGAACCTCGGCGTCGAGGTTGAGTATATCGGATTCCTGCCTGCAGACGAGCTGCTCGTCCGTTCGGTTATCAAACGTACACCGGTTGTCGAGTCTCACCCCGAGTGCGGCTACGCAAACGGCATGAACGCGATCGCGCGTACGCTGATCGACAGCCCGACTTCGTCGAATCCGCGACTCTACGAGGATGATGAGGATCTCACGCGGCTCGGCGAGATGATCGCAGAATAGGAGCTTTCCGCCCGCGGAGCCCCGGCTACCAACCGCCCCCGCGACCGACCCTGCGATAGCCGCGCACCCGCGCGTTCACCGGTACGTCGAGCTCGGCAAAGCGACCGGCGTTCGCGTACTCGAAGCCGATGCCGGCGATCATCGCAGCATTATCGGTACACAGCTCCATCGACGGAATGTGCAGCTCATCGACGGTAAGCTCGCCCGCCCGCTTCCGCAGGTAGCTGTTCGCCGCCACACCTCCGGCGATCGCCACCCGCCGGATGCCGGTGTCGGAAATCGCCCGCTGGAGCCGGCGCATGACCGTGTCGATCGCCACCCGCTGAAAGCTCGCGGCTATGTTCTCCGCGCTCTCCTCGGCGTTCGGGCGCCGAAAGCGCTCGCGCTGCGCAACCACCGCGGTTTTCAGGCCGGAGTAGCTCACATCGTAGCGCTGCTGCGGCGAATCGAGGCGAGACTCCGGAAAGTCGTAGGCGTACGGGTCGCCGCGTGCGGCGAGCCGGTCGACTGCAAGACCGCCCGGATAGCCGAATCCAAAGTGCTTGGCGATCTTGTCGAACGCCTCCCCGCACGCATCGTCGGTAGTCGTGCCGAGCACGGTCATCGCATTCCATCCATCAACCCTGCACACTATTGTATGTCCACCGGATACCAGAAGACCGAGATACGGAGGAGCGAGATCGCCCTCGATGCGCGGCGCATAGAGGTGGGCGAGGATATGATCGACTGCAATCAGCGGACGCCCGGTCGCGACCGAAAGCCCTTTCGCAAAGCCAAGCCCGACAAGCAGCGATCCGCTGAGTCCCGGCTCGGTGGTCACCGCGATCGCGTCGATATCGCGCGCCGGATCGATCGCCGCCTCCTTACACGCCTCCCGGAAGAGCGGAAGTATCCACTCGGTGTGCTTGCGCGAGGCGATTTCCGGCACCACCCCGCCGTAGCGGGCGTGGTCCTCGATCTGGCTGTAGATGATGTGCGACAGGATCGTGCGCCCGTCGCGAACGACGGCGACCGAGCACTCGTCGCAGCTGCTCTCGATGCCGAGCACGTTCACCGCCGCGCCTCCTCGTTCAACACCCGGCTGATCGGATTGTCCGGCGGGAACCGGGTATCGCGGTAATGTGCGAGCCCTTTGAAGCGCACCGCGCGGCGCTCGGCCTTCTCGGCGGCTTCGACGAGCAGCGGCGGCAGCGTGGGCGTCTGAACGTGGCCGATGAGAACCGCGGCACCGTACCGTCCGGCATGATCGATGCCTTGCTCGATCGCCTCTCGCATCGCCTCGGGATCGGTGTCGTGGTCTACGAAGATGGTGCGCTGTATCGCCGGAAGTGAAAGCTCGGCGGCGACTTCGGCGACTGTGCTCTCGACGCTCGTATAGCTGTCGAGGAAGAACAACCCCTTGCTCGAGAGCGTGCTCAACACTTCTCGAACGATCTCTGTGTCGGCGGTTGCCGCCGAGCCCATATGGTTGTTCGCTCCGATCGCATCGGGAACGCTCGCAAGCGCCGACTCGATCCGCCTGCGAACCTCTTCGCTCGAGTGGCGGACCATAATCGCTCCGGGCCCCGGGTCTTCATCGTTCTGCGGCTCCATCGGCATGTGGAGCATCACGTCATGACCCGCCGCCGCGGCCTCGCGCGCTGCCTCGCTGGAGTACGGTAGATGCGGCAGCACCGATACGGTCATCGGCACATCGATTTCGAGAAAGCGCTCGAGCTCGGAGATCGTGTAGCCCACATCGTCGAGCACGAAATAGACGACGCCCGGCTGCGCCTCGGGCACCGGTGCGACTGCCTCCGGATCGGGTATGGAAGGATCGGGAATACGATCGTACTCCGGGTCGTCGACCGGTGAAGGCGGCCTCTCCGCTCCGTCCGCCGGTGCCGTCTCCCCGTCCGCGTCGACGTCGGGTGGGTCGCTTTGGTGATCGTGAGGACGTGGCGGCGCCTCCTCGCGCGTGAGAGCGTCCTCCGGCGGCAGTTCAAAGGGATCGTCGGTACGCGACTCCCTGCGGTCCGGCACCAGTGCCGAGATGACGATGAGCAGAAGGGCGATGAGAGCAAGCAGCAGATAGAGCTGTCGCACGTATCGTGCGCGCTCCTGAGCAGGAGTTCGTTTCGCCGGTGCACGTGCCCCCGATCGGTCGCCGGTTGCGGGCGGTCGCTCTGATTCTGCCTGCGTATCTTCGCTTCCCTGTCGCGCCATGTACACTATTCTCTATCGGCGGGAAGCGAGAAGAGTCAAGCGGCCGGCCGGGGGACATGGCCGGCCGCCGACGGAGGTATCTTATTGGAGTCTGACGGACAGACTCCTATTCTGCGACCAGCTCACGAAGCTCGTCGGAGTACTGGCGCAATTTTCGGATCGCCCGCATTTCGATCTGGCGGACGGTCTCGGGGGAGATTCCCATCTCGTCACTGATTCTCTTCAGCGTGTAGCGCGGTCCACCGTCAATTGCATAACGGTACTTGAGAATGAGCCGCTCACGCTCGAGCAATCGGTCGAGGACCTGCCTCGTCTGCTCGCGCACCGCATCCTCCATGACGCCGCTGTCGGGAGCGTAACTGTTGTCCTCGTAGAGATCGTGCAGTGTCCCGTTGTCGTCGTTGATCTCGTAGTCGAGACTGACCGGTGAAGAGGAGCAGTTCACGATTTCGGCGACCTCGGATGCCTCCATGTGCACATCCTCGGCGACCTCCTCGTTTGTAGGCGCGCGCATGAGACGCTGGCTGAGTGCGTTCTGACTCTTCTGAATGCGTCGGAGCGCGTCCTCCTTGCGGTGAGGCAGTCGAATCGTCCGGCGCTTGTTGGACATCGCGCGGGTAATGGACTGCCGGATCCAGAAGGAAGCGTACGTGGAGAAGCGCACCTCCTTCCGGTAATCGAACTTCGCAGCGGCTCGCAACAGGCCGAGATTGCCTTCCTGAATGAGATCGAGGAAGCTGACATCGGATGTCACGTACGAGCGGGCGATCTTGACGACGAGGCGAAGGTTGGCTTCGATAAGCTCGTGCCGCGCCGACTCGTCCCCCGCCTGGATGCGCTTGGAGAGCTCGATCTCGCGCTCGGGGGTAAGCAGCGCGGTTCGCTTGATCTGATCGAAGTAAGCTTTTACCGTATCTTCCTGCGTCGAGGCACCGTCATTTCGCGTCTTCATAAGGACTTCTCCTCCCCCATACTGATGCAATACTCATGCCAACAAGACGCCATAGATAACAATTCTGTAATTCACTCTATTGTCGATAATTACAGATCGGCTGCGATCGCCCCGCGAACGTGACGCCGACATCGTATTATTTTGTGTACAGTTGGCGGTGTGATGGCTTCAGAAAAGTGTACAACCGGCGCGTTTCCGATTACCCGATCGGCGTGCCGGCGGCGTCGTACGCGCTCACGCGATTACGGGAGCGGTGTGCCGGCCGCGTCGTAGGCCCGTTCTCGCGCGGCCGCATCCATCAGCGAACGCACCTCCGCGGATGCCTCGCCGGCGGCGGCCGCCCCGTCGCTGCGGCCGGAAAACTGGTCGTATATCATATCGGCGATGCCGGTGTTCGCCGTCCGCGCCATGGTGAGGGCGTATTGCTCGTAGAGCATGTCCTCGAAGACCTCTTCGGCGAACCCGCCGTAGAAGAGGCTGTCTTCGCGGTCGATGGTATTTCTCATTGCGTCGAACATCTGCTGGATGAAGAGCGCCTCGAACTCCTGCGCTACCTCGCGCAGTGGGTCGCTCTCCCCGTCGCCCGACTGACGCGGGGTGCCCCCGGATCGCATCCGGCTCAACGCCTGCTCGACTCCGTGCATCTGCTCAATTCCCTGCATACCGTACGCTCCCGCGCTCCGCCCGCCTCACCTCGGCGACCCGTTATCGCTTCAGCTGATTCGCGATACCGAGCATCGTATCGCTCGTCTGTATCGACTTCGAGTTCATCTCGTAGGCGCGCTGGGCGACGATCATGTTCACCATTTCGGTAACCGCCTCGACGTTCGATGTTTCAAGAAAGCGCCCGAGCGTACGCCCCATTCCCTCCTGTCCGGGAATACCGGCAATCGCAGGACCGCTTGCCGACGTTTCCTTGAGCATGTTCTCACCCACCGCGTTCAGTCCGGCCGGATTCACGAAGCGATAGAGCTCGAGCTGTCCCACCTCGATCGGGTCGTCCATCTGCGGCACCTGTACGAAGACGCGTCCGTCCTGCGTGATATTGAGACTGTCCTGGATGAAATCCTCCGGCATGATGATCTCCGGAATGACCCGATATCCCTGTGCGGTCACGAGCTGGCCGTTCGCATCGATCTTGAAACTACCGTCGCGCGTATAGCCGTAGGTTCCGTCGTAGTCGAGCACGCGGAAGAAGCCGTCACCCTCGATTGCGATATCGGTGGGAACTCCGGTCTCCTGCGGGGAGCCCTGCTCGAAGATTTTCTGGGTTGATGCGACCTTCACCCCGTGGCCGACCTGCTCGCCGACCGGAACCAGCGTAGCCTCGGTCGCCGGCGTGCCGGCGGTGCGAATCGTCTGGTAGATGAGATCCTCGAAGTCGGCGCGATTTCGCTTGAACCCGGTCGTATTCACGTTCGACAGATTGTTCGAGATCGTGTCGATGTTGAACTGCTGTGCATTCATCCCGCTCGCGGCGGTGTATAACGATCTGACCACGTTCTGTTACTCCTTAGCGTGCGTGCACCTGGTGCCGCGCGTCCTCAACGTGCGCGGAGCACGGTATTCAGAAGCTGCTGCGTCGCTTCGTCATGCGACTGGATGACCCGCTGGTTCGCCTCGTAGGCGCGATTGACCTCGATCATCTCCACCATTTCTCGTACCGGGTCGACGTTCGCGGTCTCGATGAAGCCCTGCAACACCTGCGGGCGCTCTCCCGGCTCGATGATCGCCGGATCGCCGCTCTCCCAGGTCGTCCGCCAGAGGCTCGAGCCCTGCTTCTCGAGGTATCGCGGGCGGCTCACATCGACGATCTGCAGGCGATCGACCTCCTCCGGCTCTTCCCACTGGTTCTCGCGCATACTCACGAGCCGGTCCGGATCGTCGCCGAAGCGAGCGTTGCGGTTGATCACCCCGTCCTCATCGATGCGGAAGTTGTTCTCCTGCACCCGGATATAGCCGTTCTCGCCGAGAACCGGGAAGCCCTCCTTGGTAACGAGAATGCCCTCCGGTCCGAGCTGAAAGCTGCCGTTTCGCGTCAGTCGCTCCCCACGAGGCGTTTCGACGAGGAAAAAACCGTCGCCGTCGAGCGCGAGGTCGAAGTCGTTATGCGTTTCTCGCACCGACCCCTGTTCGAAATTGGTGTAGACCTCGTTCTGCTCCAC
>SLIN01000053.1 GCA_007135605.1 Spirochaetales bacterium | reverse complement strand
CGGAATCCAGCGCCAGGCCCGGCCGTGTCGTTCGATTCGCCCGAGACTCGGGAACGGAAAGTGTTGAAAGATGGCGAGCCGGCCGTCCTCGGCGATCATGTCGGCAACCCGCCGCTTTGTTTCGTCTGCGCGGTCGGGGTCGAGGTCGTACATCTCCGGCCTCCAGTCGGGATGCTCGAGGTGCAGCGGCAGCACGACCGCGTCGGACGCATAGAGAAGCTTCTCCGAACCGGACCGGAAGCCGACCATGCCGTGTCCGGGGGTGTGGCCGGCCGCTTCGAGGAGCGTCACCCCCGGTACGATCTCGTTGCCGAACTCCAGCACGGTTGTCCGCGATTCGATCGGAGTGAGCCTCGTACGGGCGAAATCGGCGAGCCAGTCCAGGCTCGGGGCGAGCATCTCGTGGACTTCCTCCGAAAACCAGAGCTCCCACTCGCGCCGTGGTATGAAGTACCTCGCGTTCGGAAAGTGCGGTTTCCCGTCGGAGTCGAGCACACCACCGATATGATCGGGATGTGCGTGAGTGATCGCCACGACATCGATCTCCTCCGGCGAGAGGCCTGCTTTACGGAGGTTTTCGGTGAGCATGCCGGTCGTCGGTGCGAGGGTGCCGGCTCCGGTATCGACCAGAATGCGGTGCGTTCCGGTATTCACCAGAAGCGATGAATACGGGGTGGTGATCCGTTCGGTGGTGATTCCGGTTCGCTCCAGTTCGGCGCGAAACTCGTGTTCGGCTGCCCCCGCAAAGAAGGGCGCGGCGTCGTACGAGTAGAAGCCGTCGCAAACTACCGCGCAACGGAAATCGCCAACATCGAATGCGTAGTAATCGGACATTCCGGTCACCTCCTGATTCGAGCCGCGTCGACTATACTCCCACCGTCGAACCCAGCACGTCCGCGGCGTATTCGGCTACCGCTCGCAAGTTCGTGCGCACCAGGTACGTCGACGGGTCCATCGCGAAGCAGGGAGCGGTGGCGAAAGCGAGCTGGCGAGCTGCAAAGCTCTGTTGCAACTCGTCGTCGGCCGACTCGAGTTGCTCGCGCAGCGCATCTGCCGATACATGAGTGAGCTGCCATTTCTTTCCGGACTGTTTCTCGAAAATCTCTACGATATCTCGCTGCGAAAGTGCGTGCGGGCCGCCTACCGCCAGCGTCGTATTTCGGGCTTCCCTCCGGTAAAGCGCCTCGCACGCCGTGCGAACGACATCGCGGAAGCTGACCATCGAAAGGGAGTTCGTGCCGTCGCCGTATATGGTTGCCTGTCCGTTCGCATAGTCGAATCCGAGGACAGGGCTCAGCCATATCTCGGTAAAATTGTTCGCTGCGAGTACCGTATACATCATGCCGCTTCCGACCAGGTGCATTTCCGCCGCGAGCTTCGCTTCTCCGAGTGGTGACTCCGGTTGTTGAGGGTCCGGAAACGAAGTGAAAATGAAGTGTTTCACACCGGCACGTTTCGCCTCGTCGATCAGAGCGATCGTGCCGTCACGGTCGACGATTCCGATCGTGTTATTCTCGGTCCAGCTCATAGGCATCGCCGAGGCGGTCGTAATCACTGCATCTACTCCCGAGCATGCGGCGGCGAGCGAACGCGGGTCCCGAAGGTCGCCCTCCACCGTCTCGACACCGGCGGCCTCGAGTGCTGCAACCTTCTCGGCGGCGGACGTAGGTCGTACGAGCCCCCGGACCTGTTCGCCACGGTGAGCAAGCGAAGTCGCTACCTCGTTCCCAACCATTCCGGTCGACCCGACCACGAGTATCTTCACGAATTACCTCCCGGCGGCACTTCTCCATGCGGCTCTGCTTCGGCGAAATTTCTCCTGCAGAAGGCTACCTTTTTACACAAGATGAGTACATAATAGTTATGTGCCGTGACGAACTCGTTACGATTCTCGCGCGGAAGCGCATTTTTTTTTTTAAAGAGTATGGACGAAGCGGCCGATTTCCGGATTTATCTGCTCGGCCCGCCATATGTCGAGCATCGTGGGTCGCAACAACGGGTCGATACGCGAAAAGCGATAGCACTCCTCGCCTGGCTGGCGGTCGAGCGGCGAAGTCACGCCCGCGCCACGCTCGCTGCGCTTCTCTGGCCGGAATCCGACGAGCAGCACGCTCGTGGCGCGCTGCGCCGAACGCTGTACGCGCTCTCCGGTATTCTCCCGGAAGGGGCGCTGGTTACCGCTCAGGACCGTATCGAGCTTGTCGATTCGCCCGGGTTATTTGTCGACGTCATCCGCTTTCGCAACGCGTACCGGGAGTTCGGAGAAGGCGACGTACCGTGCGAACAGTGTGCCGGCACACTTGCTGAAGCGATCGAACTCTATCGGGATACGTTCCTGTCCGGTTTCTCGGTCAAAGGGTCGGTAGAGTTCGACGACTGGCATTTCTTCCAGTCCGAAGCGCTCGGTCGCGAGTATGCGGCGCTCAGTAGGGCATATATTCGCTGCCTGCGAACGTCCGGCGATCTCGATCGGGCCGTGAAGGTGGCGCTCCGCTGGTCCAGGATCGATCCACTGGACGAAGAACCGCAGCTCGCTCTCATGGAGCTCTCTGCGCTGAACGGCGAGCGAGCATCGGCGCTTCGTCTGTACGAAGCGTTCCGTACACAACTCGACCGCGAGCTCGGTGAAGAGCCGTCGGAAGCTCTGGTGTCGTTGTACGACAAGATCAAGACCGGAAAGATTACTCCGGAACACCCTCATCCTCAGCCGCTCGCAAGAGCTCAAGATCGGTCGGTGCGGCCGATTCCCGACCGACACCCCGCGACCCTCCTCGCGCTGCGAGTAGTCGGAACCGAGCTCGACGAAGAGGCGGTGGGCCGGTACATGAGCCGGCTCTACGGACTCGTGTTGAGATACGGAGGGAGAATCGAGAGTCACGCAGGCAGGAACGTTCTGATTATATTCGGCCGGAGCGCCACCAGGGAGAATGCGCCCGAGCTCGCGGTCAGAGCGGCTGTCGACGCGCGCGCGGCGGCGAATCGAATGCAGCTGACAGTTGCTGCCGGAATCTGTTCGGGGATTGTCGATCTCGCCGCCGGCGACGGTGAGCAGATGGAGTCGAACGTTGTCCGGGGCGCGGCGGTGACCGACGCACAGCGGCTCGCGGCCACCGCGGGCGAGGGTGAGGTCATCGTATCGGAGGCAACGTATCGCAGTACGAGAAGTGCGGTTCGCTATGCACACCGGCCCGGAGTCGAACGAAACGATCAGGCCTGGATGGTCGAGACGTTGCGGGCGCACACAGCGAAAAGTCGCGGATTGGAAGGGCTCCGATCGCCCCTGGTCGGCCGCGATGGAGAGCTGCGCCGACTCACGGACGCGGTCGATTCGGTGCGCGCCGGTGTCCCTATGCTCACTTGCGTAACCGGCGTGGCCGGGCTCGGGAAGAGCCGGCTCATCGCCGAGGCGTTGCCGAGTACGCCGAGCGCCGGTACTGCGCCGATTGTGCTGAAAGGCCGGTGTCTCGATTCGGGTGTAGTCACCGGATACTGGCCGTTTCTCGATATCCTGGGTCAGTACATGTCGTGGACGCCGGAGATGAGTCGCGAGCAGCGGCAGGCCCGGGTCACCGGCAGCCTCGACGATTTGCATCGCGACAACGCAATCTCCGACGAGCAACGCGCGGAAATCACGCGCGGTCTTTCACATCTCCTCCGTACGTCGTCACCCGACGACGAAACAGAAAGAGATGAAACCGACGACCCATATGCGGTTCGCACGGCGGTCTTTCGGGCGTTGAGTCAGTTTCTCGGCGCGCTGGCCCGGGTACACCCTCTGATCGTCGTTCTGGAAGACCTGCACTGGGCCGACTCGCTCTCCATCGACCTCATTTCCTACATTATGGAAATGCTCGGACGCGACGATTTCGGCGAGATTCCGTTCGGAGTGATCTGCTCGTACCGGCCGGAAATCGGAAATCGCTGCCGCCATCTTCCGGATACAGCCCGCAGAAAGTGCCCGCACATCTTCGCCGAGATCTCTCTCCGGGAGCTCGACGAGCAGGGAAGCATTCGTCTTGCGCGGAACCTCCTCGGCGATCTGGCAATTCCGAAGAGTATTGAGGGTTTCCTGTTTGAACGAGCCCGCGGCAATCCGTTCTTTATCGAGGAAATCGTGCGATCGCTCCTCGATCAGGGAATACTTGTGAAGAGAGCAGACCGATGGGAGACCACCGGCGAAGCCCCGGCGTCTATCGTTCCCCGCAACGTCGAGAGCGTGATTCGCGCCGGGACCGACCGGCTTTCCAGCGAGGTGCAGCG
>SLIN01000356.1 GCA_007135605.1 Spirochaetales bacterium | reverse complement strand
TCGAATGTCGACCTGCGCCTCCCATTCATTATACTTCGCGTGGAAGTGGGGCGGATCGTGTTCGGCATAGTACATCGCGATCACGATGCCGAAAAACCGACTTATCTCAGGCATATCAAGCGCTCTCTCACCGAGCCCGTCTATGGCAGTGTAGCACGATCGCGGAAAGTAATTGCCAAACGTGGACAGTGTTGCACTCCCCCCTACATCCGCTCATCCAGCGACCGCCGGCTCGACCAGATGATGATTTGTCACCACCCCCATCTCGGCGAAGCGCGTCCAGTCGCCCGACTCCTCGTCGGTGAAAAACTCCTCGAACGGCTTCGCCGTCGCTCTACGCGACATTGACGAGTGCGTCTCGCACGGACTTAGGAAGCCGGAGCGGGACGAACAGCTCTTCCGGATAGAGATAATCCTCGCCGGACTCATCAATAACTCTGAGCTGTCCGTGCTTCTCCGCTTCAAGGTCCGGCAGAGTCTCGTATAGCTTTCTCGTCTCCAGTGCGGCAGGATAGCCATCATTTCGAATGCAAACAACAAACCGCCGAGTGTGTGACATGCGACTACCCCAGATAGCGCTTGATCTTGATTTCGACTTTGCCGATGCCGGTTGTCTCGTACCAGTGCACTTCAGCCAGTCGAACCGTCCCGTCAGGCAACCTCACTTCGGCAACTCCCTTGCGTTTGCGCCAACGGGCTCTCCCGTAAACCCTATGAAGCCTCCGAATTTCCCGGATTCCCCGTCGAGTTGCAATGGTCTCCGCTCGTTCGATCCGCCCGAGTATTTCGAAGCGCACGGCGGCTCACCATCCGCGAACCCGAATAGGTTTGACCCGGGAGCAATGGCCACCCGAACTCGGTAACAGGATACCATACTCTGCATGCGAAATCCCATAACGAGCGCTCACGAAGCGTTCGATGCGGCGCGTGTACAATAGCATCATCCACCTCCACCCTTCTATACCGGCGAAAGTGACCTCGCGATTGTCGCCCGGCGCCGAGTCAAAGAAAAACAAGATGTGGGTGTGCCCCCGGCGCGCTACGCGCGCTCTACGCGCGAGGGCTCAGATCGCGACGGAGTCTATGAAGATTACTTCAACCACCGGTCGTAGTCAGCATGAGAGCCGATCCAGAACCACAATACACCTTCCGTAATGTCGACCCCGAGTGCGCGATACTGATTACTGATTCGCACCGACCGATATCTCCCGATGCGTTTGAAATGCAACGATGGATGGCTCGCATCCGTCTTCCGAAGTTCGAACTGCTTCCTTGCTATCTCTTGAACTGAATCCGGAAGCGAATGAAAGCGTACCCAGAACTCCGACGAGGCGAAATGCGTCACAGCCGGCCGGCGTCACCGCTGTGGAACTCATCGAGGGCTCGTTGGGCCGGTCCCTCCAGCCGGCCACTTGCGACGTCTTCGGCGATTTGGTCGTCCCAAAGCTGCTCATCATAACTAATGAACCACTCACGAAACTGCGAAAGTTCCTCACGTGAAAGCTGCCGCACTCTTTCCTCAAGCACCTCGATTCTGCCCATCGTATCTCCCTATGTAGAATGATAACGCCCGAACGAGATTGTGTCGAAATGCGATGGTAGCACATTCGCGTCGACGCTCCCGCGCAATACCTCGCCGCGCGGACCGGCGGCTTCGCCGCCGCCCTCCGCGTCCCTCACACAAGAAGGTCGGCCGCCCCCGATGTGAGCCGGCTTACTCCCCACCGCTGTCCAGGTTCTTCGCGAGGAGACGAACCTCGCCCACTTCTAAACCGGTGACCTCGGCGACGTCGTCAATCGCGTACCCTTTCGCCAGCATCCGCCGCGCAGTCTCCCGCGCCTTTTGGCGAAGCCCCTGCTCAAGCCCCTCTTCCCTGCCCCGTTCAATAATCTGATCCACCACTTCGCTTAACATCGATCTCACCCGTCGCAGGTTGCGAACGTTGGCCGGTCGCCTTATGCGCGAAGTGCGGCAGAAGCCCCGCATACGCGTCCAGTCGCTCTGACGATGACTCTGAGCCAGCCATCCATTTCTGCCTCACGGTCC
The DNA here is from genome assembly GCA_007135605.1 of Spirochaetales bacterium. Classification (GTDB taxonomy): domain Bacteria; phylum Spirochaetota; class Spirochaetia; order DSM-27196; family SKKC01; genus SLAN01. The sequence continues at coordinate 2,215 of SLIN01000356.1, read as the reverse complement.
AGCAAATCGGGATTAGTCACCATCGTCCGGTTGATACTCGCGGATGCCGCTTTCCTGAATTATCCAGAGACGGCCATGTATATCGCGCACGGCAAGCGCCGTGGCAAGCTTCTCCGAGAGTCGTCTGCAGACTGCAGCTTCTGCTCGGAAACAGTAAGAACATCGTAACCGAAACGCTCGAACACAGCCCTGCCGCGAGTTCCGAGGTTCTCGTCCAGTTTCAGCTTTACGCGGCTCATGCCCCTCTGGTGATCTCCACGTACCGCTCACGCGACATCTCCGACCCGTACGCGATACATGCACGCACATCTTCCTCGGTTATACCCGGGTAGTTATCGAGAATCTCCTCCACCGAGACTCCCTCGGCAAGCATATCGAGGATCAGAGAAACCCAAATCCGATGACCGCGGATACACGGCTTTCCGAAACATATATTCGGATCTACGCTAATCCGCCGCAAGAGCTCAGTACGTGATTGACCCATATACCGCCTCCGTGGCCGATTTCAGGCATTCGGCGCATACGTAGACTACCATTGTCGACGTATGAACTCCACACGTCTGCCCGCATACCGGAAAATTTGCCCATCTGTCGGGCGCCAAGACGCAAGAAAGGTTTGGGTGTGCCCCCGCGCGCTACGCACGCGTAGCGCCCGGGGTCGGGCCTGCTCCAGCGCGTCCCTCACACAAGAAGGTCGCTTGCCCCCGATGCGATCCGACTTACTCCCCACCGCTGTCCGAATCTTGCGAGAGACCACGGATCTCAGCGACCGTAAGACCGGTAATCCGAGAGATGACTTCAACCGAAATCCCCTCAACAAGCATCCGCCGCGCAGTCTCCCGCGCCTTCTGGCGAAGCCCGTGCGCATGGCCTTCGGCATGTCCTCGCGCATGTCCTTCTTCCTTGCTCCGTTGAATGATCTGATCCACCACTTCGCTTAACATCGATCTCACCCCTCTCAGGTCGCGAATCCGTTCGATCTCGGCGCTTTTCCAGATAGACCACCGCGGCAACGAGCCCACGAACGCGCTCGAGTGTCTCATCCGGTATATCGTGTTCGATGACCGGATAGTACTCGAAGGCCGGGATATACCGGCTCGGAATCGACCCGTCTATAAGGTCGCGAACGTTGCCCGGCACCGTCCATCGCTCGCCTCCATAGACGAAACTCGACTCGAACCGCCGCACGTCGTCGGGTGTGAGCCCACGCGTGAACTCCTCATCGACGAAGCGGGTGAGAAACTGGTGTACGACCCTCCTGCTGGAGAACAGGTACTTGTACGCGCTGTCGTGGGGTCTGCGCTGCCGCGCCCCTGCTCCGTCACGTTCATCGGATTCTCTCTCGGCCACATTCGCCTCCACCCCTCCTTACCGGCAAAAAGGAGTTAATGTGGGTGTGCCCCCGGGGCGCTACGCGCGCTCTACGCGCGCGTGAAAAGATCGCAGCGTCGGTGCACCGGCGATTTCGCCACCCGCACGCCCCGCACGGCGCGGGGTCGGGCCTGCTTCGGGGTTCCGTCCGCGCGGCGCGGACCGGCGGCTATCGCCGCCGCCCTCCGCGTCCCTCACACAAGAAGGTCAGCCTCCCGCAAACTGACCCGACCTGTTCCTCGACCTCATGTAATGGTAGGCCTGATGCGCACGTCGTTCGGCGAGATGACCACGAAAGCTCGCTCTTCTTCTCGGAAAAGATTCCGGGACAAAGCGTTAACAACCTGACGGTCCACGCTCTCATCAACCACGAGAACCACGATCCGTTATACGCCCGTTGGAGTTACAACGTCCGACTTGAATACAAGCGTCGCATACTCAAGCGCCGCCTGAATCTGGTCTCTTGTTAGTTCCGGGTGTTCGCTCTGGATCTGGTCGATGGATTCACCTGCGGCGACCTTCTCCAGGATGAGCTCGACGGTGATCCGGGTACCGCGTATGACAGGCTTACCGAGCATAGTATCCGGATCGGCCTGGATGTTTCGCTCTACTCTCGCGTTCATAAGCAACCTCTCGGTACCATATTCAGAATATCACAACAAGTTGAACTTCGATATCGGTTTGCCTGCAGGAGCCCATCCGGCGAACGCCCGGGTGCGGGGCCGGGCCTGCTTCGGGGTTCGGTCCGCGCGCCGGCATTCGGTACTGAGGAGTCGCTCATGATTCGTCAGGAATGAAAATCGATTTCAGCAGTTGCAGGCCCGCGGCCCCCACCTCCCGATAC
>SLIN01000165.1 GCA_007135605.1 Spirochaetales bacterium | reverse complement strand
GACGGAACCGATTTCCGCGGTTACCAGATTCAACCGAATACCCGAACCGTGCAGGGCGTGATAGAAGCCGGACTCGAGCGTCTGCTCGAGGAGCCGGTTCGTGTGGCGTGCGCCGGTCGAACGGACACCGGTGTTCACGCGAAAGGGCAGGTGATCTCGTTTCGGACGGACAACCACTCCATTCCGGGGGACAAAATCGCCGTCGCCCTCAACTCACGCACTCCCGGCGATGTCAGCGCGCTCGACAGCGGTGAAGTGCCCGAAGAGTTTCACGCCCGATACAGCGCAGTGCAGCGGACGTATCGCTACGCACTCTACTCCGGAGATGTCGCGGACCCCCTCGTCGACCGGTACGCGGTGCGCCTCCGCCGGTTACCGTCGCTCGATCGTGTCAACGGGTACGCGGCGCGATTGGTCGGGTATCACGACTTCACGACGTTTGCCTCGAGTCGCGACCGGTCCGGATCGCGGTGGCGTTCGATCGACCGGGCGTTCTGGTTTCCTCTCGATCGCTTCCTTATTTTCGAGATATCAGCACGCAGCTTCATGTGGCATATGGTGAGATCGATTGTCGGTACAATGGTGGCTCTCGACGCCCAAGGGGCTCCTCCCGAACAGTTGAGCGAGATGCTCGCCGCGGGCGACCGGTCGCTCGCCGCCACTACCGCGGCCGCAAGAGGGCTCGTGTTCTACCGCGTGACCTATTCGGGAAGCTGGTGGTATCCAGGCGGCGATGGGCAGGCGGGGAGCGAAGAGTGCGAAACGGCGAACGGTGACAAAGGGAGTATCGTATGAGCGCAGCTGACCGTACGTTCGACCGGCTCTGTAGTCTCTTCAAGGACTACGTGGTCGATGGCTTTGCCGGTGAATACGAAGCCGTCGCCTCCGATCGGGGCGAGCCCGGGGCCGATTCGGGTGCCGGTGCCCACACGGCCGCCGGCGCCGATTCGGGTGCCGGTGTTCATACCACCCGGCGCGCCGATTCGGGTGCCGGTGTTCATGCAGCGGCCGGGGCCGATTCCGATGGCGAATCGCTCGACCCGCAGGCCCGTCGCCGCGAGCTCGATACGCTGGCCGAACAGATCCGCGAGTGCTCGAAATGTCCGCTCTCCGCGGTGCGGATGAATGCGGTCCCCGCCGAAGGATCGCTCGACGCGCTCGTCATGGTGATCGGCGAAGGGCCCGGCGCCGACGAGGACCGCAGCGGACGACCGTTCGTCGGCCGTGCAGGCCGGTATCTCGACAAGTGGCTCGACGCAATCGGTGTAAGCAGGGATCGCAACGCCTTCATTGCCAATATCGTCAAATGCCGCCCGCCTCAGAATCGTGACCCGCTTCCCGACGAGCGTGCGGCGTGCTTCCCCTACCTCGAGCGACAGATCGAGCTCGTACGGCCGAAGAGCATCCTGACGGTGGGGCGAGTCAGCTCGCGGGTAATCACGGGGGTGGACGCCAGCATGGCGGAGTTGCGAAAGGGCGAGCACATGTTTCGAGGGATTCCGGTCTTCGCGACCTACCATCCGAGCGCCGTACTGCGCAACGACGCGCTGCGCCGCCCGGTCTGGGAAGACCTGAAGCGGTTGCGTTCTGCGTTCTCCGGCGAGGCGTAATGGCGGGCGAGAACGACCGGCGAGAGGACGGTCCGCCGCCGGAGCGCTACGCCGAGCTCGTATTCAATGTTCCGGTTCGCGGGAGCTTCTCATATACCGTTCCCGAAGGCGTAGTGCTCGAGCGGGGAGTTCGGGCGGTCGCGCCGTTCGGCCGCCGTTCCCTGACCGGTTTCGTCGTGTCGGTCTCCGACACACCACCGAATGTATCGCGGCTTCGTCCGATAACCCGCCGGGTCGACAACGAGCCGCTGTTCGGTGAGCCGGAGCTCGAGCTCGCGAACTGGCTCTCGCGGCTGTACATGTGTTCGCTCGGCGAGGCGCTCGCGGCGATGATCCCGGGAGGGCGCCGGGAGCGCGAGCCCGAGCCCGTTGTCGTCGTCGACGAGGAGGTGCCGGAGGCGCAGCACGAGCTCAGTGACGAACAGCGGGAGGCTGTCGAGGCGATCGGTGCGAGCTCGGAGAGCAGATTCTACCTCGAAGGGATTACCGGTAGCGGAAAGACCGAAGTGTTCCTCCGGGTCGCTCAACAAAGCTTGAGCGAGGGGAGGGGGGTTATCTATCTGGTGCCCGAGATAGCGCTCACCGCACAGCTCGAGTCGGAGGTGCGGCGACGATTCGGTGAGACGGTCGCCCTCCTTCACTCGAGAATGACCCCGAGCCAACGGCTCTCCGAATGGCGCAGAATTCGGAGAGGCGAGGCCTCCTTCGTGGTGGGGGCGCGGAGCGCGGTCTTCGCCCCGCTTCCGGAGCTCGGTCTGATCGTAGTGGACGAGGAGCACGAGGCGAGCTACAAGAGCGGCTCGACCCCTCGCTACCACGCACGTCAGGTGGCGATGTACCGCGCCCGTCGCGCCCGCGCCCGTGTGGTCTTCGGCAGCGCTACTCCGAGCGTAGAGGCTGCCTCGCTCATGGATACCGGTACCCTCCGCCGGTTACGCCTGACGCGGCGTCTCTCCGGTGGACACCCTCCGGAGGTCGAACCGGTCGATCTCCGGCGCGACCCGGGCGTCCTCTCGTCCCGGCTTCTCGAGGCCATTCGCGAAAACCACAGCCGGGGCCGGCAGGCGATTCTCTTCCTGAACCGTCGCGGGTTCGCCAACTACTTTCATTGCCGTTCATGCGGTTTTCGCCTCAACTGCTCGCGTTGCTCGGTAGCGCTGACCTACCACAAGCGGCGGAATGCCATGGTGTGTCACCACTGCGGCTACCGTGCCCGCCCGCCGACGATCTGCCCCGAATGCGGCAGCCTCGATATCGGCTTCGGCGGCATCGGGACCGAGCAGGTCGAGGAGGCGGTCGGCAACAGCTTACCGAACCTTTCGTGCGAGCGACTCGACGCCGACGCGGTGAGAAAGCGCGGCGCTCTCGAGCGCACCCTCGAACGCTTCCGTGGGGGTGAGATCGACATCCTGCTCGGCACGCAGATGGTGGCAAAGGGGCTCAATTTCCCCGGTGTCGGGCTCGTGGGGATCGTCCTCGCCGACACCGGTCTCGCCATGCCCGATTTCCGCGCCGGCGAGCGTACCTGGAGCCTCATCGTTCAGGTAGCCGGGCGGGCCGGCCGGTTTCAGCCCGACGGACGAGTCCTCGTGCAGACGTACAATCCGCAGCATCCCTCGGTCGCCGCGGCGGTCAGCGGCGATACCGCCGGCTGGTACGAAACCGAGCTCTCGATACGACGCCAACTCGGCTTTCCGCCCTACTCGCGCCTGTTCCGCGTGCTCTTTCGCTCCCGCCGTGCCGAGCGGTCAGCCGACGCAGCATCCGAGTTCCACCGTCATGCCCGGGAGGCGATCGGCACAACCGCGGAGATGCTCGGCCCGGCAGAATGTCCGCTCGCGGTCGTCGGCGGCAACCATCGATACCATCTGCTTATTCTGACCGCCGAGTTCGACCGTACACACACGTATCTCTCGCGCCTGCTCGAGCGAACGCCGGTTCCGAGCGGAGTATATCGGGAGGTTGATGTTGATCCGGTCGCGCTGCTGTAGAAGACCGCGCGATGGGAGGGGCCATACTCGGCCGCGTTGACCGGCCACTGTAGGCGCACGTATACTTCTCCAAGGTATGCTCGAGCTCGTAAAACACCCGGACGAACTGCTGCGAAAGGCCTCCGATCCCGTTTCGGATGTGAACGGTGAGATCGCCGATCTCGCCGAGCGCATGATCGGAACCATGGCCGCCGAGCGGGGGATCGGCCTCGCCGGAGTGCAGGTCGGCAGGCTGGTGCGCATCTTTGTCACCCACGTTCCGGAGGACGAGCCGCGCGTATTCATCAACCCTGCGATTACCGCCAGATCGGACGGCACATCCTCCTACGAGGAGGGGTGTCTGAGCTTTCCGGGCCTCTATGCCGACGTGCGTCGAAGCAACGAATGCACCGTCGAGGCGGTCGACGAGAACGGTAAGCCGTTCCGGCTGGATGCGGACGGAATGCTCGCGCGCGTCATCATGCACGAGACCGACCACCTCGACGGGGTTCTCTTCGTCGATTATCTGAGCGAGCGCAAGCGCAATCGGCTTCTGAGCCGCTACGAGAAGCTACTCGCGCGCGGGCGTGCCTGACCGGAGGCGATGCAAGCGCTGTGAGAGTTCTCTTCGCAGGTACTCCGGATTTCGCCGTTCCTTCTCTTGTGCGGCTCGCCGACGAGTTTGAAGTCGT
>SLIN01000222.1 GCA_007135605.1 Spirochaetales bacterium | reverse complement strand
GCAGGAACGACGGAGTCGATCGTCCGGGGCGGTCGACATCTCTTTCGGAAATTGCCGCAGGCATTCGAGGGTATTCGGCAAATAGGGGTCGTCGGCTGGGGCAGCCAGGGACCCGCCCAGGCGCAGAACCTGCGCGAAAGCCTCGAAGAGACCGACATTCGGGTGACCGTCGGACTGCGGGAAGGTTCGGCTTCCTGGAAGGCCGCCGAGAAGGCCGGATTCAAAGAAAGCGACGGAACACTCGGCGAGATGCTGAAAGTCGTCTCGGAGAGCGATCTCGTTCTGTTGTTGATCTCGGATGCCGCACAAGCGGCGCGCTACCGAGAGATCTTCGACCGGCTGAAGCCCGGCGCCACACTCGGTTTGAGCCACGGCTTTCTCATCGGCCATCTTAAGTCGGTCGGCGACTCGCTTCCCTCCGGTGTAAACGTGATCGGCGTATGCCCGAAAGGAATGGGACCGTCGGTCCGCCGGTTGTACGAGCAGGGCAAGGAAATTAATGGGGCCGGAATCAACACCAGCTTCTGTGTTGAACAGGATGTTGACGGGCGGGCAACCGATATCGCTATCGGATGGTCGATCGCGATCGGTGCGCCGTTTACGTTCATGACAAGCCTCGAGATGGAGTACCGATCCGACATATTCGGCGAGCGCGGAATCCTGCTCGGCGCGGTACACGGAATCGTGGAAGGTCTCTATCGTCGCTACGTTTCCGATGGCATACAGGCCGAGCAGGCGTACCTCGATGCGGTCGAAGCGATTACCGGGCCGATTTCCGAAACCATCAGCCACCGCGGCATTCACGCGGTCTATGACGAGCTCGACGAGACGGGAAAAGAAGAGTTTCGTTCAGCATACTCTGCGGCATATGGTCCGTGCTGTGAGATTCTCTACGAGATCTATCAGGAAGTCGAAAGTGGTAACGAAATACGCTCCGTAATCCTCGCCGGTGACCGAATGGAACGATTCGGCATGCCGACGATCGATACCACCGAACTATGGCGTGTTGCGGCGAAGGTTCGCGATAGCGGCAACCGCGACAAGGTTCGTGTTCCGCCATTCACCGCCGGGGTCTACGTCGCCTGTATGATGGCACAGATCGATGTGCTGCTCGAATTCGGTCACGCCTATTCGGAGATCGTAAACGAGTCGGTTATCGAGGCGGTCGACAGCCTCAATCCGTACATGCATTACCGCGGCGTGGCATACATGGTTGACAATTGCTCGACAACGGCGCGTCTCGGGGCACGCAAGTGGGCGCCGCGTTTCGACTACAATCTCGATCAGGGAGCATACTCGCTGATTGATACGGGCGTGCGAATCGATGAGTCGGTTTTTTCCGGATTCGAGAAGCATCCCGTCCACGAGGCGGTATCCGTACTCGCTGAGCTTCGCCCTTCGGTAGATATCAGTGTCGGCGGCTGAGACGAATGCGCTGTCCGAGATGCGGTAGCACCGAGGATCGAGTCATCGAGTCACGCTCGCTTGCCGCAGGCGAGAGTATCCGCCGGCGGCGCGAATGTATGGAATGCAGCTACCGCTTCACGAGCTACGAGCGCATCGAAGAAAAGCAGCTCATGGTAGTGAAGTCGAGTGGACGCCGCGAACCGTTCGAGCGGGCCAAACTGGAACGCGGCGTTCAACGAGCTCTCGAGAAGCGGCCGGTAAGCCAGGGACAGATCGAGCTGATCATTTCCGAGATCGAAGACGAGGCGGCAGTCACCGGCATGCCCGGCTTCGAAGTCCAATCGCGACAGATCGGCGAAATGGTTCTCAAGCGTCTCTACCACACCGACCGCGTAGCGTATATCCGGTTTGCCAGTGTCTACCGGAACTTCGAGAATGTCGATGAGTTTATACGCGAGATCGAGCAACTTTCCCGCTGGAGCGAGAGCAAGGATCCTTCTGCCGGCACAAATGCGCCGGCAGACGATTAGCGGCGGAGGGATTTGAACCCCCGACCCAACGGATATGAGCCGTTTGCTCTGCCACCTGAGCTACGCCGCCGTGTGTGGATTCGGATACTGAACCTACCAATCCGACAGCCGCCTGTCAATCCTGCCTCAGTTCCAGGTGTCAAGACTCGAGAAAGACGTCACCGGGGTGGCGCTTGTCGATAGAAGTGTTACGGGGGGCGTTTGTCGAGCAACTGCTCCGGCCAACTCCGTGGCCTCAGAGACCTATGCGAGATTGTGACGGCGGGCGATCTCGAACATAGAGCGATTCCAACTGTTACGGTACCGGTAGTCGTTCTTATGCTGCGGACTATCGGTGCGCGAAACACGCTCCTGGACAAGCTTCACCGAACGACCAAGCTCGGTCGACGGATCGTCATATCGGGTCTCGCCGGTACCCGGGAGTACGGAGGAGTACCAGAACAGGAGAAGCGGCAGATTGGGATCGAGAGTCGAGCCGCGCGGTTGCCGACTGCATAGCCGCAGCTGTTCCACCGCCTGGTCGGTACGGCCCATTCTTCCAATCAGGTAACCGTGAAAGGCGACGCAGAGTCGCTCGACAATCGATTCGGGACCTTCCGAGCCAACGCCGGCCTCAACGCCGTCGAATCCGTTGCACCATCTGGCGGCCAGCGTCGGTCGCAGGCGTGGATTACGTACCGGCTGCCGACGCTCCAGCGCTTCGATCGCTCCGTCGATGTCGCCGTTCTGATTGAGCGCTTCCGCGAGAAAGTAGGCTGCCTCCGGCCTGCGTCCCTGTTCCCGGAGAAGCTCGCAACCACGACGAACCGAACCACCAAGCGATAGCGCTCGTGCATGCCATGCCTTCACGACTGTGCTCGCTTTATCGTGTCCTGCTCTGCGCGCCTGCGTGCCTAGAAGAGAAAGTCGTTTCTCGGCGTCTTCGTATCGCCCCAGCTCGATCTCCACCCGCGCACGCACAAAACCGGCAAACAGCTCCCAATCACGGACACGAGCCTCGCGGCTCGTCATCGCCGACCGGTCGCAAAGCTCGATCGCTCGACTGTAATTCCCGTACAGATAGGCCGTCACCCCTTCCAGCACCTCGGAACGCGCGAAGTGAACAGCCGGAAGCCCGTTGTCGCGTTCCGCCCGACCGAGTGAGAAGTACTCTCGCGCTTCCGCTGCGTGTCCTTCGGCGAGCTTGATTCGCCCGAACTCGATATGGGTTTCGGCGCAGCCTTCAGAGCTACCAAGGTCCTGGTAAAGCAGAACCGTGTGTCGCGCAAGCCGATCGGCTTCCGCAAAATTCCCGATTGCGTACTGGTATCGTGTGCGCTCCAGAGTGAGACGTGCTATCGCGTCCTTGCCGGTTTGATCCGATACCCGGTCCTGCCACGACGAGTACACCGACGCTGCGGCATCGTAGTCCTCACCGCGGCTTATATTCGCAAGTCGCAGTGCGTACGCAAGAACCTCGATCTCGTGTCGGCCATGCGGATCGTCGGCCGCCCGATTCGCTCCGATCGACCCGTCGAGCAATCGATGAAGTACCTCTTCGTCACCGCGCAAAAGGGCGCTGTTCGAGAAATGGGAGAACACCTCCAAAGCAACGAGATTGTCACGATGTTCGGAAAGTATGCGGTACCGATCCGGCGAGAGCTCGAGCTCTCCCAAGTGAAACCTTCGATACAACTCGTCGCGCGCGATTGTGCCGAGCTCTTCGGCGCGACGTCCCAATCGTGCCGACAATTTCGGCGTAATCGACTCATAGACGGGAATAAGCGGTCCTTCGTCGTACACGAATCCGGACGCTTCCAGGGTCGGCCAAACCTCGCTCGCGGAAGCCGAGGGATGCCCGGCAGCGACGAGTATCTCGCTCAACGCGTCACGCGTCAGACAGCCTGCACAGAAGGAAGCAAGCCAGAGCGCCTCCAACTCCGCAGAACTCAGTGAATCGACAACACTCTTCAGAAGACGGTCGGCACCATCCTCGTCGTCGGACGCCGGAGTCGTATCCCCGTTGCGTTCAACAAGCCAAAGATAGTGATACAGATGCAGTACTCTGCCTCGAGTCAGCGATCGTACACTCGCGCTACTATCGATGTGCAGCTTCGGGGGGAGTTCGCCGAGCAGAGAGGAGATCGATTCGGTAGTCATCGTATGAACGGAGTGTTTACGATAATCGATCGATCGAAACGGTGCTGGAAGGAAAGGACGGCTGGAAGTCGCGATGAGCAGGAGCCTGCCGGAGCGCATCTCCTCGCTGCACGCGGCAACGATTATGCGCCCGACTCGATCGTCCACCAAATCGACCCGGTCGATTACCACGACTGCGAGGCTCGACAAGTCGTGCGTGCGACGAACGTAGCTCGAAATGAAGAGCCGCAATGCGGGCATCAGCTCTTCGATTTGACGATCGGGCTGATGCTTTCCCGGGTTGCCGAACCACGCCCCGCGCAACGCATAGCGAACACGCTGCCACAAATCACGTTCGGCTTCAGAGAGATACTCCTCGACACGGCCGTAATGCTCATGGGCTGTGAGTGAAGCTCCCACGTTCAGCGGCTCGCAGGTATCCCGAACCGGTGTCAACGCCGGGACCGATTGTACACCACTTACCGCCACGCCGGCGCGGCGCGCAAGCAATCCGACGCCCGAGCCCTCGCCACCATAGAGTAATACGACCCCCGAACTCCCCTCGGAGTTAACCAGCGGTTCGAGTGCATCGAGCACACGCGAACGTGCCTCCGTACGGTCGATATAATCAGCAACCGCCGGAAGTACGGCTGCATCTTCGACCGGAGCAATCGCTTTCCAGAGATCGAGGCGCCGTTCCATACGTATAAAGGGGGTGATCGTTGTGACAGCATTTTGGCCGATCCAGAGTCCGTTCTCCTGAGGAATTCTTTTCAACAGGAGATCGATCGCTTCGATCATTGTTACTTCATCGTTGGCTACGACCTGCTCGAGACAGATAGTGTAGCCGAAGAGTTCACGCTCGGCGGCATGATAACAACGCTCGGCATTCCATGCCGCCGAAACGATACGGGAGAGATCGTACGATCCGGAGAAACGGAACCGGTAGATCGAAACGCCGGAGGAGCGACTGAGAAGCTCTCCTCCGTTGCTTTCGACTATCGTGCGACATTCGCGTTCCAATCCGTCGAGCAGGCCCCTCTGCAATTTCCGAAGCTGGCGGTAGCCCGCTGTCTCGATTGCGAGAACGTACATATCTTCAGTGTAGCTGTTTCAGATGATCTTCGCGAGCCGTTCAGCCGTTTCCTTCGCTCCGGGCCGGATCGCCGGCTGCAGTCACATCGATGGAACCGGTGTAATTCTCACCGTACAGTCGGGTCATGAGGTAGTGAGCGTCGTCGTCGTCCATACGCGTGAATTGCACACCGACGTACGTTACGTCCTCCGACGTGTACATTCGCATGGCGCGACCTCGAGTCTGAATGGTTCGATCGGGGAAATCGACCGATAGCTCGAGCTCATCGTACTCGTGAACCCGCTCCTGAGCCTCTCGAAGGGCAAACAGCACACCGGACGCGCTTATGTCTATGAGCTCGGCATCCCGAGAGCGAGGCTTCGCACTTCCTTCGAAATAGCCGTTTGCATTCAGCGCATACGCGAGTACGCGACTGAACTGGCGCACGAAATCGACCGTCGCGGGAGAAAACGGCTTCCCCGTTTGGCCCTGCAGGAGGTAGATATATCCGACCGCATAGTGTCGAAAGAGTACCGGGCAGTACAGCTCGGCCGTTATCTCCGATCGCTGAATTCGGAGATTCTCATCCTGCAGGCGGCCGGCGGCAAAGAAGACCTCCTGCCCTGCGTCCGTTAGCGCGGCCATGACTTCCTCTTCGGTCAACACGCGATCGGCAATCGTATTACCCTCGAGCGTACGCGTCGTCTCCATCGGAAGAAGAAGAATCTTACCGGTCAACGCGATCAGTTCCTCCGGGAGACCGGACGGTCTTCGAGAACGGAACATGACGATCTTGCTTTCGGCCGCGATGCTCGACGCCCGCTCTCGAAACGATTTCATCAGAGACGCGATTCGCTCCGGATCGAACTGGACACCGAGCCGGATCGACTCATCCACCGGATCAAATCCCTTCGATTCGGGGAAATCCAGCTGCAGAGCATCTCCCGAGAGAAAGACTCGAACCGCTACATCGTCTTCCGGCGCAATCCGCTCGTAGGCGCGCTCAAGGCGTCTATAGATGAAATCAGGATTGAGAACGGTCACCCTCCCTTCCTTGAGCGATTTCACGCGACTCTTGAATGTCATCATATGCCCGCCCATAGAGAAATATACGTTCACCATATTCCTTCCGCGAAACACGGCCGGCTGCGCGGGTTCGAGAACGAGGGTGTTCCGGTCGTAGTCAACCAGTTTCGCGTCGGTGCGACGATCACCGAGATGAGCGGAGAGGCGTATACCGTTTTCCAACAGATTCTTGAGCACGAACTCCTTCTGAACCCGCTGCATTCCGACTGCCATCTAATCCTCCGTCAGCGCTCTCAGGTCAACCTGCAGGTCGTCAATGAGCAGATTCGCATTCACAAACACATCGCCGACGACCGCGCGTTCACCCGGTCCGTGCCCGAGAAAAATCCGAACCGGGATACGGGTGAAATCGCCATCACTCTCCGGACTTCCGATTCGCCAGTTCAGATCTCCCGCGATCTCGGTTGCGCTTCGTCGCATTCGCCGTGAAACCGTGCGCACGCGGTTCGACGCGATTACCTCCTCCGGTACCGACTGCTGCGCGAGGCCGAGAAGAAGGCGGTTTGTCGCCTCGACGGCAGCGTTATGATCGAGCACCGGGGATGAAAGGATGCCGATCTGGTCATCTCGCGGCACTCTCGGCTGCGGCAATCCGGATCCCGGAAGAACGATATCGATCTCGTCGACAAAATCGACTCGATCGCGCGTACTACGTTCCGGGCGTTCCGCGCTTGGACGTTCGCTCGCCGGACGCATAGGCCCGGTTCCCGGCTCGGGGGCCGTCCACTCTGCGTCCCCTGGACCGTTGTCTTTGGTCTCTATCCGCGCGGATGGGTTATCGACGCTACGCGAGCACGCACCGCCTGTCGGGAGTACGATCAAGAGCGAAAGCAGTATCGTCGAAGCGCGAAAAATCGATCGATGCACTTGTATTCAACGTACCAGAGCGCGCGATGGTGGTCAATTTCGTTTCCGAGGGGTGCGCTTTACACGGTTACGGCGAGTAAGTACGCTGCTGCGAGTGACCCAACACGAACGGATTCTCAATCACCTTGAACGCGACTACACCGAGCCGGTTCGTGACCCGCTATGGAAACACATTTACCTCTCGAAAGGATTAATCCGGGTCATCGACTCCTGTCGATTCCAGCAACTGAACCGCATAAAGCAGCTCGGGCCGAGCTTCCTCGTCTATCCCGGTGCCACACACACGCGGTTGAATCACAGTCTCGGCGTGTTTCACATTGCACGCCGGATGATTCGCGCCCTCGCAATGAGGTCGGACTGCCCGCCGCTGACCCTCGATGGTGTGAAGGCGTTTCTCACCGCGAGCTTGGTACACGATCTCGGTCACTTTCCGTACGCTCATAGCCTGAAGGAGCTGCCGCTGAAGGATCATGAGAAGCTAACCGGAGAACAGTGCCTGGAGGGCGATTTGCGGCATAGAATCGCCGACGATGTCGAGGCCGATCCCGCTATCGTCGCTGCAATCGTTGATGAATCCATAGAAATCTCCGAACGTGACGAAATTGCCCTGTATCGAAGCATTCTCTCTGGGACCCTCGATCCGGACAAACTCGACTATCTCAACCGCGACGCCTATTTCTGCGGCGTCCCGTACGGCATTCAGGACCTCGATTTCGCTGTTCACCGAATCGTACCGATGCCGGACTACCGACTCGCACTCGACCTACACGGAGTTTCTGCGGTCGAGAATATCCTCTTCTCCAAGTACCTCATGTACCGGACGGTCTACTGGCACCGAACGGTCCGGGTAGCCACCGCAATGATCAAACGGGCGCTCTATCTTGCGCTTACCGAGTCGGTCATACGCCCGGAGGAGCTTTACGGTCTCGACGACGAGCTCTTCTTCGCTCGCTGCCGCTCCGAACGCTTTCCGGCTTTTCGATTGATAGAGAACGTCGCCTCCCGCCGCCTGTATAAGGTCGTACTCGATCGGCCGTTCGACCCGGAAAACTCCGAAATGGTCAGGCTCGGTGATCTCTCATATCGAAATGCTGCCGAGCAGTCGCTGGCCGATTCCCTGAATACGAGACTCTCCCGTAGGCTCGACCGCACCGAAGTTGTGATCGACATACCCGAACCGGTTTCGTTCGAGATCTCGATGCCGATCGTCGACGAGCACGGTGTCGTCGACTATCCGAACGCCGGAACGGTGTTCACACCACAGGTCATTCACGATTTTACGCGCACACTTCGACGGATCAGGGTTATGCTTCCTGTTGATATCGCGGGCACGTTCGACGGTCAGGCAGAAGAAATCGCCCGTTCCTTGAAGCTACCGGCGCGCTGACGATAGAGTAGGCCAGCGGAAATGAAGCAATCGAAGGTAATGAAAGAGCGGATCCGACGGGTCCGCATACTGTTCACCGAACTCGGCTACGACTTTCTCGAGGGCGAACTCATCGACGACACGTATAGTGCGGGAATCGAGCATGGTGATTTCCAGGCAGGTCTCTTTATCGACCGGGAGAGCAAATTCCTCGAGCTGGCGTACACGTTCTCTTTTTCTCCGGCGCTCGAATCGTTCATACGGGAACGTCTCGATGAGATGTTTCAGATCTGTTACGAGTTCGGTTGTTACACGAATATTCAGACCTCGCCGAACGATATCAGCTTTTCGCTCTTCTCCAAGCTTCACTATGCGGGAATGAACTACTTCAGCCTGAAAGAGACCGTGCGCGATTTTCGCGCCGCGATCAGTGCGGTCACCGACTTGATCGATGTACAGCAGGAGCTTGAATCGGAGGGCGACGATGGAAGTGCATAACCTCATGGAGGACGAGGTCGTTCGTCTGATAAACCGTATCTGCGACGAGGAGGAGCAAGAGCTCGCCCTCGGGTATTGCACGTCGCCGGAGTGCCGTATGGACGCAGTCTGTTACGTTCTAAACCGCACCCGTCCACGCTACGTAAGCTCCGCCCGGGGCATGTCTCACCTGGTCTTTGAACACGACCGTGACACTCAGGCACACGTGGACCTGGTCGCTCTGGCACATGAGGCGCTGCGCAGGATCTCATCGTTCCGTCGTGAATATTATGACGCCGAAACTCCCGAAGAGAGCCGGGGGTTTTCCTCGGGCCCGCCCATGCCCATAATTACCGGACGCCTACTCAGCTGCACTACATTTGAACCGGTTAACGATGTCGTGGTAGAGCTGCGATACGGCGGAAAACCGGCGACGATGGTCGACCGGCGCTGGGGCAACCCGTACGAGATCACCGATAACGCTGCGGGACAGTATTCTTTTTGGCCGATAGCACCGAGCGGCTGCGATTCATCCACCGAAATGGAGTACTCGCTCGTCGTCTCCGACGACCGTTTCGAACCGTTCCGTCACTATTTCCCGGTAATGCCGCTCGGATTCTCGGGGCAAGAGCGGGAACACGTAATCCGCCACCACGAGCACCAACTACCGGATCTCTATCTCGTACCGGTGGGTCCCGACGAAAACGACGAGCGCGACTGATCCGAGTTTGTCGGACTTCTCCTTCGGACGCTCCGTTGCTTCATGTTTCAGTGGAACTCCGAGTGAATAACGACGTCCTGCACGCGCCCGGGCGCTTCGTCTTCAACGAACTTGAGGATTTTGTTCATCACACGTTCGCCGTGCTCCCTGCTGTTCGAAACCATCGCGGTACCCAATTCGGCGAAGGTGAGACTGTTGTGCAGATCGACTTCGCTCATGCTCACGCGAAATCGACGAATAACGCGATCTCGCAAACTGAGAACCATTCGGCGCTTTTCCTTAATCGACCCGGTGTCCGGTAGCTCTATCGTGAGTTGCATCATACTGACGACCATCATATGCGTGTCGGCTATAGTTGTATAAACGTTACTCTGAGTCTTTGTGCTCGCGATCGTCGAGGAAGTCGGAGAGGTCATCCATCTTCAAGTCGCTCATAGCTGACTCACCGGCTTCCGATCGATCCTTCATAGGTAGAAAGTAATGATTATACGCGCTCGCGAGGCGGAATACCTCATCTCCCGCCAACTTCTTCGGGATTCGGGCTTGAAGATTGTATCCGTGTTCGTTCATTCCGCGCTCCATAACATGAATCGGATCGCTGACGGTTACCGCGAAATGAGGACCGTATATGAACAGGAACCCGGCTATTGTGGCTACGATAAGCAAAAAGTAAAGAAGACTCTCCCGTGCCTGTGCGCGGTTCAACGGTCTGAGGTCGACAAAGACACCGACATCATCGGAGGTGACATACGTGTAATCGGCCGGCCCGAAATACTCCCGATAAAACTCGTCGCTGTACCGCGAATAGCGCGTCTGCGCGCCGTCGCGAACGAGAAGTATCGCGCTATCGTGTTCGGCAAATCGAACGAGGGACTCTCGATTATCCTGAGCAGCAAGATCTTCCTCATCGACGAAATGAGCGACACCGAGTGCACCGTCCCGGAAATCGGAATCGAGCCCCGGTAGATCAACGAAAACATCCACCATACTGGCGGCGAAAACGACGAAAACGAAAATGCTTACCGCGAGCGTCGTGATACGCGATACGTGTCGCTGCGCCATTGTCGAATCGGCATGCTTGATGTACTGGAAAATCTTCAAGACGCGCATGAGACGGAGTATACGTGCGATACGAATCGCCTTTATGACTTTGAGGAGGTTAAGAACCCGTCCGACGCCAATCAGCGGTGCCCCGCCGGTTGCAATAGCGATCATCAAAGGACCGGAGCTGAAGAGGAGAAGAGGGATACTGGCTACGAAGTCGATCCATCCTCGCTCTTTGAATATATACCGGCCGGCGCGACCGGCTATGAACGCGAAGTAGAAGCGGGACAGGAACTCGATCGTGAAGAAAAGGTCAAAGGCGAACGCACCGATGAGTATTGCTCGCCTTGTCGGCCAGCTCCAGTCGAGCAGCTGCGACAGATCCTCGAGAAAACTCTGGACGAGTACAAGGATGATCGCAACAACGACAATTCGCTCGAGTATGGCGACCAGCTTATCTCGCATGTCCCCTCCCCCTACTACCACATGTTCTCAGCAGCAATGCTGTACAGTTCATCAAGCATTTTGACGTCAAAACCGTAGAACTTGTAATTGCGGCGCGCTATCGACAGCCAGCTCTTGTCCGGGCTATCTGCGCCACGATCTACCTTCATTCCGGGCGCATAGTTTCGCGCACGCGCGGAGAAGATCGAAGCCAGTCGCGATGTCGCCTCGACGAAGCCGTAATCCAGAAAGGACATATTCGCATGCACAGCACTCGCCAATGCCTGCTCCGGAAGATTCGGAGCCTTTTTCCGGACGTGAGAAACAACATTCTCGGCGTACTGGGGTTGAATCAGGCCGCTGCCCTGCGCCCCGGGATTCTCACCGGGAGTGGTCAACAAATGTACGACCGGCTTCAGCAGTAAAGACACATCAACCAGTCCCTGGACCTGATCCTTGCCCATTCGCAATCGTTGTACTTTCGTAAGCTCGAAATGGATATAGCTACGACGCGAATAGATGTGATCGAGATACCGCCGCGCGGAACCGAAGTAGACGGCGGCAAATGAACCGGTGAACGCTCGCCGCGCGTCGGGGCGCTCGAGCAGCTCCCCGACGATAGTTCGCACCTCGTCGCGACACGCGTCGACGCCGGCGGAGTTCTGGCTGGAAAACGAAACGAAATCCCAGTTCAGAATCCGGTCGAAAACCTGATCGAGATACTTCTGCAGCTCTTCGTCGATTCTGCTCATTAACGCGTTCAGCAGAATGGAGAGAATCTGAGTCCACGACCGTTCCGGAAAGAACTGATTCGACTGCAGCGTAGGCGCCAGCTGACCTGAATTGGCGTTGAGAAACTGGATTATCTGTTCCTCTTTCTGTAGAGGTGTATACCGGGCGATTGCCGGATTATCCAATAGCCGCCCGACAAATGCCGTCGCCTTCTGTTCTTCAGTGCTCATTGCTTTCCAATGCGGGATGTGGTAGTTCTGAGACTTTCAAGATCGCCGCGAATAGTACACGAACCGAGAATGTATGTCCAACTCCCACCATTTTCATGCCGACTCGTTTTCGTGCTCCTCACATTCTCCTTTATCGGCATCCTGTCCATGGAGGCAAGTGCGAACGAGCCGCCTGCCGAAAGCGACGCCTCGAATGGGGGGGGCAATTCCGACGAGCCCCGCGCCGAACTGCGGCGGGAATCACCGCCTTCGCTGCTGGAAACCGAGATCGGCGACAGCACAGTCGACCTATTTGTCCTCGGCAGCTGGACGGTGCGAGCCGGAATCGCCGCCGGCATGGCGACGGTCGGAGGTGACGAGCCGATATCCGGGCTTACACCGGGAAGACTCACTCCGCAGCCATTTCCTGCGTTCGATCCGGCCGGCTTTCGCTTTGAGAATATCGTCGATCTGACTCTCTCCCTGCGTCTCGACGACCGCTACTTCTTCGAGACGAGCTTCGTCGATGACTTCGAGCTCAACTCGATTCTCCTCGGCTACGACGGGCGTGAAGAAGATACGCTTCAGTCACTGCACTTCGGCTACGGTCCGATCTCGATCGAGCAGTATCCGTTCATGCCGGCCGGAGAATCGGTCGGTAACACCCTCGGCGCATCGGCACGGCTGGTCAGCGAGGTCTCGACACACGATCTCATGGCCCGTTATGAACCGACCGCTCTCGAAAGCGTGCGATTTCGCGGGCGTCGAATGCTCGAGCAGGAGAGAATCGATCCGGCCACGTACACTCGCAACCGGCGGTTTCTTCTTCCCGACAGTGGGGTCAACGATCTGCGGCTGTACCGTGAGCGCAGCACCGGCGGTCCCGGCGCGGTACGCGACGAGCACGGGCGACACTACGACGAGATCGACATCGGAACCGAGACGATCTTTTCTCTCGCGCGCGGCACGGTAACACTCGATGAACCGGCCGACGGCCGGCTCGTTGCAACGTATACGGTCGACGGCGTTCCGGTCGGAACGCAAGAGGGAATGGGAAGCGCTTTCCTCGTCCCGGTGGCCGCGAACGGGCGGCTGCAGCCGGGACCGCTGCTCGATGCCAATCTCGATGCACTGCAGGAGCCGGTGGGCGGTGTGTATCTGGAGCGGATCGGGCGCGAGGAAGCAAGTGACATCTTCTTCGAAATAGATGGTCGCCCTGGAGTTCTCCTGTATGAGCCGGGCTACTTCAGCCCCTTCTCCCGAAGCGACAGCTATGAGGTCCGGGAACTGGACGCCGGCGCCGAAGAAATTGCCGTCGAATACCTGAGGAGCGGAGGCCGGACGGAGGCCGATATACCGAAGCGTCCCCCTGCCCGCCCGTCCCGCGACGGCAATGCGCTGGTGCTCGGAGGAGCGGACGCGCGCGCGATCGAAAACCGCTATCCGTTCGGCGTCGAATCTCCCCTCTACGGCCCCGGGGCACGCGCGCGAGGAGAGGAAAGCTCCTTCGACATCGTGCTTGAAACCGGGTCGGAGGTTGGGGCCATTTCACTCCCCGGCAATGTGGTTCCCGGCACCGTAGAGCTTCGCCGGAACGGGGTCATCGAGACACGATTCACCGTCGGTTCCGACGGGTCGGTCGATCTCGGATTCGAGCCCTCGGCCGGCGACACGCTCGAATTCCGATACCGTACGTTCGACCGGGGTAGTCCGGGAGGGGAGGCGGTGATCGTGTCGGCAAACCGTTTCTCACTATCCGAACGCGACGAGCTCACCGTCTCCCTCGGCAGCCGCTGGGACGTTTCCGACCGCGGCTACACCACACGATCGGGTGAGTCCGACGGCCGGGTTACTGCCGCCGTCGGCCACGAGCATAGCGGCGAACGGCTGGAAACGTACGTGCGAGCCGCGGGTACGTTCTCGGTCGCCGACACGACCGGTGCGAGACGGCTTTTCGGCATGCAGGAGCGCAGTGTTCCGGTGTCCCTTCCGCCGCATCGTCTTTTACCTGGTGCCCGTCCGGAGGCGTTTCAATGGACCGCTCTCGATACCGACACCTCGCCGACCGACGGAACGCTCGATATTCCGGGGGAGAATGGCGACGCTGGAAATCGCGGAAGCCTCCTCTTCCGCGACTACCGCGACGGCGAGCAGCTGCTCGCCTACGACACCGAGCTCGACGATGCACGCGTTTTCGACTACGAGCCAGGCGCACCGATCGGCCCGTACCAGGTACTCGATCCTGAGCGTGGAGATACGATGGCCGCATTCGAGTTCGATCTCGACGGAAACGAGTGGGTCGCCGGACAGATTCAGATCGCCTCCGACCTGCTTCCGGATGAAACCGAAGGAATACGGTTCGGCTGGAAGGCGGTACATCCGGCTGCAGGCGGATCGTTCGAGGGCAAAGTCGATATCTACGTACAGTTCGGCGCCACCGCCGAGGACCTCGACGGCGACGGCCAACTCGACGAAGGGATCTCAGCGCTTCGACCCGACTTTCAGTTCAATGATCCAGATGCCGGATTTGCCCTGCGCGCCGGAGGACTCCCCGTACGCGACGGATCGCCGGCGAGCGAGGATGGAACCGAAACCGGGTTTCTCGCCGCCGAGGACGTGAATCGCATCGCGAGCAGACGCGTAGCCGCCGGCGTGAGCGGCACCACGACGAGGCGACAATCGGTGGAAATCGCGTTCACCGAGGATGAACGCCGAAAGGTCGCCGACGGGCGCGCACTGCGCCTCATAATCGTTGAGTCGGACAACTCCTCCGGCGGCGCATCGGCTCGCGGGAGAGTCCTCGTGGGGGGCGTCGAGCTGCTCGGAAGCCCGCTACTCGCTCAAGCTGTCGAGCCGGACGGCAACGGAGGCTTCGTTGTCGTCCCGCCGCCGACATCGGTAACCGCCGGAGAAATTTCGGAGGCCGACGTGCGGAACAT
This sequence comes from Spirochaetales bacterium, assembly GCA_007135605.1. Taxonomy (GTDB): domain Bacteria; phylum Spirochaetota; class Spirochaetia; order DSM-27196; family SKKC01; genus SLAN01. Next base: position 486 of record SLIN01000222.1, on the reverse strand, counting down.
GGACGGCGACCGGCCTCAACGCCTCTCGAACAGATTTCCCGACAGTCGGCGATTCGGCACCGACGAAGACGAGCAGCGCGTCCTGAAGGTGCACTACCGCGGCAACGGTATCGCATTCAACGATATCGTTCGCCTTCGCGGTATTACCGAACCCGTGCTGCTTCGTGACTACGGCGAATTAGTCACATATGTGCACACCGGCGACGCGGGCTCGCTTCTACTCGATGTGGAGTTCGGCGACGGTAGACGACCGGGTATACGAGCAAACGGAATACCGGTCGAACCGAGTAAGGAATGGCAGGAGATTCGCATTCCGCTGAGCTCGCGCGAGATCTCGATCGATGGGGAGACGACAGGTGTTACGGCCGAGATCGATTCCTCGATCGAAGCGACGCAGCTGGAGCTCCTGGTTCGCCCCGACGGGGACAATGGTGAATCGGGGACCTTCTATCTCGACGAAATTCACCTCGCCGACAGCCGGCCATC
>SLIN01000037.1 GCA_007135605.1 Spirochaetales bacterium | reverse complement strand
GCGGCCGCGATATCTGCCCCGCGAGGAGGACGGAGATGAGAATTACGGCCGCGAAACAGACCAGCCCCCACAGCGTGTAGTACCACTGGAGCGTCCCCTGATGGTGCAGCAGCTCCTCTACATAGTTGACGCCGACGATTCGCCAGCCGGTCCGGTCGGAGCTCGCCACCGTGTAGTGCATCGGCTCTGTTTCGTCGCGGACCGTGAAGCCTCCGTGCGCTATGTCCATGACGTCGTCGATGCGCTCGGTGCGCAGGCCGCTGTATATCAGCTGCTGCTGCGGGTGGAAGACGAGCTCCCCCGCCGAATCGACGATGAACGTGTAACCGCGCGAACCGAGCTCCAGCTGCTGTACCATCTCCTCGATCACACGGAAATTCAGGTCCACGAGAAACACACCGCGCCTCGGTCCCGATTCGATCATGCGGCTCAAGGTAATGACCCACGGATAGCGGCCGTGTACCACGTTCTGTACGTGCGGCGAGGAAACGACCGGCTTACCACCGGCGTCTATCGCTTCCCGATACCATCTCGTGTTTGCCGGCTCGACCGCCGGATTCAGCGTGTACGAGTCGTCGTGGAAGATCGGCTCACCGTCGCGATCGACCAGCAGCATGAGCGCGATATCGTCGCGGGTCCCCTGAACGGATGCGAGAAGCTCCGCCGCTTGATCCGCCGAGTCGCCGCCGGTGCCCTCCTCGATGAACGTCCGGACATCGCTGTTGCGGACTACTACTTCGGAGATGTCCTGCATGTGGTCGATGTAGGTGTCGATACCGTTCTGGACCTGACCGACGAGCTGGCCGGTGTACCGTTGGGCGACATCGACGAGGGCATCTTCGGCGAGCGTATACGCCACCACCCCCATGAGTACGACGGTCACGAGTACCACCGCCGAGAACGCGAGCAGCATGGCCGACTGAATGCTTCTCATACGCGTTCTCCGGCGACGCCGGCGATCGATTTACGGAACTGAGTCGGCGTAACGCCGGCGTATCGCTTGAACATGGCGCTGAAATAGTGCGGATCCCGGTAGCCGACCGCCTCCGCGATCTCGTACATCGGACTCGATCCGGCACACATGAGCGATTTGGCCGCTTCCATCCGCACCGAGGTGAGGTACTCGAGAAAGGTCCCGCCGGTTTCGCGCTTGAATACCTCGCTGAAGTAGCTCGATCCGGCTCCCACCGCCCGACAGACATCTGCAAGCTGCAGCGACGGGTCGGAATACCGTGTGTCGATGAACTGTTTCGCATCCAGGGCGAGCTGACGCGACCGGTTTGCCCGCCGCGCCTCGATCGCATCGTGAATACGACAGGCGACCTCTTCCACCGCGGATTGTGCCTGCTCGAGCGTGCGCGCCTCGAGAATACCGCGAAACGGGCTTACGTCACGCAGAATTTCATCGCTCTCGATGCTCAAAGCGGAGGCGGCCTGAAGCAGATCGACGAGGAGCCGCAAGAGCTCCGTCTGCGCGGCCGAAGCGGTGCGTGCGGCGCTTCTCAGCGTGTGCACGAATGCCGCTATTGCTCGCTTGGTATCCTCGCGGTCGGCGGTTTTCACCGAAAGTGTCACCTCGTCGGTGCCGAGCGTATCGTTCTTACCCGATGCCGACGGTGTAGCCGAGAGGTCGCGGAACTCCGTAACCGAGCCACCGCCCGCCCGGTACCGATAGGAGAGCGCCTCGCGTGCCTGGCGAAACGAGCGCGCAAGGCGTGAGACCCGGTCTACAGGCAGGCCGATGCCGGCGCTGACGGTGAATCCGCCCGCGTCCTTCACCCGGCTTACTGCCGATTCGCAGAACTCCGTCGCTTTGCGTACCGCGTGCTCCTCCTCGGCGGCCCCGAAGACAGCGGCGAACGGGCCGTCGCCGGTACGAAACCACGCCGCCGGAGCACACCCCGGGTCTCCGGCCATCGAGGCGAGGATCTCCTCCAGCTGCATAGCGTCGATCTCCGGCTGTTCGGGCGTCCGCTCGTCGTTCGCCTGATCGTCGCGATCTATAACCGCGACCGCCAACGCCGGGTCGTCGAAAGACAGACCGCACAGCTGCAACGACCGTTGTACACGCTGCGCGCGCCGGCCGGTGCGTGCCGACTCTCCACTGACGATCGCATTCAACGTCCGCTCGCGAAAGAGCGGCATGCTCGCTTCCAACTGTTCCAGCAGAACCTGCCGTCGTCGTCGTTCTTCGGAGTCTTCGTCAAGCTGCCGGCGTGCGCGATCGAGCACCGCACGCAGCTCGGCGGGAGTAATGGGCTTCAACAGAAAATCGCTGACATTATGCCGCACCGCCTGTTGCGCGTAGTCAATCCGGTCGTAGCCTGTGAGAAGTATAACTCGGGTTTCCGGAAAGCGTTCCGAAATGCCGCCGGCGAGCTCCAGTCCGTCGACGAACGGCATGCAGATATCGGCGAGTACGACATCGGGCCTGTGTTGCTCGACCGCTCGCATTGCCTCCTGCCCGTCGGCGCATACGGCTACCAGCTCGAATCCGTGCCGTGGCCAGTCGATACGATCGCGCATCCCGTCCCGGACGGTCGCTTCGTCGTCGGCGATTGCTATTCTGTACACCGCGAGCATTGTAGCATGAGCGGTTTCGGCCGTCTGCCGTTGGGCGGCGTGCTGTTTCGCGGTCCGACGTTTGGAGGCCGACTGTTTTGAAGCGTGCTGTTTTGCGCCCTTGTCCGACTATCCGTGATGCCCGATAATCATCGGGGACGGTCGTGACGATCCGTCCGCAGGCGCGACCGACCGTGCGGGCGGGACAGCTCTCCGACCGGGACGGTATGCGTGTAATTCTGTACGTGCGCAGGAGGTCTCGATGCTCAAAGGAGTACCATCAATTCTCTCACCCGAACTGCTGAAGATCCTCATGGAGATGGGTCACGGCGACGAGCTCTGCATCGGCGACGGGAATTTCCCGGCCGCTGCATACGCACAGCGACTGGTCAGGCTCGACGGAAACGCGGTCCCCGAGATTCTCGAGGCCGTGCTTCGGTTTTTCCCACTCGATACCTTCGTGAAGCGGCCGGCGGCACTCATGAAGGTCGTCGACAGGAAAGCCGGCGAGCCGCCGATCTGGAAAGAATACGAGGAGATCGTCCGCCGCTATGAGGCCGACGCCTTTGGTGACGGTTTCGACCACGTCGAGCGGTTCGCTTTTTACGAGAGGGCGAAGCAGGCCTACGCGATCGTCGCTACGAGCGAAACCGCGCTCTACGCGAACATCATTCTGAAGAAAGGCGTGGTCGTCGAGTAGGCCGCCGGCGGAGTACGTCCCCGGCTCGCCGGTTGGTGGGCCGTCTAATCGGCCGAAGCGGGGCGGCGGCCGCCAAGCGGCCGCCAAGCGGCCGCTACGCCCTCGCACGCTGCTCGAGATCAACTCACCGCCGGCGGTCCTTTGTGGAGCGTCCGCTACACTCCCGCTTCGTTCAGCCGTTTCATCTGTTCCTCGCTCAGTGTCAACGCCTCGGCGGCGATGTTTTCCTCGAGCTGCTTCATGCTGCTTGCCGCCACAAGCGGAATAACCGGAAAGTCGTGGCCGAGCATCCACGCGATAACCACCTGATTTGCCGTTACGCCGAGCTCGTCCGCAACCTCCCGCAACACACGAAGGCGCGCCTCCGAATCGGGCCCGTTGTACTGCGGCGAGAAGGTCTTGTCCTCCCGGGCGTACGCCCCGCCGAGAAGCGGCGAATAGGGCAGCAACGGATAGTTCTCGGTGCGGCAGAAGTCGAGCAGCTCCTCGCTCGCGGCGAGCTGCGGTTCGAACGTCGTACCGGCGCGCGGGCGCAGATAGGAGTAGCGCTGCTGGATGCCGATATAGTTCGGCCTGCTGTCGCGATCGCTGACGGCAAGCGACTTCTGCAGCCGCCACGCGGTGAAGTTGCTCGCGCCGATGTAGCGAACCTTGCCGGCGTCGACGAGTCGGCCGAATGCCTCCAGCGTTTCCTCTATCGGTGTGTTGCGATCGTCCTTATGCGCGTAGTAGAGATCGATACAATCGATGCCGAGACGTTTCAGGCTCTTATCACATTCCTCGACGATCAGCTCGGCGGTGAGACCGCGTTCGACGCCGGGGTACTCGAAGCCGACTTTCGTGGCGACCACGAGGTCGTCACGGTTGCCGCGGTCGCGCATCCAGCGGCCGAGCAGTTCCTCGCTCTCGCCGCCGGAGCATCCGTCGACCCAGCGCGCGTAGATGTTCGCCGTGTCAAGGAAGTTGCCGCCGGACTCGACGTATCGGTCGAGCAGCGTTCGCGAGGTGTCCTCATCGTCCTTGCTTCCGAAAAACAT
>SLIN01000082.1 GCA_007135605.1 Spirochaetales bacterium | reverse complement strand
TCGATCATTCGCGGATTCAGATCGACGGCTACGACACGGGCTGTCGAATAGCGTTCCGCGAGCATCTCCGCAATATCGCCGGTACCGGTTGCAATATCGAGCAAAGTTCCTGATATTTGTAACGGCAACATCCGGATAAGGCGGCGCTTCCACCGTGCGTCGGCCCCCACGGAGAGCAGACGGGTGACGACATCATACCGCGGAGCAACGATTGAAAAGAGCATGCGATTATAACGCCTCTTCCGCTCGGGATCGTCGAGCTCGGCGGATCGTGCACGCAGCGTTCCTGCGTACCGAGAGGAATCAGCAATGCCGGTGACAAGAGAGAATAATCGCGCACTAATCTGCAGCATCGGTACGAGTGTACCGGAATCGCGCTACACTCAGGAACAGGCCCTCGAGTTCATGAAGTCGATCCCGTCATACGGCGAGTCGGATCGGTCGTTTCTCGAGCGAATCTACCCGGCAAGCGCAATCGAGACGCGACACTCGGTCATCGCCGACTGGAGCAGGAAACCGAGCGAGTTCACCTTCTTCTCCCGCAACGGAAATATGCATCCCGAACCCGGCCTGCGCCGGCGAAACGAGCTGTTCGCCGAGGAGTCACCCGCGATAGCCGAGCGCGCCGCGCGCCGGGCGATCGAAGCGAACGACGAGATCGCGATCGACGACATCACCCACATTATCACAGTCAGTTGCACCGGTTTCACCGCTCCCGGCATCGACTATCAGCTCATTCGAAGGCTCGGTTTGGGCAGGAACGTTCACCGTTTTCACGTCGGCTTCATGGGCTGCTATGCGGTCTACCCCGCGCTCAAAATGGCGGACAGCTTCGTCCGCAACGACCCGGACGCGACGGTTCTCATTGTCGCACTGGAGTTGTGTACGCTCCACGTTCAGTTCAAGCAGGAGCGGGAGACGATGGTGGCGAACTCGCTGTTCGCCGACGGCTGCGCTGCATGCGTTGTCGCCGCCGAAGGGAGATATCGGGCACCCGGAGCGTACGGAATCGAGGCGTTCGCATCGACCCTGATTGATGACAGCGAGAGCGACATGGCCTGGAATGTGGGAGACGTCGCCTTCGATATGCGACTGTCCGCGTACGTTCCGAAGATCGTCGAGAAGAACGTTCCGTCGATCGTCGATACACTGTGCGACATGGCCGGCGTCGACCGGGCGACGATCGATCGCTGGGCGATTCATCCCGGCGGACGGGCAGTTCTCGACCGGGTGAAACGCGGGCTCGGCCTCGACCATGAAGCACTCCGCCCATCGTTTGACATTCTCCGGAGATACGGTAACATGAGCTCACCCACAATTCTATTCGTGTTGAAAGGTCTTCTGGAAGATGAGACACGACGCCCTGATCGTGGGGAGACGGTGTTCTCGGCCGCCTTTGGCCCCGGACTTACCGTCGAATCGGCGCTGCTTACGGTGCGCTGACGCGGTTTAGATACGATGCATATGTTCTACTCCCGCCACGGCAAGCGACAGAACGAACCGGAGCTCATGGACGATCCCACGTGTGACCGGGAAACACTCTTCCGTACTCTCCGCCAGTTCGAACGGATTAACCTGCTCGTCACACCGAACCGGAGTCTTGCGAACGCGCTTATAGTCGACGATATGCAGAACGGCGAGCCACGCCGATTGCTCGATGTAGGCGCCGGCGGCGGCGACTTCGCGCGGTGGATCGTCGACCGCGCACGCGAGGAAGGCAAGCAGCTGTCGGTGGTATGCATCGATCCGGACCGCCGCGTATGTGACTACTGCGTGGCCAGGTGCCGGGACTATCCGGAGATCGAAACCCGGTGCTCCGGTTTTCGCGAAGTCGATGAACGCTTCGATTACGTGTTCAGCAACCATGTGCTCCACCATCTGAGCGAAGCCGAGACGCTCGCCCTTCTTAACCACACGCGATCGATCACGACGAGGCTGCTTCTGATAAGCGACCTTCGCCGTGTCCGCTGGGCCGAACACGGATTCCGCCTGCTGGCCGGCGTTGCCTTCCGCAACAGCTTTGCGCTCGCCGACGGGATCGCTTCGATTCGCCGGGCGTACCGTTTCGATGAGCTCGCTTCGATTGTTGCCGAAAGTGCGTGGGGCGGTATCGCCTCGGTGCAATCCGGGTTTCCCGCGCGGCTGACCGTGACCGCGCGGGTAACGCAACCGGTACAACCGGCTCGTGTCGCGGAGCCTGCAGCAGCCGCAGTTTGCCCGAAAGACGCAATTTGTGGCATTATCGCCGATTATGAGCTACCAGAAAATCAAAATCCCGGACGGAGAGAAGATTCGCCTGAAAGACGGCGAGTTGATCGTCCCCGACAGACCGATTATCGCGTTTATAGAAGGTGATGGAACCGGCCGTGACATATGGCGTGCATCGCAACGTGTTTTCGACGCCGCGGTTGAGAAATCGTACGGCGGCAGAAAGCAAATCGCCTGGATGGAGGTGTACGCCGGCGACAAGGCGAACCAGGTATACGGCGAGACGCTGTGGCTGCCGCAAGAGACGCAGGATGCGCTTCGCGAATATCTGGTCGGAATCAAGGGCCCGTTGACCACCCCCGTCGGCGGCGGAATCCGTTCCATTAATGTCGCAATTCGCCGGCGCCTCGACCTCTACGCGTGCGTCCGTCCGGTACGCTATTTCACCGGAGTCCCCTCTCCGGTGAAGCGCCCGGAAGAGATCGACATGGTTGTCTTCCGCGAGAACACCGAAGATATCTACGCCGGCATCGAGTACAAAGAGGGAACCGAAGAGGTAAAGAAGTTCCTCGATATTCTTAAGCGTGAGTTCCCCGACAGCTACAAACAGGTTCGCTTCCCCGATACCGCCGGCATCGGGATCAAACCGGTCAGTCGTGAGGGTACCGAGCGGCTCGTGCGCGCGGCGATACACTACGCGATCGAGCGTGAGTGTCCGAGCGTCACCCTGGTACACAAGGGGAACATCATGAAGTTCACCGAAGGTGCCTTCCGCGATTGGGGTTACGACCTCGCCAAACGCGAGTTCGGCGCCACCGAGCTCGACGGCGGCCCGTGGCTGACGATGAAGCACCCGAAGACCGGCGAGGAGATCGTGATCAAAGACGTGATCGCCGACGCGATGCTTCAGCAGATTCTGACCCGGCCGAAAGAGTACTCGGTGCTCGCAACTCTCAACCTCAACGGCGACTATATCTCCGATGCGCTCGCGGCGCAGGTCGGCGGCATCGGCATCGCTCCGGGCGCCAACATCAACTATGACACCGGCCACGCGGTGTTCGAAGCGACACACGGAACCGCACCGAAATACGCCGACAAGGACGTCGTGAATCCGTCCTCGGTGATTCTTTCCGGAGAGATGATGCTGCGCCACCTCGGATGGCACGAGGCAGCCGACCGCATCCTCGGCGCCATGGATAAAACCATCGCGCAGAAGCGAGTGACCTACGACTTCCACCGGCTCATGGACGGTGCCGAGAAACTGAAGACGAGCGAATTCGGCGACGCGCTGATCGCAAACATGTAGCGCGGCGAAGACCGGCCGGCGCGCAGACCACCAGCAACGGCGGCCGGTACCTGCCCTCCGTGCCCCGGAGCACGACGAGGCCGGCTGTCGCCGGTACTTTCGGGTGCCGACGTGAACTCACCCTTCCTGCTGCGCCTTTGCGCGTTTCTTAAGCTTCTTTTTCAACATGAAGATGTGCCGGCCGGGATCGACTCCGGTCGGACAGGTTCGTGTGCAGCCGAAATCGCGCGTACACATCGCCGCCCCCCGCGGGTCAGCCGCGAGGTCGAGCAGCTCGTCTTCGCGTTCGGGGTTCTTCTCGATTTGCCGGTGAATCGCCGCCAGCGCCGCAGGCCCCATCCAGCTCTCTTCGACCGGACACGCGGTTACGCACAATCCGCATTCGATACAGCTCTCGAGCCGCGTATACTGCTCGACCCCCTCGGGGGTTTCGGCATCCGGGTTGACCTCGCTCGGCCGATGATACGTGAGCCCGTCGGGAAACTCACGCATGAAATCGGACGGATCGCAGGCCAGGTCGCCGATCTGCTCCATTGTCGGTAAAGGCTCGACCCGAATCGGGCCGTCGTCATCGAACTCGGATACCCGGGCGGTACAGGCAAGGACAAGCTTCCCGTTTACCGCCATGCCACAGGTCCCACAGGCACCGTGGTGACACGATTGTCGGAACATGAGATCGGGATCATCATTCAGGCGGATATGTTCGAGCGCATCGATGATCGTGGTACGTTCGTTGACCGGTACGGTGAACTTCTGCAGCTCCCTGGTTCGAGTTCGATAGACCGCCATCTCGCGCTGTTCCATAACCGC
>SLIN01000223.1 GCA_007135605.1 Spirochaetales bacterium | reverse complement strand
GCGATCGAGTGCACGCGTGGATACGGGCGAAGAACGCCGGCGGCGCCGGTTCAGCCGGAGAATGCGGCGGCCCCGGCCCGGAAGGCTCCGGCGACTCGAGAGGCGTTCGTGGGGCGCCGGGGGCGGACCTCCGGAAGGCGCCGCCGCCCGCCCGACCGCGCAACGACTGGACACGGCGGCGATATCTCATCAACCTGCCCTCCGGCGCACGAGACCACGACGTCGATGACAAGGAGCGGCTGCCGATCCTCTCCGAAGGGCTGCGCCACCTCTCCGAGCGCGGTGAGGATGTTCGGTTGCTCACCGGAGATTGGCCGGAGCGTATCGCCCGGGCGACGGAAGCGGTCGACGATCTGCTCGCGGATTGAGGCAACCGGCGATGCCTGTGCGCGGCTTCTGCGATCATGGGACAAGCCTCGCCGATCGGTGATTTCGGAGCACGCGTTTACCCGGCCAAAGCGCGCCGGTCAACTCTCCGTGCCCCCATCCACAATCTTCGAAACACATTCCTTACCGTACGAGGTTCCCGGAAGGGGTGCGAAGCGGCCGCATGCGCCAGATCTCCCGGCCGTCGTACGAGCCGAAGCGGCGAAAACAGCGGCGCAGACCGGGAGGGCAACGGCTGATAATCTCTCGGGTTGCAATGAAGTCGCCGTCGGCCGCGTATTCACCGCCGAGATGGAAGAGGTAGTTCATGTGATCGGAGACGAGTATTTCGCGCCGGTGTCCAACCTGGTATTCGAGATTCCCGACATGCAGTGCAAGCCGGAAGTACTTCGTGACATAGTTCGTCCTGCCCTCCGCCTGCCAGAAGACACGTTTCAGCACGATTCGCAGCGCTGCGATAATCGAATCGCCGCTCATTCCGTCGAACGGGAAAAGGATGACCCCTGCGCTGCCCTTCCAGAACCAGAGACGACCGCCGTACGGCGCCGCTGTTTCGGCGAGTGCCTGCTGAAACTCGGAGATGGAACGGGTGACGAACTCGCTGCTCGCATCCTTGGTAACATTCGGTCCCAGATCCAGCCCGACATAGAGGGTCGCGAAGGAGTACTCGCTACCGACACGAACCGTTGCCCAGTCGGCCGGCGAAGGATGCAGATTGCCCAACTCGATCGGATCGCGGGGAAAATCCGGATCCGCGTCGTCGATAAACCGCGGCTCGATTCGCCCGTCGACAGCGCCCATCGATTCGGCTGATATCGAAGAAATTGACTGGCCGGAGTCTTGCGGCCGCGAATCGGCCATGGCCGGTTCGTGCGTCGACGTTATTCGCCTTTGGAGCTCGCGTGACCATTGTGTAACCGCATGCAGGCGAGTCGCTTTCAGCTCCGAAGCGAGCAGCGCCGAGCCGGCATAGTCAACCGCTCCTTCGCGGATCCAGGCGGCCGGGTCGTCGAGCTCATCGTACGGATCGAGTATGCCCACCGGCGCCACCTCGCGCTTGATGACGTAGCGCAGCAGTTTCGTGCGTTCGCTCCGGCTTAGGCCGGAAATATCGAGGTAGATCAAGTCGGTGTCGGCTGAATCGTACGACTCGCCGGTCGTGGCCGAACGCAACCACGAGCGGGCATCTTCGCGTGATTCCAGCTGAACTCGCGCCTTGGTGCTGCGCCGAAGCGCTCCGAGCGCTTTGGTAACCGCCTTGTCGGCGGAAAAAACGACCACCTGCATCTATCCGTCTCCGAACTGCAGCCGGTATCGGTACAATGTAGTTCCCGGTTCGATTCGGACCGGTTCGAGCCACTCGGCGATCTCATTCACCAGGCCGGTGAAAACCGTCTCACTCATGTATACCGATTGGGGCTTCGTGTATTTCGATTCGATTTCGATAAGGCGTTCGAACACCGGGCTTTTCATCTCTTCGAACTGTGAGCGGTACTCTATCTGACCGTTGTGTACTGCGACTCGAACGAGGAGGTTCTCTTCGATGCGCCGCCGGAGTGCATTATAGAAGAAGAGCTCGTGGATAAGTGCGACGGCCGACAACGCGGCCGCCGGCTGGGTATCCGCGCCGTAGAAGGCCGCCGTCGCTCCGTCACCTTCCCAGTTCCAGACACGTCCGCCACGGAACTCGACGACTTCGCAGAACAGCGTGCGCAGATCGGAGTAGGTGTGCTGGATCGTCTCGTCGGGGTACTTTTGCACCAGACGGGAGTTCCCTACCACATCGATGCGCATGAGCGAGAACACGTACGTTTGGCCATCTTCCAGAACCCCCCAGTTCCTCGTGGTGTGGAAGTGTGTATCCTCGGAAAAGGTACTCGTCTCGGCGTTGAACCGGTAGCCGAGCGACTCGATCTCGTGAATAAGCGGCGTCAACCCCCGCAGGCGATAGCGACGGCCGGCAAGCCCCTCGTTCGAGATTCGGGCCAGCTCCTGAACCAGCTCGATAAATCGTCCCCCGGAGAGGAAGTCGTCGACCAGCTGTGCCGCGGCATCGCGGGCCGGGATCGTCATGCTCTCGGGGAACCCCGTCCGCTCGTGCAAATCGTAGTTGCGAATGAGCGAACGGGCGATATGATTCATGAGGCGCACATTGAAGCTCTCCGCCACCGTCCGGACGCAGAGCCTGCGAGTTCTACTCGAAATACGCACGGTCAAGAGCATAGCAGTAATTTATTGCGTCTGTGAATTGAACGAAATAGCCTACAAACGCGCCGGGCGCTCCGGGGGGGCAGGGCCGGGCACCGCCGCGCCACTCCCCCCGGCAATCATTCGCTTCGCGCGCACGACATCCCGCCGCACAATTTACCTCACCATTTTTAAAAATTGCTTTCGTAATTCCTGTTTCGGGGGTACCATGCGGTAGCGGCCGTCCGTCATGTGGCTCGGTGGCGTGTTCCCGTCGGTGCGTGTTCCCGCGGCGGGCCGATCGCCCCGGCGGTCCATGTGCCCCTGCCGGCCATAGGCCCGACCGAGCGAAGGACACCGGCCGCACCCAAGATTGAGGAGGCACACACATGAGTAAAGAGTTCTTCCCGAACGTTCCCAAGATCAAGTATGAGGGCCCGGAATCGGACAATCCGTTCGCCTTCAAGTTCTACGACCCGGACAAGAAGGTCGCCGGAAAGACGATGCGCGAGCATCTGCGCTTTTCGGTCGCCTACTGGCACACGATGACCGGCGACGGCTCCGACCCGTTCGGTGTCGGCGTGAACATCCGCCCCTGGCTCTCGATCACCGACAAGATGGAGCAGGCGAAAGCGCGCATGCATGCGCTTTTTGAAGTACTCGACAAGCTCGACATCGACTTCTTCTGCTTTCACGACCGCGATATCGCACCGGAAGGAGAGACGCTTCGCGAGAGTCACCGTAACCTCGACGAGATCGTTTCGCTCGCCAAGCAGCTGATGGGCGAGCACAAGGTCGACCTGCTGTGGGGCACCGCCTGCCTCTTTCAGCACCCGCGCTTCACCCACGGAGCGGCGACCAGCTGCAACGCCGATATATTCGCCTACGCCGCCGGCCAGGTAAAGAAGGCGATGGAGGTCACCAAGGAGCTCGGCGGGCACAACTACGTCTTCTGGGGCGGCCGTGAAGGGTACGACACCATCTGGAATACCGACATGAAGCTCGAGCTCGACAACATGGCACGCTTTCTCGAAATGGCGGCCGACTACGCAAAGAAGATCGGCTTCAACGGGCAGCTCCTCGTCGAGCCGAAACCGAAGGAGCCGACCGCCCACCAGTACGATTACGACGTCGGCAACATCCTCGCCTTCCTGTTGGGTTACGGCCTCGCCGACCGTTTCCGCATCAACATCGAGCAGAACCATGCGATCCTTGCCGGACACACCTTCCAGCACGAGATTCGCCTCGCCCGCCAGAACGGCATGCTCGGCAGCCTCGACGCGAACCAGGGCGACTACCTGCTCGGCTGGGACACCGACCAGATGACCACGAGCATCCCCGAGGCGGTCGCGGTCATGTATGAAGTGCTTCACACCGACGGGCTCGCACCGGGCGGCATGAACTTCGACGCCAAGCTTCGCCGCGGCAGCTTCGAGCCGGACGACATCTTCCTCGGTCATATCGCCGCCATGGACACCTACGCGCGCGGACTCGAGATCGCCGCCCGGATGAAAGACGCAGGCACCGTCGATACGTTCGTCGCCGACCGGTACTCCAGCTGGAAGAGCGGTATCGGCGCGGAAATCGTCGCCGGCAAGCACGACTTCGACTCGCTCGAGAAGTACATCCTCGACAAGGCACCGATCGAGATCACTTCCGGCCGCCGCGAGTGGGTGGAAGCGGAGATCAACCGGTTCATTTAGATAGAGTGATGATGTTAACACCTCGCGCCCGCTCACACCGTTCCGGTGGGGCGGGCCGACCGCCGAACGGC
>SLIN01000097.1 GCA_007135605.1 Spirochaetales bacterium | reverse complement strand
TGGTAGTGAACGCCGAGCAGCACGAAAGCGCCGGCGCGGAGAATCTGGAGAGTCACATAGCGGCGGATGCTAAACCAGTTCGACATAGGCGTTCCGCGAGAGCGACGATTGTATGTTCAGCATATCGCGCTCAACCCGTTCTTGTAAGAGCCTGCGATCGTTCGACGGCAGGCGGGTGTACGGTGGGTCGCCGGGCGGCGCGTCGCCCACCGTCGGCGGCGCGAGCGGCGTTCCGCCGCGCTCGCGCGCACGGCGGCCGCCCGGCAATTCCCCGTCCGCCGGCGGGGCGACGAGAAAGACCGCGGCCTGGAGTCGTCGCCGCTCGATCTCCGGAAGCGGATCGCCGGCGCTACCGCCCGATCCGACGGGCATGACCACGAATATATGCGGTTCCCCCTCTTCGGGAAATGCAGGAAGCACGTCTGCAGGCGCGAGATCGGCCAGGCGCGCCCGCAGTCGTTCAAGCGGCTCGGGTCGCTCCGGGGGTGATCCCGGTTCCATCCACTGCTGTCCACTGCGCTCCATGTGCGACTCGGCGCTCGCCCCTCCGACCGGCAGAAGCACGTCGCAGCTCTGCCGGCGGGCGACGAGCTCCTCGACGAGGCGCAGGAGAATTGAGACAGACCGGTCGATGAGCGCAAGCGCGCTCTCCTCTTCGATACCCTCCGGCACTCCGGCATGCAACACGCAGAGCACATGCCCGCGCGGTCGTGGAATCTCCTCGCCGATGCGTATGAGCAGCTCCCCGTGTCGTGCGAATGCCTTCCAGTTGATCCGACGGGGGTCGTCACCGGGGACATAGCGGCGCACCTCCAGTAGATCGTCACTGCGCATCCGTTCTCGGCGGTCGGGTGCACTCCGCCCGCCACCGAAGACTCGCGGCAGCGACGGCACATACGGAACGGGCCGCGGGAGGACGTGAATGCACGTGGCGGCCGGCTGCCGTGCGGCGGCGACAGGCGCGGCGGCGGCAGGCGCGGCGGCCGTCCGGCCGCCGGCGAACGGGGCGTCTGCTACCGGCAAGACCACGCGGGCGAAGCCGAGCGTGTCGCGCACGATGAGCGAGAGACGCATATCGTACCGCCCGCGTCCGGGAAGCGTCACCGAGATCCGCTCATCGTCAACTCCGGAACACTCGATCTCCGCCCATGCGTACCGGAGTCCTCGCCAATCCCACTCGATCCGCATCACGACCCCGACCGCCGGCACTCTCGATGCAAAGCGTGCGAAACCGTGGACGGAGAACGCCAGCGGCTCTCCCTCCTCGGCGCGGCTCCTCGCGCAGCGAAGCCGAGGCGGCTCGTCGGCCGAGCGAAGCCTACGGCGAATCGTCGCCGCCCACGCCGGCGTAAGCGCCGTAGAGGCGATGCACAGGAAGAAAAAAAGGCTCCCCCACAGAAGCGTAGCGAGCTCCGCTCGGGCAAGCCCGGCGGTGAGTGCCGCGCTCGAAAGGGCGAGAAAGGCCCAGCCACGCGCGGTCAACGGAGAACGAAGCTCAGGCATGGCGAGGAACGCGGTGCGGGACCTGCTCGATCTCCGCCCTGGTATACGAGTCGATGAGCTCGGCGGCGTTGGCGCGCGGATCGCGCATTCGAAGCCGGTGGGCGAGAACCTCGACCGAAAGGGCGCGGATATCCTCGTCGACAACGTAATCGCGGCCGTTACAGAGCGCGTATGCGCGGCATGCGGCAATGAGCATGAGCCCGCCACGCGGGCTGATGCCGTAGGCAACCGCCTCATCCTCCCGGCTTCGGCGGGAGATGCCGGCGACCGCACGGATGAGCCGATCGTCGCAGTGCACCCGCGCAGCCTCGCTTCGCGCTCGCAGCACATCCGCCTTGCGGCATATCGGTTGGACCTGCGGCATTTCATTGTGCGACGGGTCGTCCTTGAGGATGGCGAACTCCGTCTCGAAATCCGGGTAGCCGAGGGCGAGCCGCATGAGAAAGCGGTCGAGCTGGGCAAGCGGCAGCGGATAGGTTCCTTCCAGCTCCAGCGGGTTCTGCGTCGCCATGACAAAAAAGAGCTCGTCCATATGGTGGGTCGCGTTGCCGACGGTGACCTGATGCTCGGCCATGACCTCCAGCAGCGCGCTCTGCACCTTCGGCGTCGAACGATTGATCTCGTCGGCGAGCACGATACTTGCGAAAATCGGGCCGGGCTGGAAGACGAATCGGCGGCTGTCGGGGTCGTAGATGTCGACTCCGGTGATGTCGTACGGCAGCAGATCGGGGGTGAACTGAATGCGGCGAAACGGCACGCCGATGACCTCAGGCAACGGCCCCGGATTTCCGCTGGCGACCAGTCGCGCGAGCGTTTTCGCTACCGTCGTTTTCCCGAGACCCGGAACATCCTCGATTAACACGTGGCCGCCGGCGATCAGACACGTGACGAACCGCCGAAGGAATTCCTCTTTCCCGCGGATAATCCGGGAGATTTCGCGTACGAGTCGTTCGGCGGTTTCTGCCCCGCTCAAGTGCGCGCCGTGCTGCTCAGTCGCCGAGGCATCCATGGCAGTGCGTAGAGTACCACAACGGACGTGGCTGCTGCAATTTGATCAGTCAAGGATACGGCTGTCGGTTCCCGCGAGAATGTAGCGTTCCCCTGGCTTGCCGGCGGTGAGTGCTCGAACATGAGCGCGGCCGACCGCTGCCGCGTGACAGTAGCTCGCCGAACCGGGCGGCAGAAACGGCACTGCGTCGGTGCAGACGGCGAGTATCATCCTGCCCCACTGAAGATTGTGTTAAGTGGCACTGAGTGCGATGTGCTGTTATTCTCCTTACCGGGTATGAACGACACTGATTCCCTTCTCCACGAATTACGGGAAACACTTGAATCGTTCGAATCGTCGAGTCGTACTGAGGACTTGCGTAACCGTGTTCGCGGACTCGTTCCCGCCTTCGAAACACTTCGAAGCTTGGGGAAAAGTCTTGTGCCCAACGGCCTTACTATGTCTGCGCGTGATCGACTATTAGCCTATTTTCGCGAATATCCACGTGTCACTCTTTCGGAGAAGGAACTTGCGTTGGTGGCAGGTATCAGCGAGTGGGCTCGGCGTGTCCGCGAATTGCGGGTCCAGTTCGGCTGGAAGATCATCACCGGCATGGCTGCGAGCGAGATGCTTCAAGAAAATGAAATCGACGATGTTCATGTAGATATCTCGGAGATGGGTCCAAACGACTACGTTCTAGTGGATGAACGACAAGATCGTGACGCAGCCTATAGATGGAACGTTGCGAACGAGATCCGGAAGACAGATTTGTCGATGCAAGATCGAATCCTTGAATATCTGCGACGAAATGTCGGAAATGCTGTTACCGGTGAGGAGCTCCGCTATGTCGCGAAAGGAAGCGAGTGGGCGCGACGAGTCCGTGAACTGCGAACCGAGCACGGTTGGCCGATTACTACGAAAACCTCAGGGAATCCGTCACTCGCTGTCGGAGTTTATGTACTTGAACAAGATCGCCAGACACCGCCACATGACCGAAACGTCCCTGATCACATACGTCGCGAAGTACTTCGAAGGGATGATTATCGATGCCGGAATCCGAAATGTGGTTGGACACATGAGGAGTGGAACCGGTCGGATCCTCGCTTTCTTGAGGTCCACCATATCGTTCATCATGCACATGGGGGCAAAAGCGAGCTCGAGAATCTCGTCACATTTTGCAATATATGTCATGATAGACTGCACGCAGTCGACACTCACCGCTAACATTCGTATCGTTATGAGCTGGAGGTAAAAGGGTGGCGGACAGAATCCGAGTGATTGATCTTTTCTCGGGCGCAGGCGGTCTGACGGTCGGGTTCGAGTGGCTCAGTGGACATCCATTCACAACCGTATGGGCAAATGACTTCAATCAGTTTGCCGCGAATACATTCAACTTGAATTTCGATCCTGTGTGTTTTCCCGGCGATATTGTGGATATTCTCCGGGATTCAAGAACAGAGATCCCGGAGGCTGAAATCGTAATCGGTGGCCCGCCTTGCCAGGGATTCAGCTTGCTCAATAAGCAACGAGTCGATGATCCGCGCAAGAAGTTGTGGATACCGTTCATGGAAGTAATCGACCGGTCCGGTGCGCGTATCTTCCTCATGGAAAACGTGCCGCAACTAATCGGTTCTCTTGAACATAAGGAAATTCTTCATTGGGCTGCTTGCCGCGGATTTAAAGTGTGGTCCGGCCTTTTGCTGGCGGCTGACTATGGTGTGCCTCAAACACGCAAGAGGGCCTTCATTGTGGGAGCAAAAGACGTAGATCCTGCAGAGTTTTTTCCACCGCTGCGAACTCACTTCCGACCGGACATGGTTCCCGACCAACTTGGACTACTTGGCGGCGTATACAGGAAGAACGCTATG
>SLIN01000168.1 GCA_007135605.1 Spirochaetales bacterium | reverse complement strand
TCTCCTTCGGTGCGCTGTGTCACATCGGGCAGATCGTACTGTTGCGCGAGCTGCTGATGATCTTCCACGGGAACGAGTTGTCGCTCGGCGTCATGCTTGCCGCATGGATGGTATGGGTAGGCATCGGCAGTCGCCTCGGAGGACTCTTTGCCAGGCGCACCGGGCGCGCGGTTGCCCCCCGGCTCATCGCCGCCGCCTCGGTGGCGCTGCTTCCGGCGACGGTTATCGTGATTCGGGCGTTGCGATCGCTCTTTCCGGTCGATCCGGGGGCCTACCTTTCGATGGTCGACATGCTGATCGCCTCGGCGCTCGTAACCGCGCCGGTCGGGTTGTTGCTCGGCGCCCAGTTCGTTCTGCTTGCGCGGCTGTGGCGGCTGCACGACAGAAGCAACGAGACCGGAGGCGCAGACAAAACCTACGTCGTGGAGGCGGTCGGCAACGCGATCGGCGGAGTGCTGTTCAGCCTCGTGCTCGTTCGCGCGCTGAACCAGCTGGAGATCGCCGTGGCCGTGGTGCTCGTAATGGCTTTTGCGACGCTCGTGGCCACGCGCAAACGTCGCGGTCGCTTTCACGTGCTGCTCTGGGGTGCCTTCGTCGCCGCGCTCGCCGCGGCCCCCTTTCTCGGGGAGATCGATTCGTGGGCGTATCGCCTCCAGTGGCGCTTCTTCTCTCCCGAGCACGAGCTACTGTCGGTTCATCAGTCGCGCTACGGGGCGGTTTCGATCGCGCGGCGAAACGGGCAGCACAGCTTTTTTCAGAGCGGGAACCTGCTCTTTGCTGCCGGCTCGGACGCGGCCTTCGAGGAGCACGAGGCGATCGTCTCCGCCCACTTCGCGATGACGCAGCACCCAGACCCCAGGCGCGTGCTTCTCATCGGAGGAGGGCTCGGCGGGTCGCTTCGCGAGATTCTGCGGCATCCGGTCGAACAGGTCGACTACGTGGAGCTCGACCCGGTGGTCACCGAGACGGCACGAACGTACCTTCATCGCGATACGATCGCGGCGCTCGACCGCGATGAGGTTCGGCTTATCCACGGTGACGGCAGGCAGTTCCTCCGAGCCGAAGCAGGCACCTACGACCTGATTATCGTCGATGTGCCGGATCCGGCCACCGCGGCGCTGAACCGCTACTACACCGAGGAATTCTTCCGTCACGCCTCGCGCCGGCTGGCGCCGGGCGGAGTGTTCGCCATCGGCGCTGATTCGACGCCCGGACTCCGCAGCGCGCCGGTGGCGAATCGGAACGCAACGATCTACCATACCCTCCGTCGCGTCTTTCCGAGCATTCTGGCCGCCGGCGACCGGCATATACGCTTCTTCGCCTCGGTGGGAGAGGGATCGATTTCCGCCGATCCGGCGATCCTTCGCTCGCGCTACGACGATCGCGGAGTGGATGCGCCCGGATTCTCCCCGGGGCAGTTCGCGATCCTGCTGGAGCAGGGACCGATACTCCGGATCAACGAGATTCTGCTCCGCCACGGCCGGAGCGGCGAAGCGCATCTGAGCGCACCGGCTGCCGCCGCTCTCATGCCGGGGTCGCTCGACGAGCTGGAACGAGCAGCCGACGATCTGCCGCCGGTGAACGAGCGCTACTTCATCAACTCCGACTTCCGACCGATCGGCTATCTCCACACCCTCGCGTTCTGGAATCAGTTGACGCGGGCCGAGCATGCCTCGGTCTTTCGCGCGATGCTGCGGGTACGCCCGTGGTGGATCGTGCCGGCGGTCTTGCTCTGTATCGGAATCGTGACCGCGCTGCGATTGGGATCGCGACGGCAAGCGGCCGGCGCTGCCGGCGGCCCGGCGCACCGCTTCGCCGTACTCTTCGCGGTATTCACGACCGGACTGTCGACCATCACCCTGCAGATCGCGCTTCTGTTCACGTTTCAGAGTATCTACGGATTCGTGTACGAGATGATCGGGCTCATCACCGCCGGGTTCATGGCCGGACTGGCGGCGGGTGCCGCTGCCACACACCGATTCGTACGAAAGAGGTCGGAGGTGCGTACGCTCCGGGCGGTGCAGCTGGCGATCGCCGTCTTCGCCGCGCTCATCGCCGTCATGCTGCCGGTCGCCGCAACCGTTGAATCGCCGGGGGTACTCTTCGCGCTCTTCTTCGCTCTGACCTTTTTCGCCGGTGTGCTCAACGGGGTGGATTTCCCGCTGGCGACCGCGTGCTGTCTGGCGACGCACCGGCAGGCCGAACGGGCCACCGGTGCGGTGTACGGAACAGAGCTGTTCGGCGCGTGTTTCGGCGCGATCGTGGCGGGGGTGCTCGTCGTACCGGTTTTCGGCATCGTTGCCGGATGCCTGCTGGCGGCGATCGGGAATGTGACCGCATTTGTCGTATTACTTGTTCCAGGGAGGTCGTATGGGAGAGCATCAACCTGAAGAACGGACCGATTCCAGCCGCCGACGCTTCCTGAAGCTCGGGCTGGCCGCCGGCGCCGGCGCCGCGGCAATCGGCGGCGGTGCGCTCGGCTATCTCACAACAAGGGGGCGCGACACCGGAGACGCGGCGCGGCCGGACGTCGGTTCGCCGCCCGACGATGCCGTGCCGCCGGAGTTTGCCGAGGCCGGCGACGGCACCCGGCAATCGCCCTGGTTTCGGGAGGCAGTCGACGGAACGCTGGAGTGTACGCTCTGCCCGCACCGCTGCCGGATCGAACCGGGCCGGCGCGGTATCTGCCGCGTTCGGATGAACCGCGACGGGGTCGGCCATACGTTGGTGTACGGAACGCCGGCGCTCGTCCAGATCGATCCGGTGGAGCGCAAGCCGTACTTCCATGTCACCCCCGGTCGTCGCGCGCTTTCGATCTCGACGGCAGGTTGCCCGCTGAAATGCTCGTTCTGTGAAGTGTGGGATATGGCACTCGTGGACCCCGAAGAGGTGCAAACGTACGATCTGCCGCCGCAGCGAATCGTGGAGCATGCGCGGGCCAACGAGGTGCACGCGATCAGCTACGCCTTCGGCGAACCGGTGGCCTACTACGAGTATGTCCACGATACGGCGAAACTCGCAAAAGAGGCGGGGATGATGAACCTCGTCCACACGAGCGGATACATCGCCGAGGAGCCGCTCGCCGCGCTCGTCGACAAGCTCGACGCGGTGAACCTCGACGTGAAGAGCATCGACCCGGAGTTCTACCGGCGCAGGTGCGGCGGCGAGCTGCGTGTCGTGCAGGACACCGCCCGCCGGCTGAAGCGCTCCGGCGTACACATCGAGGTGACGAACCTGGTCATACCGACGCTGAACGATGACGAGAGCTCGATCCGCGGGCTGGCGCAATGGATCGTCGATGAGCTCGGGCCGGACACCCCGCTGCATCTCGCTCGCTTCTACCCGCTGTACCAACTGCGCAACCTGCCGCCGACGCCGGTTTCCACGCTCGAGAACGCCCGCGCGGTTGCGCGCGATGCCGGCGTGCGATTCGTCTATATCGCGCGGGTGGACGGCCACGAGGCAGAAGATACCTACTGCCCGTCGTGCGGAGAGGTGGTAATCGACCGGCTCGGTTTCGTGGTCGAGGAGATGCGGCTGGAGGATGGAAGGTGTCCGCGTTGCGGAACGTCGATTCCGGGGCGGTGGGTGTAACTACATGCGCCGCCGGTGCGACTCGCACGCGGTGACGCTACATGCCGCGCCGGTGCAACCTGTGCGCCGTGTCCCTACATGCGCCGCCGGTGCGACTCGTAGTTTGACAGCGAACGATCGTCGAGGTTGGTAAGGCCGACCTCCTTCGCGTGCTCGATCGCCGACACGAACTCCTCGGAGGTTATCGACCGGGAGATATCGGGGTAGTTAAACGCCTCGTGTTCCACCCGGTATTGCGACATGATGTTCACGTACGTCGATTTCGGCAGATTCGCGGCAACCCAGTCGACGAACTCGAGCGGATCGGAAACGTGGTTCGGCATAACGAGGTGCCGGATCATGACACCCCTTCGCGCCACCCCGGCCGAATCCGTTTCGAGCACCCCGACCTGGCGGTGCATCTCGAGAATGGCCGCCTTCGCGTTCTCCGGATAATCGGGCGCGCCACCCAGATACTTCTCCCCGCGTGCCGCATCCATGAATTTCAGATCGGGCAGGTAAATGTCGACGATTCCGTCGAGCATCCGGACAACCTCCGCACGCTCATATCCGCCGGTGTTGTAACAGAGCGGCGTGCGCATTCCTTTCCTCGCGGCGATTCGCGTCGCATTCAAAATGTGCGGCATGATATGTGTCGGAGTGACCAGGTTGATGTTGGGACACCCGCGACGCTCGATACGCAGCATGGTTTCGGCCAGCTCTTCGTCGTCGATCTCGCGCCCCCGTCCCTCGTGCGCGATCGGCCAGTTCTGGCAGAATACGCAGCG
>SLIN01000214.1 GCA_007135605.1 Spirochaetales bacterium | reverse complement strand
TGTTCACCGGGAGCGCGACGGTCGGACGCAGCGTCATGCAGAGGGCGGCTCGGCAGCTCACTCCGGTGACGCTCGAGCTCGGAGGGAAGAGCCCGGCTATCGTACACGCCTCCGCCGACCTATCGACGGCAGCGCGCAAGCTCGCATGGGGTAAGTACAACAACACCGGCCAGACATGCGTCGCGCCCGACTATGTGCTCGCCGACCGGCGGATCGCCGCCGAGCTCGCCGACCGGCTGCGGGAGACGGTGCGCTCGTTTTACGGAGAGGATCCCGCGGAGAGTGAGAGCTACGGGCGTATCATCAACCGCAAGCACTTCCAACGACTGCTCGCATTGCTCGACACCGATTCGATATATCACGGCGGCGGTCACGACGCCGACACCCTCTATATCGAGCCGACCATCCTCTACCCCGCTTCCTGGAATGAGCCGGTCATGGAGGAGGAGATTTTCGGCCCGATTCTTCCGATCGTCCCGTTCGATTCGATCGACGAGGCGGTTGCCGCTATCCGCGCGCGCCCGAGTCCGCTGGCGCTCTATCTCTTTGCCCGCGAACGCTCGATCGGTGACACGGTTATAGGCGGACTGCGGTTCGGCGGCGGCGGAATCAACTGTACGCTTCTGCACTTCTCGAGCAAACGTCTGCCGTTCGGAGGCATCGGTCACAGCGGCATGGGGAAACAGCACGGCAAGGCCGGCTTCGATACGTTCAGTCACACGAAGAGCGTGCTTGTGCAGCCGGCCGGCATCGACCTTCCGATCGCCTACCCGCACAGGAACCTGGGCATGCGCGTCCTGCGTAAGATATTCAGATAGAGGAACTCTTGGGGGATGATGCTAACTAGATCCGCTCGCCGTCCGTACGCAATCCGCCGACTTATCAACGCGTGCTCCTGCCGCGCTCCCGGCAATGCGAACGCTCCGTATGAACCTCCCCGAGCTCTATGTGTTCCGGAATGCCACCAAGCTGATCTCCGGAAGGAACGCCCTCGCCCACGTGGCACACGAGTTATCGCTCTTCGCCGCAACTCGCCCGATGATCGTGAGCGATCCGACCCTCGAGTCGCTCGGGCACATCGAGAAGGTGGCTCGGTTCTCGACACGGCAAAGGGCGTGAGTATGGTAGCGAGGCGACGCTTGTAGCGGTTCTGGCCGACCGGAACGGGCAGCTGAAGCGCGAATACATCTTCTATCTCATGACTCCGCACTCTGCGATTCTCGACCCGGAGATGACCGTAAACCTCCCGCCCCGCATTACCGCGGCGACCGGGATGGACGCGCTGGTACACGCGGTGGAGGCATACAGCGGACGGCAGAAGAACGCGCTCAGCCGGGCACATGCGGCTGCAGCTGCGTCGCTGATCGCGCATAATCTGCTGCGATCGGTGATGAACGGTTCGGACACCGAAGCACGTCACGCAATGGCCGACGCTTCGTTCGCCGCCGGAGCGGCCTTCTCCAATTCAATGGTCGGCGGCGCGGTACACGGAGGCGGGCGATTTCTGCTGCAGAGCGCCCGGATCGGGACTGCGACGGCGCGGCCGGGCTGAAGCCGGGCAAAACGCTTTTACCGGGTCAACGATGGAAACTCGAACTCCATGACGCCGGACTCGCGCACGTTCTGCACGACGTATCCCTTAGCCGTCATGTTCTCGAGCGTCTCCTGCACCTCGTCGAGGGGGCGCTGAGTGACCGATGCAGCCTGGACAACGGTAAGCCGGCCGCCGACCTCGCTCGCACATTGCAGCAGCACTCGTTCGAGTTCGGCGGCTCTGTGCTGTCGGGCCTGCACCTCGCCGGCACGAAACTTCCACCACTTCGATAGCCCCGATCCGAGGGGGAGCAAGCCCAGGAGCAGAAACGGCCAGAGCATCCACCCGTAGCCGAGGAAGAAGTAGCCGAAACCGAAGCCGGCGGTCGCCGCCGCTCCGAAGCCGACATCGGAGCCGCCGCGCTTGCCGTCGGTCCGCACCGTAACCTTCGAAGGAGATCTGGAGGAGCCGAGATTCACAACGACGCTCCGATCGCCGCTGCCCGGTTTCCCGCCACGCTCGAGCTCCGCGCTCATGCGCGCTTTCTTCTCCGCCGGCAGCTCGTCCCACTTCCGAAGCGCACTATCCATTGCCCGTTCGACGAACGCGTATACGGTGCCTTCGATTCGGTGCTCGAGGGAATCGGTCGCGGCACCCGTGCGTTCTTCGCGACGACGGGCCATCTTCTGTCGCTCATCGAGAACCTGCTGCTTAATAGCGTCGAGCTCACTGATTCCCCCGGAATCGGTGGCCTCCAGCTCTACCTCGTGGCCGGTCACGATCCGATAGAGCTCGATTCGGCGAGAGATGTTCTTCAGCTCGGGTTTCCCGATCGAGCGCAGCTCGAGCTCGCGCGCGCTGGAGAGCTGGCGCACAGCGTCGTCACTCACGCACACACCGCCGGGTTGGGCGCACGGCTGGATTCGTGCGGCGATGTTCACCCCGTTCCCGAATGCCTTGCCGTCTTTCCTTCGCACTTCACCAATATGTACGCCGATGCGGAGGTGAAAACATTCGGCAGTTGCGGCACGCCCATTGTGCTCGGAGATCGCACCCTGGACTGCAAGCGAGCAGTCGACCGCCGCGCGCACCGACGGGAAGAGCAGAAAGAGCCCGTCTCCGATTGCGTCTATCACTTCGCCGTCGTACTGCTCGACGAGCGGCAGGACGAGCCCGTTATGGCGCTCGAGCACGGCGATCGTGCGATCGGCATCGTCCTCCATCATCCGTGAATACCCGGCGATATCGGTAAACACGATCGCGGCGAGATGGATATGGTCGTCGCCGCCCGTAGTCCCTCGTTCCACCGAATCCAACCTCCCGTTGCAGCATATGGTATGCCGTTGTGCCGGCTTTCACAAGATTGGAAGTATGCTCGAGGAATCTGTCGTACTATTCCGCCAAACTCCCGATCGGTTAAACCCGCTGTCTCGGCACAACGACTACGACCGAGGTATCCACCGGCCACGCCCAATGAGCTTATGACTCATTTTGAGCTCCCGTGCGCTCCGCCGTGGCCGCGTACGCGTCCAGCTCATCGTCGCGGAAAATCCGCTCAGGGTTCAGGATGATAACGAACTGCTCGTCGTGCTTCCCGATGCCGTATATGAAACGAGTGTCGATACCCGGTCCGATCGATGGAACCTCTTCGATCGCCTCTTCTTCGATATGCGTGACCGCTCGTACCGTGTCGGCGGTTACTCCGACGCTCAACTGGTGTTCCTCGTAGCGAATCTCGAGCACAATGATCATGAAGTCCGTTTCCGACTCCATACCGGGCAATCCGAGCTTGCGCCGGAGATCGATAACCGGGAGACCCCGTCCGCGGAAATCGATGATTCCGCGCATGTACTCCGGCATGCGCGGAATATGAGTCACCTCGCGGTGCTCGAGAACCGTCTGAGCCTGAGCAACGTCAAAGGCGTATTGCACTCGATCGATCTCGAACGTCAGATACTGGCTGCCGACTACGCCGGTCGATGCTGTTGCTGCCATGCTCATCCCTCCTAAAATTCCTCGAACTCGAGGTCTTCGGCATCCGATCCGCCGCCGTTGCCGTCGTCAGGCGCAACCATTATTCCCGTTTCGACGCTCTTGCGGTTGCCGGTCGTCGAACGCGGTCGGAACCCAGCCGATCCATCGGTTGGCTGCCCATTCGTTGTCCGACCATCAGTTACTCGTTTATCGGTTGCGCGACCATCGCCCGCACGGCCTCGGGCGCCGGAAGCTCCGGCTTCAAGCCTTGCCGTCCGTGGGGCTCTTCTGCCCACGCTTGTCTCGGCAATTGTGAAGAAGCTTACCGTGTTTTGCAGTTGTTCGGCCTGGCCGCTGAGCTCCTCGGCCATTGACGCGGTCTCTTCGGAAGCGGAAGCGTTCTGTTGCACGACAGTGTCGAGCTGCGACAGCGCAGTGTTAATCTGTTCCACTCCGGCAGTCTGCTCGGCGCTTGCGGCGCTGATCTCCTGGACCAGCTCGGCGGTTTTCTTGATGTCCGGCACGATCTGCCGCAGCATCTCGCCCGCCTCCTCGGCAACACCGACGCTCCGTTCGGACAGATCCGCTATCTCCGCCGCCGCCTTCTGGCTGCGCTCGGCGAGCTTTCGCACCTCGCTCGCAACAACCGCAAATCCCTTTCCATGCTCGCCGGCTCGGGCGGCCTCGATCGCGGCATTCAGCGCCAGCAGATTCGTGTTCCGTGCGATTTCGTCGATAATCGTGATCTTGTTTGCGATCTCCTTCATCGCTTCCACCGTTTTCTCGACCGCCTGGCCCCCTTGCTCGGCGTTCACGGCGGATTTCTGTGCGATCTTGTCGGTCTCCTGCGCGTTATCGGAGTTCTGCTGAATGTTCGCAGCCATCTGCTCCATCGACGAAGAGACCTCTTCCGCCGACGATGCCTGTTCGCTTGCTCCCTGGGACATCTCCTGCGCTGTCGAGCTCAACTGCTCGCTACCGGAGGAAACGTTGTCCCCGGCGCTACGGATATTCTGAACGACTTCGGAGAGCGCCTTCTGCATGCTGTCCAGTGACTTGGCGAGAACTCCCAGCTCGTCCCCACGCCTCAACGCGTAGTCGGGCACCGGCCGGGAAACATCACCCGTCGAGACGACCTGGGTGAATTCGGCCGCTTCGGCCACCGGATTCGAGATCGAGCGTGCGAATACTATAAAGACCACGACACCGATTGCAAACGCGACAACCGCGATTATGAGCACCGCGTTTCGCACCACGATCACAGGAGCGAGGAACTCCTCGTCCGGCATGGTCAGAGCAACACTCCACCCCGTTGTTTCAATCGGGGCGAATCCCGCCGTACGCTCGCTTCCCTCGAAATTATACCCTTCGACACCGCGCCGTCCGGCGACCATTGCCACACCGATCTCTTCCATGCCGGCGATATCGTCAACATCAAGCTCGAAGATATGGTCGGCGTTGGGGTGTGCGATCACCACACCGTCGGATCCCGCAACGAATGCGTACCCGGTTTCTCCGGCGACGGATTCGGCGACGAGATCGGAAACAAAGCCGGTATCAACGATCATGGCGAATGCGCCGATCACCGTCCCGTCCCCGTCGGTCACCGGCGCCGCCACCGGAGCGAACGGCTGGCCGGTAACCCGGTTGAGCCCGGCCGCACCGGTGTTCGGCTCGCCGGCGAGTGCAGTACGGATATACGCGCGGTCGCCTACGTCCACGTCGATGTAGCTCTCCTCCGATGAAGCAACAACAACCCCCCGTGTATCGGTGAGAATCAATCCGTGGTAGTCCTCACGGATCCCGCTTGCCTCTCGGATGCCGGCGAGGTAGTTGTCGAGCTCGCCAACCTCGGGGGACTCCGTACGGTCCCCGCCACGCTCGATCGCCTCCGCCGCAGCAATAACCGACGGCGACAGCGCGATCTGACGCGCGGTCTTCACCTGAGTATCGAAGACGTTGTCGATGCCGGTAGCAATCTCAAACGACCGCCAGTAGAGCTGTTCCTCGGCAAGATCGGTCAAACCGTCGGTCGCCGTCATGACCGAGTACACCCCGACAAGCGCGAGCGGGACCAGAAGAATCAGGGACCCGACCAGTATGAGTTTCGCGCCGATAGACAAATTCTTGAGCATTACGCACCACCTAAAGCGAATTGTGAATATTACCCTTTGTGGGTATTACCCGATATTCTTTGTATTAACTTTATTAGACTTACCGTAGAAATTAGCCGCAACGGTATACCCATAGTCGTATCGAGTCAATGGACGATCTCATTCGCGCGGGTAATTTCTTTCAAGATTATCAAGATCGCGAAGGCTCTCGGGGTCGATGAGAAGACGATCGACCGAAACACGGCCTCGGCGATCCGGGGCGGAAGCACCTCGAAGGGTCGCTCCGCCGGAGGATACATTCCGGCGCGCCCCCGGAACGGTGCCCCCGGAACGGTGCCTTGCCACATCTCGATGAGCTTGATACGCTTCACTCCGTCGCCGTGTTACTGGAATACGGGAGCGGCGGC
The DNA here is from genome assembly GCA_007135605.1 of Spirochaetales bacterium. GTDB lineage: Bacteria > Spirochaetota > Spirochaetia > DSM-27196 > SKKC01 > SLAN01. Next base: position 9,745 of record SLIN01000214.1, on the reverse strand, counting down.
GCGACTCAGGTGCCTCTGCCGCGGGAGTTCCGCGGCAAGGGTAAAAGGGAATCGGGTGTGAATCCCGAGCGGCCCCGCCACTGTTACCGGCAAGAAGCCGGGTGCGGTCACTGCGCGTTGAGCGCGGGAAGAACGTATCCGTTATGGCGCCGGAAGCCAGGAAACCTGCCTGTGTCGACGGACGTGCCCGCCTTCGTGGGAAAGGCCGGCGCGGGAACGCACATGCGACCGGGGCCGCCCGTCGCTCAGTCCGGCGTGTAATCGCCGGCGTGTTCGGTTCCCCTGCCACTGTTTTCCGATCGCGCGGGCCTCCAAAACACCGTTTCGGAGGTTACTGCCTGTGTTTACATCAATCGTTTCTATTCGTTTTCGTAGGTCGATGCTATTTCGGTCGGCCCGAAGCGTCGCGCTCGTTGCGCTGCTCGCCCTCGCGACGCCGGCGCTGCTCTCCGCCTTCCCCCGCACCGTCGAGGATGGCCTGGGAGTCGAGATCGTTCTCGAAGAGCCGCCGCAACGCATCTTCTCCGCCGGGCTGGCAATGGACAACATCGTGCTTTCGATCGTCGATCCGGCTCGCGTCGTCGGCGTGACCACCTACGCCGCCGATCCGCAGTGGTCGTACGTCGACGACCGGGTCACCGATCACATGGTACAGATCGAGCAGATCGACCCCGAGCTGGTTATCGGCGCCGGACCGGACATCGTGCTCGTCGCCGTGTGGAGCGACCAGGATGCCGTCCAACAGCTTCGCGATCTCGGTATCGACACCTATACCTTCACCGCCTTCGGCGGCGTCGACGATGCGATGGAGAACATCCTCCGGATCGGTGAGATCACCGGTAACGACGAGGAGGCGGAGGCGCTCGTCGCCGACTTCTACGACAGCTACGACCGGATTGCCGAGGCGATCGAGGGTCGTTCGCGCCCGGACGTGCTTCCGTTGAACAGCTGGGGTACGACCGCCGGCACCGACACCTCGATTCACGATGTCATCGAAATGGCAGGCGGCCGGAACATCGCGGCGGCCGAGGGCATCGAGGGGTGGCAGGAAGTCAACGAGGAGGCGATCATCAGCTTCGCCCCGGAGGTGATCGTGACCGCCTCCGAGCCCGGCTACGCCGAGGAGATACGCAACGATCCGGTCCTGCGGGAGGTACCCGCCGTGCGCGAAGAACGCGTCTATTCGATCGACCACGCCGAAGCGTTGAATCATCACTTCATCCGTGCAATCGAATCGCTGGCGGAGATCCTCCACCCGGCGGCATTTGAAGAACAATGAGTTGAAAAACAATGAATGAGTCACCGGTCGCCGCACCCGCCACGCGACGCGATTCACCCGCCCCGAAAGCGGCCGCTTCCCGACCTGCACCGCCGACGGCAACCGCCGCGCGCCCGGCGACGGTCCGTGCAACCGAGGGCGCCTCACGGGCCCGCACGTCGCATCAACTCGTGTTCGGCGCGCTCGGGATTACCGTGTTTGTCGTCGCCGCGCTCGCCGCGTCCATTGGTACGGTCGGCGTACCGTACCTCGATACCGTGCGCATCATAGCCGCCCGGACGCTCGGTCTTTCGATCGAGCTTCCGAGCCCCGCCGCGGAGATTGTCTGGAACATTCGCCTGCCACGGGTGCTCGTAGCGGGGCTCGTCGGCGCCGCGCTTTCGACCAGCGGCGCGGCGATGCAGGGGCTGTTCAAGAACCCGCTCGCCTCGCCCGGTCTCGCCGGCGTCTCCTCCGGTGCGTCGCTCGGCGCGGTTGTGGCGATGTTTCTCGGCTGGCACTTCATGCACATCTGGCTGGTTCCGGCGGCGGCATTCGCCGGAGCGCTCTTCGCCGCGGCGATCGTTTACGTGCTCGCAACGAAAGGCGGTCGCACCGACATGGCGACGCTCCTGCTCGCCGGAATCGCGGTTAGCGCATTCTTCAGCGCCGTTATCGCGATCCTCTACCACTTCGTCGAGGACGGATTGCTGCGTCAGATCGTCTACTGGCTCATGGGCCATCTCACCGGCCGCCGGTGGGATCACGTTGCCGCGGTCGTCCCCTTCGTCGCCATCGGCAGCGCGGCGCTCTGGTACTTCGCAGGCGATCTGAACGCGCTCATGTCCGGGGAGGACGAGGCCCGCTCGATGGGAGTCCCGGTCGAACGCACCAAGGCCTTGGTACTGGCGCTGGTATCGCTGACAACCGGGGCGGCCATTTCGGTTTCCGGGATGATCGGATTCGTCGGACTCATAACACCGCACATCGTGCGGCTGCTCGTCGGCCCCGACCATCGGAGACTGTTGCCGGCCTCCGCTCTCGCCGGCGCCTCGTTTCTCATCCTCAGCGACCTCATCGCCCGCACGATCTTCAGTCCCGTGGAGCTCCGCACCGGCATTGTGACCGCCATCTTCGGTGTACCTTTCTTCCTCTATCTTCTGGCCAGCCGCCGGAACCTCGTTCGATGGAGTTGAGCATATGCTGGAGATTGATGGAGTCAGCTTCGCAATCGGGAGTCACCCGATTATAGAGGATGTGAGCCTCGCAGTCCGCTCCGGGGAAACGTATGGCGTAATCGGTCCGAACGGAGCCGGCAAAACGACGCTGCTTCGCGTGGCCGCGGCGCTGTTATCTCCGACGACCGGACGCGTGCTGCTCGAGGGTACCGACATGCACCGAATACCCGAGCGGGCACGCGCTCGGCGGGCCGCCTTTCTCAGCCAGCATCCGCAGATCGGCTTCGGCTTTCGCGTACGCGAGGTCGTTACGATGGGACGCTACGCCTACCGCCGCCGCCTCGCTCCTCTTTCGGACGCAGACCGCACCGCCGTCGACGACGCGATGGAGTCCACCGGCACGAAACCCCTCGCCGACCGCATCGCCACCGACCTTTCCGGCGGCGAGCTTCGTCGCGTCTTTCTCGCACGCGCGCTCGCGCAGCAACCGCTCCTCCTCTTTCTCGACGAGCCGACCGCCCACCTCGACGTGCGCTATCAGATCGAGCTTCTCGAGCTGATCCGGCACATACAGGTGGAGTGCGGCCTGACTGTAGTTATGGCGCTGCACGATCTGACCTGGGCGCTGCGCTACTGCCACAGCGTCGCCGCCCTCAAGAATGGGCGCGTTGTCGCCTCCGGCTCAACCGATTCGGTTCTCACCGAAGAGCGAGTGGAACAGGTGTTCGGCGTCAGCAACCGAATCGTGCGCCCGGATTCCGGACCTCCGCGAGTCGACGTAATCGGCGTGTAAAAGCAGGAGTTTCCATGCGCATATGTTCATTATCACCGAGTGCCGCCGGCGGATCGGTGGCACACCGCGGCGGGGGCGATCGTACAGCCGGCGCCCCCGACTCCCGCGCGCTACCGATATACCTTGCCTGGAGCGGCGGCAAAGATTGCTCGCTCGCCTTGCACGCCCTTCGGGCGGACCCGCGCTATCGGATCACGCACCTGCTCACCACCTTTGCCGACGAGTACGATCGCGCTTCGATGCACGGTGTCCGCCGCGAGCTCCTGCGCGCGCAGGCGGCCGCCGCCGGCCTCCCCCTTGTCGAGGTGGGAATCCCGGCTCCGTGCCCGATGGGCGAGTACAGCCGCATTTTGGGAGACGCAATGCGAAAGGCGGTAGAGGCGGGCGTCGCCGCTGTCGCCTACGGCGATCTCTTCCTCGAAGATGTGCGCGCGTATCGAGAAGAACGCCTTGCCGAGGTCGCGCTCGACGGAGTCTTTCCGCTGTGGGGTTCGGATACCCGGACGCTCGCTCACCGCTTCATAGACCTCGGCTTCCGGGCGCGCATTGTCTGCGTAGACACCGAGCAACTCGACAGATCGTTCATCGGCCGGACAATCGACCGCACACTGCTCGCCGAGCTACCTGCGGGTGTGGATCCGTGCGGGGAGAACGGCGAGTTTCATACCTTCGTCTGGGACGCTCCGTTCTTCGAGAGGCCGGTTGCCCACACGGTCGGTCACATAGAGCAGCGCGAGCGATTTGTGTTCCAGGAGCTTCATCCCGGTCGGTGAGTACAGTGGAATATACCCGCTGTCGCCTCCGGCTCAACCGATTCGGTTCTCACCGAAGAGCGAGTGGTTGAGCGCTTCGACGTCAGCAACCGAAACGTGCGACCGGGTTCATCGCCCTACTTGCCCCGAAGATATACCTCGCCCTTCCATCCTTCCGGCGGCGGGTTGTCGAGGAAGCCGGTCGTCCGCTTCAACAAGATCTCCAGCGGTGTGTCGAGCTCACGTCGGGGCCGGATCGTTCGCAGAATCTCGACGACCTCTTCCCAGTTGCGCCGGTGATACGCTGCCATCGCCTCGTCGAATCGTGCGTACCACATGAGCTGCGCCGGTGTGAGTCGATCGCGAAATCCGACCAGCTCGTACACGGTGTGCCCCACGCGTTTACCCTTCACCACCACCGTATCGAGCTCGCGGAAGAGAAACTCCTCCCCGGCGGCGCGACGCGTCGCCCCGGTCACCACGATGCTCGTGCCGTAGTACTTGTTCAACCCTTCGAACCGGGAAGCGACATTCACGCTGTCCCCGATTGCAGTGTACGACATCCGCTGCTCGTAACCGATGTTCCCGACTACCGCCTCGCCGGTGTTAATACCGATCCGGGTATAGAACCCGGGCAACCTTCCCTCCGAACGGGCGGCGGAGAGAAAGTTCTGGCACTCCAGCGCCGACCGGCAGGCGAGCTTCGCGTGATCGACAACCTCCAGCGGCGCACCCCAGAATGCCATAATCGCATCTCCGATAAACTTGTCGACCGTTCCCTGATTCTGCTGGAGTACCGCGGTTACCCCCTGAAAGTACTCGCCGAGATACTCCGCCAGCGTGTCGGGATCGTACGTCTCCGAGATCGATGTGAAGCCGGCGATGTCGGAGAAGAACAAACTCAGCTCGCGCTTCTCGGCGCCGAGAGTGGCCTCGGCGTGCCGTCGCACCAAGAGAGCTACCACATCCGAAGGAACGTATCGACGGAACGAACGCAGGCTTCGCTTCATCATTTCGATCGACTGCTGCATCAAGTGGATCTCGTACGTACGGCTTGTCGGATGTATGGTGTCGTCGAGATCGAGCGACTCGATACGCTTCATGTCTTCTGCGATATCCATGATCGGTGTTGTGATCATTTCGGTCACGATCCGGTTCATGACCACGATGTACGCCGCGAGAATTGCGGCAACGATTGCAAGTAACAACAACAGAATCCGTACCGCGGGTCCGGAGATCTCCGCCGGATCGATCGTCGATACGAGGACGAACCCGGTCAGCGCATTGGGATAGATCGATGCGAGATGTTCGGCGTCGTCGAAGGTGACCATGCGCATTCCACCATCATCGCCGGAACCCAAGACCTCGGCTCCCGCCGTGCCGTCACCGGTCGTCGCCGAACGCTCGCCGCCGGCCAAAGGAAACGTTTTCCCGAGCAGCCGTTCGTCTGCAGCGATCAACACCGTGCCTTCCGGCGAGACGATCAGGTTTCTCAGAGATGGAAAGTGCTCGCTGCCGGCGAAGAGCATCGTCGCGACAGCCTCCAGCGAGAGATCGATTGCGAGTACTCCATTCAGTCGATCGTTGTCGTAGACCGGCCGAGCCACCGAAGCAACCCACACCTCCGTTGCCGCGTCGAGATACGGCTCGGTTACTCCGCCGCCACGCTCCTGCGCGAGCTCGTACCACGGGCGCACACGTGCATCGAAATCCTCCGGTTCATCGTAGTCGGCGATGATCAGCGTGCCATCTTCTTCCACTCCGAAATACATGTAGAGGAAGTCAAAAGTCCTGCGGAGGCGGTCAAGTTCGGCGGCCAGATGATCGCGATTCTCTCTCGTCGGCGCGAATCGGGTCGCCGACGGCGATCCGGTCGCCGCCGGAAGCGCAGGGTGTTCGGCTCCGAGCTCGAGCACCTGAAACGCCTTGCCGAAGTACTCGTCCATTCGCACGTTCGTACGCGAGGTTTCCAGCCGTAACACCTGCGCTACCTGGGCGCTTGTGCTGCGAACCACGATCGCGGCGATAATCAGCGCAAACACGACCGTAAGAATGCAACCGAAAAACGTGATAATCCAGAACACCCGAATCTTTATTGAGCGTCTCGTTCGAGGTCTCGTCGCATCCATAGTCCGGAAAGCCTACCATGATCGTGCGCCCGGCGAAGCCGTCTACCGGCCTGCGGGTTGGTAAAATTCGCGATATTTTGGATTTTTGGACTTTATCTACAGGATGTGATCGAGAAAGCGCTTCGTCCGCTCCTCGACCGCCGAATCGAAGAGCTCGGCCGGAGCGCCGACCTCCACCACTTCCCCCTCGTCCATGAAGACGACCTTATCGGCAGCCGCGCGGGCAAATCCCATCTCGTGCGAGACGACGATCATCGTCATACCCTCCTTCGCCAGGTCGAGCATGACATCGAGCACCTCTTTGATCATCTCCGGATCGAGCGCTGAGGTCGGCTCGTCGAAAAGCATGACCTTCGGATTCATCGCGAGCGCGCGGGCGATCGCCACACGCTGCTGCTGACCACCGGAAAGCTCGTCCGGTCGCGCATGTTCCTTGTCGGCCAGTCCGACCCGCTCGAGCAGCCGCCGCGCATCGCGGTCGGCCTCCGTCTTCTCGCGCCGCTTGACCGTTCGCGGCGCCATCGTCAGGTTTTGAAGCGCACTCAAGTGCGGAAAGAGGTTGAACGCCTGAAAGACCATGCCGACATCTTCACGAATCTTGCGAATGTCGATTGCCGGGTCGGTAACTCGTGCCCCGTCGACCCAGATGTCGCCGGCGCTCAGCGTCTCCAGCCGGTTTATGGAGCGAAGCAGCGTGCTCTTGCCGCTACCCGACGGGCCGATGATGAGCACTACCTCGCCGGGATAGACATCCAGGTCTACGCCGTTCAGTGCGACAATCTCCCCGGAGGCTCCAAACTGTTTTCGTGCGCCGCGTATACAGACGCGAGTATCGCTATTGTACGCCACGTTTCTGTACCCATGTCTCGAGATACGAGACGATCTTGGAGAGAAAGAGCGTAATCACCAGATAGACGAGCGCCACCACCGTGTACGCCTCGAAGTACTCGAACGTCACCGACGCGAACTCCCGTCCGCGGCGCAGCAGATCGGCGACGGCGATGATCGAGACGAGCGAGGAGTCCTTCAGAAGCGCTATGAACTCGTTTCCGACCGGCGGGAGGATGATCAACAGCGTTTGCGGCAGGATCACCTTTCGCAGCGCCTGCCGCCGGCTCAATCCCAGGGCCAGCGCCGCCTCCATCTGGCCCTTCGGCACAGACTGCAGTCCGGCGCGAAAAATCTCGCCCATGTACGCTCCGTAGCAGATCGACATGGCGAGGATCGCCGCGGTGAGGCGCGGGACCTGCACAATCTGACCGAGCGCAAAGTAGATGTAGAACAGCTGAACGAGCAGCGGAATTCCGCGAATTACCTCGACGTAGATCGTGGCGATGCGATTGAGCACCACGTTGCGTGAGATTCGCCCGAGACCGGTGATCAGACCGATAACCAGCGAGATGAGGATCGAGAGGATCGTCACCTGAAATGTGGTTACCACGCCGTCGGGAATAAATCGGAGAATTTCGAGGTACGGAGACGGAGAGACGATCGGCAGCGTTACGAGCAGTACGATCGCACCGAAGAAGGAGATCCGCCACGCCGAAAACAACGACCTCTCGCCGCGGTCGGGAATGAGTGCACCGTCACTGACGTTGACGGTGAGACGCGCCGGCGACGACGAAACGTCGCCGGGCGCATCATCACCCCGCTTCGGAATTATCTCAGCCACTTTTCGGTCAGCTCGTCGATAGTGCCGTCCGCCCGGACCACAGCAAGCCCTTCGTTCACCATCTCCACGAGCGCGGTTCGACCCTGCGGGAACGCGATTCCGTAGTGCTCGTCGGTGAACGGTTCGCCCACGATCGTGAGCGAATCGGCGTACGACTCGTTCTGCAGCGCATAGTTCGCCGCCACCGGCGTGTCGGCCACTACGCCGTCGATGCGACCGGAGGCGAGATCCTCGAATGCGAGCCCGATTTCGTCATAGGTGGCGAGTTCCACACCGGCGACCTCCTGTACCGCGAATGCGCCGGTCGTACCGATCTGGGCGCCGACCGTGCTACCGGTCATATCGTCGAGCGTTTCGATTCCCGTCGATTCGGCCGGAACGACGAGAATCTGTCCGGCGTTAATGTACGGGTCGGAGAAATCCATATTCCGCCGACGCTCCTCGGTAATCGTAACCGAGGAGATGACCGCATCGTACTCACCGGTGGCCAGCCCGGCGAAAATCCCGTCCCAAGCGGTGTTTCGGATCTCCACCTCGAAGTCGGCCGCCTCGGCGATCGCATGTATAAGGTCGATATCGAACCCTACGATTTCGTGGTCGGCATTCAGGAACTGCATCGGAGGCCAGGTCGCGTCCGTGGCGACCACGATTCTCTCCGGCGCCTCGTCGGCCTCCGCCTGACCGCCCGCGACCGCCGCTCCGGCGGCGAGCAAAACCAACAGAACAACGGCTACTGCCTTACTCATCTCCTCATATTCTCCTCATATATATACAATTTCCAGCCAATATATTTGTAGATATGCATAAGCACAAGCGATGAGAATGACGTCCGCCGGAAGAACGTCTGATTTCCGCGGCCGATACAATTTGACCCGGGTCACGAGGCACGCCAATATGGCAGCGATGAGGCACGCAATCGTAACCGGCGGCTCGAGCGGAATCGGATACGCGATCGTTCGGCAACTCCTCGGCGACGGTTACCGGGTTACCGTCATAGCGCTCGACGACGCGGCACTGAAAGCGTTGGCGGACTCGGACTTCGATCTCTCGCGTAACGGCGATCTGCGAACCGAACCGGCCGATGTGAGCGACCGGAATGCCGTCGAGCGCGCGGTGCAGCACGCCGTCGCGGACGGCGGTCGGTGCGATCTGCTCGTCACCAGCGCCGGGATTGGCGGCGCCGGACGCTTCCTCGAGCTCGACAGCACCGAGTTCGAGCGGCACATGAGCGTCAACTACCTCGGCACCCTCTACCCGGTGCGCGCGGTGGCCCGCTCCATGATGGAACGGCGTGCGGGGACGATCGTACTCATCTCTTCGTTCGCGGCACTTCTCGGAGTGTACGGTTACTCCGCCTATGCGCCGCCGAAGTATGCGGTACGCGGATTGGCTGAAACGCTGCGGACGGAGCTTCGTCCGCACGGAATCCGCGTCGCGTGCGCCTTCCCCACCGATGTCGACACACCGATGCTCGCGGCGGCACATGCCACGATGCCGCCGGAGACACGGGCGCTGGCAGGCAGCGCCGGCAGACTCCCGGCCGAACGTGCAGCCGCGGCGATCCTGCGCGGGGTACGGCGCGGCAGGTGCCGCATTTTCTGCGACCGACGCTCGGCGTTCCTCGCCCGCTTCGCCGAGCTGGCGCCGGGGCTGATACGCCGGCTCATCGACCGGAAGGTTCGATCTGTTACCGGCAGCACGCCGCGTCTCCGTTAGCCCGGCAACCGCAACCACTCCTCTACGTCCGGCCGGTGCTCTCCCCGGCGGTTAATGAACTCGTTCGTGGCCGCCGAGTAGGTGTAATCACTCTCCCAGTCGCCGGCATTTTCCACGACACGGCGCACGGCATCGGCGATGAAGCCGGCCTCCTCGTCGGTGGTCGTCGGGTGGATAGAGATTCTGACCCAGCCCGGTTTCTCGGAGAGGTCCCCCCGGTTAATCCGGTCGGTGATCTGTCTGGACC
>SLIN01000317.1 GCA_007135605.1 Spirochaetales bacterium | reverse complement strand
GGAAGACCGGTTTTTACCGAACAGAAGCGGCATCGCCGCGTACACGTATCCCCGAGAATCATAAATGTAGCGGTACGGTGCTCGCCCCAGCATTCGTGGATGTTGGGACACCGCGCTTCCTCGCAGACGGTATGCAACCCTTCGCTGCGCATCAACTGTTTGAGCTCTTTGAAATTCGAGTTCGTGTTGAGCTTGATCTTTAACCAGTCGGGTTTCCGATTCGTCGGATAGAGAATCTGCTCGCCGGATTTCTGCCCGACACGCCCGATGCCGCTCGTTCCGTTCTTCTCGCTCTGCAACATACGTACTGGCAAGTATAGCCACAAGCGGTGGCAAACGTACACCGGAGGTGCGACCGACGCGACGAAGAAGCGCGCAGGTGATCCGCCGGCCGTTTCTCTCAAGTCCCGACCGCTTGCGCGCTCCGGTTGACCGCGCGGTGAGGCATTGGATAGACTTTGTCCAACTCGAACCGCGGAAAACGGTCCCATAATGAGCAGCATAATTTCAACCCGTGATACAACAAGTTATACCGTCCACTCGATCCGCGATCTGACCGAAAGCGCATATGTGCTTCGCCTCGATCGGCACGGACTCCAGTTCGAGCCGGGACAGTACATCAGTCTCGGAGTTGCCGACGATATCAACATGCGTGAGTACTCGGTGTACTCGCCGGTCCACAGCGATTTTCTCGAAGTGCTCGTCAAAGAGGTCAAACACGGACACGTGAGTAAGCTGCTGCGACGGCTCACGCCGGGGCAGGCGGTTCGACTCGACGGTCCGTTCGGTTTTTTCACTATCGATGAACAAGCGCGCCATGAGCGCTCGTTTCTTTTTGTCGGAACCGGAACCGGCATCTCTCCGTTTCACTGTTTTGCCGGCAGCTATCCCGAGCTCGACTATACCGTGCTCCACGGAGTACGCACGCTCGATGAGTGTTACGAGCGCGAGGCGTTCGAACCCGACCGCTATAAGGCGTGCCTGACCCGCGATGATCGGGGCGATTTTCGAGGACGCGTTACAGACTATCTGCGGGAGCATCCGGTTGCACCGGAGACCTACTGCTACCTGTGCGGCAATTGCGACATGATTTATGAGGCGTTCGATATTCTGATCGGACAAGGGGTGCCCGCCGATCAGCTCTTCGCGGAGGTCTATTTCTAAACGATGAAGTACTGCCTCATTCAGCTCGGTTGTCAGATGAATATCAGCGACGGAGAGCGGATCCGCACCGTACTCGAACGGATGGGCTTTGCGCATACCGACTCCGAGGAAGAGGCGGACCTGCTCGGTATTGTCGCGTGCTCGGTCCGTCAAAAGGCAATCGACAAGGTGTATACGCGGGTCGCTCGCTGGAACTCGTGGAAAAAGCACCGGAACCTTCTCACCTTTGTCAGCGGATGCGTCCTTCCGGCCGATCGTGAGAAGTTCCTCAAGCTTTTCGATCTCATGTTCTCGATCAACGATCTTCCGCAGTTGCCGGAAATGATCAGACAGTACGGTGTGGTCACTCCGTATTCGCTGAACGCGGATTCGCCGGGCGATCGTGCGAGCGACCCGCGCCGTCACGCCCGAAGCGGAGCGGCAAACGGCGGCCCGGTTCTCTCGAAGGCCGGACTCAAGGCTGCCCGCCCGAAGCGCAGCGGCTCCAAAGCGGTCATTCCCGAGAATCCGGCCGACGATCGAGACACCGGATACTGGAAGATTCGACCCTCTTACACCAGCGGCTTCGAAGCCTACATCCCGATTCAGAACGGATGCGACAAGTTGTGCACCTTCTGTGCGGTGCCGTATACGCGCGGACGAGAGGTAAGCCGCGACAGCGGCGAGATTCTTTCGGAGGTGCGTCGGCTCGTCGAAGCCGGTTATCGCTCGATTACGCTGCTCGGCCAGAATGTGAACAGCTACGGGCTCGACAGAAAGGGCGTGGAGCTTTCATTCGCCGAGCTGCTCGAGCGCGTCGGAACAATCGGTGAGGAAACCGGTCGCACCTTCTGGACATACTTCACCAGTCCGCATCCGCGGGATATGACCGACGAGGTTATCGATACGATCGCCCGTTACCCGGTACTCGCGAAACAGATCCACCTTCCACTACAGAGCGGCGACGACAAGGTGCTGATCCGTATGAACCGAAATCACAGCGTGAAGCGCTATCGATCGATCGTCGAAAAGATCCGCGAAACGATCCCGCAGGCGACGCTGTTTACGGACATCATCGTGGGGTTCACCGGCGAGACAGAGGAGCAGTTCGAGCGTACCCGCGAGGCGATGCGGGAGTTCCAATACAACATGGCGTACGTTGCGATGTACAGCCCGCGACCCGGAGCCGCGAGCGCTCGCTGGAATGACGATGTTCGCACCGATACAAAGAAGCGCAGGCTCGAGGAGTTGTCCCGCGAGCTCAAGGCCGGAAGCTATAGATACAATCGAACGCTTCTCGGAACGACAGTCCGCGCGCTCGTCGAGAAGCCGGACCGTAAGTCCGGCTATCTCAGCGCCAGGACCGAGGGGAAGCTTCCGATTCGGTTTGCCGCCGATGAACACAATCTTATCGGACGATTCGTCGACTTAACCGTCACCGACTGCGCAGAGCTCAGCCTGGAAGGCAGACTCACCGGCGAACCCACCGCTACGCCGAGTGGGTCAATGACTCCCGAACGCGTCGCTGCTCAGGGGATCGATGGATAAGCCGCAATCCAAATCAGTTGAATCGATGGACAGGATGCAACACGGACCGACGCCTTCCGTGGGCAAGTCACGATCCGCACCGATCCGAAGCGTCGCATTTCAGACACTCGGCTGCAAACTGAACCAGTATGAGACCGATGCGCTCGCATCGCGACTTCAGAAAGCCGGGTATCGAATCGCCGGCAACCATGAGCGTGCCGACTGCCACATCATAAATACGTGTACGGTCACAAACCGTGGCGATCGCAAGAGCCGAAACGCTATCAATCGCGCTCTGCGGGCACGGCCTCCGCTTATCGTCGTGACCGGGTGTTTCGTTGAGAGCCATAGGGATGAGCTCGAGCGTGACAAACGGGTAGTGGCCGTCCCGAATGAACGCAAACAGGCGATCGATCAGCTCGTCCAGGCGCACTTTGCCGGAGAGATTCTGCGGCCCGACGAGCTGCCGCGCGGCGTCTTCGATTTCGGTGTTCCCGACCCGATCTTTCATACCCGGAACATGATCAAGATCCAGGACGGCTGCGACAACTACTGTAGTTTCTGCATAATACCGTTCGTCAGGGGCCGTGCACGGAGCCGTCCGGCGGACCAGATTCGCGATGAGCTGAAACGCAGCCTCGATTCGGGGTATCGCGAAGTGGTGCTGACCGGTGTGAACATCAGCCGTTACGACGATCAGGGAACGTCGTTCAGTCAGCTTGTAGAGTCGCTTCTGGAGATTGACGGCGATTTCCGAGTCCGGCTCTCGAGTCTCGAGCCGGACCGTCTCGACGACCGCTTCTTCGATCTGTTCGCTCATCCGCGTATGGCGCCGCATCTGCATCTCTGCCTGCAAAGCGGAAGCGAGCGAATACTCCTGCAGATGCGACGACAGTATACCGCCGTGCAGTACCGTTCGATCGCCGAACGATTGCTCGCACGCTTTCCCGGATTCAACCTGACTACCGACTGTATTGTCGGCTTCCCGGGCGAAACCGACGCAGAGTTCGGGCAGACATGCGCGATGGTGCGCGACCTCGGGTTCAGCCATGTCCATACCTTCCCCTATTCCGTTCGCAGCGGTACGCGAGCGGCGAGAATGAGCGAGCAGGTTCCCAACGCCGTGAAGACCCAACGATCGGCGACACTGCGCGAGATCAGCCGTGCGAATCGGCATGCGTTTCGCTCCCGCGCACTGGGAACGGTCGACCGTGTGCTCATCGAACGTTTTGAGAACCGGACGGCGACCGGGTATACCGGCCACTACATTCCGGTCGTTGTGCGGACCGGAGCTTCCAACGGACTCCGAAACCGTTTTCTCGACGTGACCCTTCGCCGACTGGTAGAGGAAGATGATGAGATGCCCGTGCTCGCCGAACCGACAACACCGTGAGTAACGTCACCTCCCGAGTGCGACAAATAGTGATCGTGAACGCGTTGCCGTCCGGCTCCCGCGCCGTCGCTCGCGAGCTCGGAGCCAAACTGAGCGAGCACGAGACCGGAACTCAATACTACACCGGTGCGCTCGACCAACGAGCGTACGGCCGAGGGTGCCGGGTTTCCGACAAAGGGCACACCGCCGGCCTCCAACCGACCGAAACCCATATGGTGAATGCTCCCGCTGGTGCGCTTGAGGTCTGCGTACGTACCGCCAAGCTGATCGGCCGGTGCGCTGCCGCGAGTGAATGCGTTTCGACCCACCGTTCGGTTGCACTCCTCTACCCCGACCCCGCCGTCACCGAACCCGCGCTCGCTGTCAGCATCGTCGGCCGGTTG
>SLIN01000012.1 GCA_007135605.1 Spirochaetales bacterium | reverse complement strand
GCTGTGCGTTTCATTCCGGTCCGGTCAGCGTAGTTTGCGACCCGATTTGTGTCAATCTTGACCCCATCTTCCGTGAACGGATACATTTGCGCCATGCTCAACCGCCTTATCGACGCCGTCTTCGGGTCGAAGCACGAAAAAGATATCAAGCAGCTCACGCCACTCGTTCGAGAGATTAACCGTCTCGAGCCGTGGGCAATGTCGCTCTCGCCCGACGACTTCAAGACGAAAACCGAAGAGCTGCGCAAGCGGGTACGTGAGGGCGGAGAAACGCTCGACGACATTCTCCCGACCGCGTTCGCCCTCGTGCGTGAGGCGGCACGACGAATGCTCGGTGAGCGGCTGTTCGACGTGCAGCTGTTCGGCGGCATTGTGCTGCACCAAGGCAAGATCATGGAGATGAAAACCGGTGAAGGCAAGACGGTTTCGTCGGTAACCGCCGCCTATCTGAACTGCCTCGCCGGTAAGGGCGTTCATGTCGTCACGGTAAACGACTATCTCGCCGAGCGCGACGCGCAGTGGATGGGCCCGGTTTACAACTATCTCGGGGTTACCGTCGGTAATATCGCTGCCGGCATGGATGACGACGTTCGCAAGGAGGCGTACGGCAGCGACATCACCTACGGAACGAACAACGAGTTCGGATTCGACTACCTGCGTGACAATCTGCTCGGCAGAACGCGCAATCTCGACCTGAGCGATAAGGTCCAGCGGCACCATCATTTCTGTATCGTCGATGAGATCGACTCGATTTTGATCGACGAGGCACGAACCCCGCTCATTATCAGCGGTCCGGCCGAAGACGACACGAAGAAGTTCAAGTCTGTTAACACGGTGGTGAACGATCTGCGTGAATGCGATAAGGATCCGGAGACCGATGATTATCCGGAGGAACCGGTCGGTGACTACAAGATCGATGAGAAGCGCAAGACAGTATCGTTCACCGACGAGGGGTTGAACAACCTCGAGAAAGCGCTGCAGCAGCGCGGCGTAATCTCGGGATCGCTGTTTCACGACGAGAACTTTGAGTTCATCCATTACACAACGCAGGCGATGAAAGCGCACAAGGTCTTCCACCGCGACACCGATTATGTGGTGCAGGACGGCAAGGTCGAGATTGTCGATGAGTTCACCGGTCGTATTTTGCACGGTCGACGGTACTCGGACGGGCTGCACCAGGCGATCGAGGCGAAGGAAGGAATACAGGTCAAGCAGCGCAACCGAACGCTTGCGACCATCACCTTTCAGAACTTCTTCCGCATGTATCAGAAGCTTTCCGGAATGACCGGTACGGCCGAGACCGAGGCGAAGGAGTTCGGGAACATCTACGGTCTCGACGTCGTAGTCATTCCGACGAACCTGCCGGTCACTCGCGCCGATGACGACGACGCCATCTACCTCAACGAATCCGACAAGTACAACGCCATCGGAGAGGAGATCGCCGAGGTTCATGAGCGCGGTCAGCCGATTCTCTGCGGCACGGCGAGTATCGAACGGAGCGAGCAGCTGTCGAACCTTCTGACCAAGCGCGGCGTGCGGCACGAGGTCCTGAACGCGAAGAATCACGCGCGGGAAGCGCTCATAATCGCGGAAGCAGGTGCGAAAGGTGCAATCACGATCGCAACGAACATGGCCGGACGGGGTACGGATATCAAGCTGGGCGGAAACCCGGAGTTCCGAGCAAACCGCCGTGCCGGCACCGACGCGAGCCGAGAAGAGTATGAGAAGGCGTACCGAAAAGAGCGCGAGGCGTGGCTGCCGCAGTACCAGGAAATCCGGAATCTCGGCGGGCTCTACGTTCTCGGTACCGAACGACACGAGAGTCGGCGGATCGACAATCAGCTGCGCGGGCGCAGCGGACGCCAGGGAGATCCGGGACGCAGTCAGTTCTTTCTCAGCATGGACGACGATCTCATGCGACTGTTCGGCGGCGGTCAAGGCAATCTGAAGAAGATGATGTCGAAGGTCGGCATGCAGCCGGGCGAGCCGATCAACAGCAAGCTGATAAACAAGAGTATCGAGCGTGCCCAGAGCAAAGTCGAGGAACGCAACTTCGATATTCGGAAGCACCTGCTCGAGTACGACGACGTTGTGAACGAGCAGAGGAAGTATATCTACGGGCAGCGTGACGAGATCCTGAGCGACGATAATCTCATCGAGCGACTCGTGAGCACCGTACGCGATGTTCTCGATAACTACATCGCCGAGGTTGAGCGCGGACGCGGCGATGAGCTTCAGCTTGCACGCGAGGCCATGCGCGATCTTTCCGAGCGCCTCTACTTCAACCCGCCGAACGCCAATGAGCTCGCCGCCCTTCCTCCCACCGAATTCCGGGAGCGAGTGCTCGAGCAGGCTCGAACAGAGCTACGCAACCGCGAGGCAATGGCAGGTGAACGGCTTTTCAATCTCGCGATACGGCACGAGTACCTCAAACATATCGATGCGCGCTGGCAGGACCACCTCGAGAACCTCGAAGCGCTGCGGGAGGCGGTGTATCTGCGCCAGTACGGGCAGAAGAATCCGCTACTCGAGTACAAGCTCGAAGGATTCGAGATATTCGACCAGTTGCTGTTCGATATCCGCGTGAGCATCGCTCGCAAGTTCTTCCTCGTTCAGCCGGAAGGGTTTCGGCCCGTCGAGCGCCGCCCGCAGGCGATGGCGAGTCAAGAACAGCACAGCGAGATGTCCGGGTTCGCCGGCGCAACCGCTGGTGGCGCCGCGACGGCTACCCGCACGCGACCGGGACGTTCCGGTACACGAACGGCCGCCGGTGGAGCGGACTCACAAGTGCAGGTCCGAAGGACTCAGCCGAAAGTTGGACGAAACGATCCGTGCCCGTGCGGCAGCGGAAAAAAGTACAAGCATTGTCACGGTCGATAAGTCGAGTAACGTCCCGAAGTCGACACGACCGGCGGCGAGTCGTTCGTAGACATGACGCTTCAATGTACGTGCCGTAACGGATCCACCGGCCGCCCGTTCTCGAACAGAGAGAAGTGCAGGTGCGATCCGGTACTGCGACCGGTATTTCCCATCGCTCCGATGCGCTGCCGCTGGCTCACGTATTGACCCCGGTTCACATTGATCGTCTGCAGGTGTGCGTACATCGACTGGAAGTTCTCCGGGTGCTGAATGATGACATAGTTGCCGTACACCGGATTGCGCCCGACGTCTACGACTCGACCGGCCATCGATGCCACGATCGGTGTTCCCGGTGCATTCGCCCAATCGACGCCGTTATGAAAGCTGCGACGACCCGTAAACGGATCGGTACGGTTACCGAATCCGGAAGTAAGCCTGCCGGTGGTCGGTCGGACGAACAGCTCCCCGAGAATCAGGCGAAGCTCGGTATCTCGCATCCGCGCGCCGGGAATAAACAGCTCATTCCCTTGCGAAATACTCGTCGTTTGCAGGTCGTTCGCGTCGAGAATATCCTCAACAGCAACCGAATAACGTTCCGCGATTGCGCTCAGACTCTCACCGGAACCGACGATATGACGGAGACCGCTGCGGCTCGGAATCTCGAACTCCGTCCCGACGTGCACCCGTCGACTGTCGGAGATCTGGTTGAAACTGACGAGTGTATCGACCGTGATTCCGTACCGCCGGGCGATTCCCGATATTGTCTCGCCGGACCGTACGGTATGCGTATCGAACGATAGTGTCTCGAACCGCGAAATATCGAGCGCAGCCGCAGCCGAATCCACGTGTCTGTCCGAAACGGATGCACCGTTGGCCGCCGACTCGGCGTTGAGCGCCTCAGGGACAGACACACTGTTCAATTCGATGTGATTGGGAAACGGTTTATACGACAGCCACAGCTCCACCGTCGGCGAGGTAAGCGACAGAACACCGACGAGAATGAAGAGCAGGCATCCGGCGACAAATCCCTGGTCTACCGGCATGAGATCGCTCTGAAGAATCGCTCCGATCCGCACCGACGGAAGTGACGGAAACGCCGCACGCAAAGGTCGCAGGAGCATCAGGGACTGATTTTGCGATGGCCTCTTCCGTGTCCCGTTTCCCTGAACGTTTTTTTTGCGGGGATGGATGCTTCGGGCGCTCCTTCCGAGCAACCCTTCGAAGTACCGAACAGCTCCGTTTCGTTCCTGCGTAATCCGGGCGAGAATTCCGGCTTCCCGGACAGGCGATCCGGTTCGCTCCCCTCGCGGTCCCTTGCCGAACGTCCCGATCCGCTCTCCCTGAGCTGCGCTGCGACCGTCCTCTCGTCTTGCCCCGGCACGTTTATGCTCGCGAGCACGTCGAAGCAGACCATCGCTCACCGATCTGTTTTCCCGAGAAATGCCTGAACGCTTCTCTGCACCGGCTCGCTTCTGAAGCGCCCGCCTTGAAGGGTATTGCCGTTCGATGACTGACTCCATTCTATCCGATCATATCGACAAGAATCGAAGTGCATATTATAGTCCGGGTACTTCACGGTCAAATCGGAATGGAGAGACAACAAGAAACGGTCGGCTGGACACGCTCGAGTGGTCGCAAAACGCTGGAGTCACCGATTCTCATGCTCGTCCCGTTGGTGTTGTCGCTCCTGCTTCTGAGAGCATTCGGACTCGAGCTGTTTCGCGTAGATGGGGTCAGCATGGAGCCGAAGCTCGAAGGCGGTAGCACCCTATTCGTTAACCGCGCCGCCTACGGCCTGCAATGTCCGTTCACGGATCGCTATCTCCTCCAATGGAGTGAACCTGCGCTTGGAGAGATCGTGGTCTATCGGGAGCCCGCGAACGAGATCCTCGCCGTCAAACGTGTGGCGGCGCCTCCGTCAGCTTCGTTCGAGATAGTGCATGAGGGGATTCGTTTTTCCGATCGGGTGATTCCGATCTCCACGGAAGTGGCCGCCGAGCTCTCGGTTCGAGGCGCTCTCGGTGAGGACGAAGTATTCCTCATCGGAGATAACCTCGCCGAATCGGTCGATTCACGAATCTATGGACCGGTAGGGATCGCGCGACTACGCGGTCGAGTGATCAGTTTTTGGGGACATGGTCATTGATGCGTTCAGCTTCCGGCCGACAATAGTGAATGGGACCGTTTCATGCTCGAAACCGGAAAGCTTCATCGACGAATATGGTTCATCAGCCTCTCGGTCGCTATCGCCGGAGTTTTCGTTAGCGCACAGTATGCCCGGGTAATGGTTTTCGATCGCGGCGGCGCACCGGCGCACTCAACGACTCCTTATACGGTCGAACGGGGAGCAATACTCGACCGCAATGGTCGAATTCTCGCAATCCAGACCCAGCTTTACACCGTCAGCGCCTGGATTCCGAATGTTACCGAGCCACAGGAAACCGCTTCCGACCTCGCCCGCATTCTCGATGATAATGAAGGGCGGATTCTCGACTTGCTCGAGGGATCGCGCGATTTCGTCTACATACAGAGAAGAATAACGCCGACCCGATCCGAGGAGATTCGAGCTTCGCAACACGAAGGGCGACTGCGAGGTATTCAGCTCGAGCCGGACAGCGGCCGCACCTATCCCAACGGACGGCTTGGATCGCACGTAATCGGTCATGTCGGCACCGACAATAACGGCCTCGACGGTGTCGAGTACACATACGATTCTGTTCTGTCTCCGAGCGAAGGAAGAGTGCGTGGTGAAACGCTCTATGGGAATCAGCTGGTCCTGACCATCGACCTGAATATCCAACAGACTACCGATCGGCTCGCACGAGAGACATTGGAGCGTGAGAACGCTGACAGCGTCATGCTCCTCGCAATGGATGCTAAGAACGGTGAGATCCTGTCGTGGTCGAGTGTTCCGGACTATGACCCGAACCGGTTCTCTGATTTCAATATCGAGGAACGCCGGAACCGTCCGATTAGAATGATGTATGAACCCGGGAGTGTCTTCAAAGTTTTTAGCGTTGCAACGATGCTGAACACCGGAGCCGTTTCCGACGGCGATATGTTCGAGACCGACGGTATATACCGTCCCGAATCGTGGCGAAATGCGAGCCCGATAACCGACATTGCCAACTACGGGACGATGGATCTTCGGCGAGTAATGGAACGATCGAGCAACGTCGGGGTTGCCTATGCGAGCGAGGGCATCAGCGAGCAGGAGTTGTATCGCGGGCTCAAGCGCTTCGGTTTCGGAGAAGCGACCGGAGTCGGACTCAGCGGCGAACAGAACGGGATTCTCTATCCACCCGAACGGTGGAGCTATCGCAGCAAACCGACCGTCGCCATGGGACAGGAAATCGGAGTCACGGCATTACAGATCGCCGCTGCGGCCACAACCTTTTCAAACGACGGGGTACTGCTCCAGCCGAGTATCGTCCGGCGTATCGTTTCTCCCGACGGACGGGTAATCGAGGAGTCGGAGCGAACGGCGGTGCGCGAAGTCCTGACCCCGAGTGTCGCCGCACAGATGAGGGACTACATGCGTACCTCCACCCATGACGGAGGAACCGGCAGGCGGGTACGTCTCAACGGAATCGAGATCGCTGCCAAGACAGGCACCGCCGAGTTTTTCGATCCGGAAATTCGTGCATACTCCGATGAGAAGTTCATCGGATCGACACTTGCTATGTTTCCCAGCGACGACCCGGAGGTAATCGTGTATATGGTCGTCGAGAATCCGCAGGGAGATTTCATCTGGGGTGAACGGGTCGCCGCCCCTGTCGTCCGGGAGGCGGCTCAGTTTCTCATCCCCTATCTCGGCATCGAACGGGAGGGAGACCGGCGAATTGCCGCCCCTGAGCAGGTGCAAATCCAATCACCCGGCGCCGTAGAAATCGGTGGGGAGCTACCGGACTTTCGAGGTCTCCCGCGACGATCCATCCTTCAGTTGGAAGCAATGGATGAAATCAGTGTGGAAGTACACGGCAGCGGGTGGGTAAAAACACAGATCCCCGAACCCGGCACTCCGATCGAAGAGGTATCGCGGGTGATACTGGAACTCGAGTGATCCCATGTCCGGCAACGAGCCCTACCTCGAGCGAAATCTCGCCGCCGTCGAGGCGGAGTTCGGTACACTTGCGCATGCAATCAGTGCAACGGAAACGCCGGCCGAGTACGAAGTCGGGTCTGAACGAGGTAACCCGCGACTGTCGCTGAACGGTAAGCTCGTTCACAGTGGGCGCGAACCGGCTCGAGAGGCCGCCCGATTCGTTGACTCGGCCCTCGAAGGACGTACGCCGGTCGTGGCGCTCTTTCTCGGATTCGGTCTCGGGTACCACGTCGAGTACGCGCTCAACACACGACCGGAGCTCCATTGCGTTGTCTATGATCCGGAGCCGGGTATGCTGAAGGCGGCGTTTTCGGCTCGCGACTGCACGGCTATCGTTCGGTCGGGCCGCCTCTCGATACTCACCGATTCCGAACCGGATGCGCTTACCCCGATCATCGAAAAACTCGGTCGGAATGAGCTCGTTCTGATCCGTCTGCGCCCGCTCTACGAACGGTACGAACGCGAATACCGTGCTGTCGAGTCTCACGTCGACAACCACTTTCGCCGAAGAGAAATCAACCACAACACGCTCGTCCGCTTCGGCAGACGGTGGGTTCGCAATCTCGCCGAAAACCTGAGCGTAGTTGCCCGTTCGACACCCATACGGCGTCTGGAAAACAGGTTTCCGGCTGTTCCCGCTCTCTTGCTCGCCGGTGGTCCGTCACTCGATGAAACGTTACCGTGGCTTCCGGATCTCTCCCGCCGGATGCTCGTTATCGCCGTCGATACGAGCCTTTACGCCGCCGTTCGTGCCGGAGTGACACCGGACTACGCGGTGGTCGTCGATCCACAGTACTGGAACACGCGGCACCTCGACGCGGCCGCCGGAACCGATTGCGAGATCATCTCCGAGAGCTCGACACATCCGAGAGCATTCCGCGTTCTCAACGGACCGGTTTCCATGTGCAGTTCGCTCTTTCCCCTCGGGAAATTCGTAGAGGAAGCGTGGGGATCCGAGTTCGGGACACTCGGTGCGGGAGGCTCGGTGGCCACGACCGCCTGGGATTTCGCACGCTATATAGGCTGTAACCCGATATACTGCGCCGGACTCGATCTCGCTTTTCCCCGACGCAACACTCACTTTCGCGGCAGCTTTTTCGAGTCACGAGCACTCACATGGTGTAGTCGCCAGTACCCCGTGGAGACGATGGCATTCTCCTATCTTCACAGCGGACAGTCGGAACTGGTTCCCGCCAATAACGGAAAACGCGTGTTAAGCGACACCCGAATGCGAATCTACCGCTGGTGGTTCGAGACACAGATGCACCGCTATCCGCAAACTACCACTGTGACGCTGAGCAACGACGGGGCTTCGATCGGCGGAATGCCGGCACAGTCGATCGATTCGGTACTGGAGCTTCCGGATTGCCGCCGAGAAATCTCGGAGATTCGCCGGCACGAGATGGAGACCCGAAGGACCCGGCACGAACACGATCACCGGAAGAAGGTGGAACGGCTTCGTGCACGGCTGGATGCGCTTACCGGCGAGCTTCGTTCAATGGAAGAGCTCGCTCGTCGCGGGTCGATTGTGACCGAACGGGCGATGCACGATCGAACGGTTACCGGTCGCGTTGGCGCGCAGTCGCTCACCGAGCTCGACGCAATCGACACGCACATTAGCGGGCACCGGTACCGCGAGATCGCCGGATTTCTTCTGCAGGAGGTCAAGGAACGGGTGAGAACAGGAAAGGAGCCGGACCCTCTGGCCGCGAGCAAACTGCTGTACGAAGAGCTCGAAGAAAGCTGCCGGTATCACCGAACGCATCTCGAGCGCGGTGCGAGTCGATTGTCGGAGCACTCAAGTTAATGGGGCAAGATGTCGATTCTATAGCAAGATGGGGCGCGCGGTACGCTGCGCAATCCTTTAAACGGTATGCACCTGACGTCCAGGCATACCGTTTTTTTATGTCCGCAGCCCGTCCGCAGCCCGCTCGCGGCGTCGCATACCCCCCCCCGTCCACGAGTCGGCCATCACTCCTCGCGCGGAAGCAGCCGCAGGCGCGACATATGCGGATCGTTGAATTGTCGATTTGAGAGAACCGGAGCCTCCCGATACTCTCCCCTTCTCCAAGCCGCAAACTGATCCGCATACCATCTGTTGCCGGGATGACCCGACTGCCCGCCGGCGTGTGCGACCCAGCTTCGCGGCGAGTCTTCGAGCGCTACTACCATACGAACGCCGGCTCCGAGGTTCACGTTGAACGGATCGCGGAGATCGTACGCCGCACGCCCGACGGTCATATGGTCGCCTCCATGCGGATACGGGCCACGGTTCAAGAGCAACGAAAGCGGCCATATATCGCCCATCGCGTGGGTAAGCTCGATCGTCTGAATCTCATTCCACTTCCACGAACCGATATCGGGTCCGAGACGCTCTTCGAGATCGGCGATCGCAGTGGAGAAGGCGGCAGCGAGTACCGGTTCAACCGCCCCGTCGGTCCACTCGCTCTCGCTTCGCCCGAGCACCGCATCGAAGCTGTTGAACGCCAGGTAGGCGACGTCGAGGAACTCCGCGAATAGCTCCTCACCGAGAGCCGGTTCGAAGGTCTTGCGCATAGCTTCCAGATACCAGTGTGCGAACAGCACCGGTGCGGCCTCCTCGGGCGCGTATACCGGGTTCGAGCTCCACTCTTCGAGCAGTTCGATTGCTTCGAGTTCGATTGCGGAGCGATCGTCTGTCGACTCGAGCGCGCCGAGAAAACGGGGCAGCCGGCGACGCGCATGCAGGTTCATCCAGTCGTTCTGCAGGCTGCGACTGTCGGCGACGGAGAAAACATCACCCTGTTCGATCTTCTCTACGACTCGCTCCATGCGGCTCGGCGGTGCACTGTCCGGCAGTATCCGGTACGGATACGGATCGTCGGCCACCGTATGGTTCGCGGTAGCGATATAACCGTCAGGGGGGTTGATCAGCTCGGGGAGCTCCTCAAACGGAATCGGCGCCGGTACGGAGTCGTCGGGATCCCACCCGGCACGCGGAAGCACCCCGTCGTAGCCGGTTCGGGCGGGAATGAGACCGGCGGTACGAAAGGCGATGTTCCCGTGGCGGTCCGCAAACACGACGTTCTGGGCCGGAAGCACGAAATCGACCAGCGAATCGCGAAACTCGTACACCGACCCGGCTGCGTTCATGCCCCGAAAGGCATCGAACGGGCTGCGCTCGAGATCGTACGCGCTCCAATGTAGTGAGAGATCGGGATCTTCGGAGATCAGCGGTCCGTTCGCCGTACGGATAATTTCGAACGCAATCGGTTCATCGTGTCCGGCTACGACAATCTCGCTCGTTTCGACCTCCGCGGTATACCACTCACCGTCACGTTCGAAGCGATTCGAGTCCTCCGATTCGCGTCGTTCGAGGAAGAGGTCCTGGGTATCGGCGGTATTCGTGAGCCCCCAGGCGACGTCCCTGTTGTAGCCGACAACCACCGTCGGAGCGCCCGGAATCGTAAATCCGCGGACCCAATGGCCATCTCCGTACTCGAGCTCCATCTCGTACCAGAGCGACGGGAGACCGAGGTCGAGATGCGGGTCGTTGGCCAGAAGCGGAACCCCTTCGGCACTTCGTTCAGCGGAAATCACCCAGCTGTTGCTCCCGGTTCGAGGAAGCACCCCCAGGGAGCGTAACGGAGCGCTCGTTCGCAGCTCGGCGAGCTCGGAAGCACCGAGAGCATGACGATCGCCGTCGTGCCCGCCGAGCGTTCCGGTCCGAGTGGATCGGCTATCGACTCCGGCGTCCTCGCTGCCGGGGTCAGACCGGTCCTGCACCGTAGCGGGACCGACGTAATCGAACGGCGGCAATGTCTCCGCAACAGCGTCAGCGCCGGCCGCTTCGACCATCGCGAGCCTCGTCGCCTCGACCTCCCAGTTCATGCCGAGGTCGAACCCCATGAGCGCGACCACACCTCCGACATCGGTACGGCTCCAGGGTTCCGGATGAACACCGAGAAGACGGAGCTCGAACGGTCGTTTCCCGTTCTCGATATATGCGTTTACCCCGGCAACGTAGGCATCGATCATCTCTATCGACTCCGGTGTGGCCGTTTCGACGACCCGTTCGGCCACGTCCGGCAATCCCATACGCCGGAGAAAGGCATCGGTCGAGATGAACTCGCCGCCGAAGAGCTCCGCGAGGCGACCTGCGGCTGCCCGTCTCTGCAGCTCCATCTGCCACAGGCGATCCTGGGCGTGTGCATAGCCTTGAGCGAAATACAGATCGCGGCTGGTACGACTGCGTATATGAACCGCACCGTACTCGTCACGAGCGATGTCCACCGCTTCGTTCAGACCGCGGACGCCGCGTTCACCGCTTATCGTCGGGTAGACGTCACGGACAAAAACAATGAGAGCAAAGCTTGCAACGCCGGCGCTTACCGCGGCGACCAACACGGTTCGATACAGATATCGGGATAGTCGCATAACGAACGAAGAGTGTACCACGCACCAGGAGAGCGCTAAAGCTCCCGGGTAATCGATTCGGTACAGCGCTTCAGCTGGATTCTCCACGTCTCGAGATCGGCGCTCGTAGGTTCGGACGCCGAGAGATACGCGATACTGACCGCTGCGATACACCGGCCGATCGAATCGAAGACCGGAGCGGCAATCGCTCGCACGCCGGCTGCGTGCTCCTCGTTATCGACAGCAAAGCCTTCTCGTCGAATCTCCAACAGTCGATCCCGCATTTCGTCGGGATCGCAGATAGTATTCTCCGTGTAACGTGGTAGCTCCCGCGACAGAATACGGCGAACGAGCTCCTCCGGCTGATAGGCGAACAACACCTTGCTCGCGGCGCCGGCCGTAATCGGAAAGCGCGCTCCGATACTCACCGCGAGGTGAAACGGATTACGGCTCTGTACGCAATCGAGTACTTCGACCTCAGTGCCACGTTCAACGCTGAGCTTCACCGTCTGCCCGGTAATCTCGCCAAGACGTTTCAAGTGCGGCTTGGCGGTACTGACGAGATCACTCATACGAAATGCGGCGCGCGCGATGTCGAGAATGACCGGACCGAGTCTCAGTTTGCGATCGACGGGTGATTCGCTGACATACCCCAGGTCCTTCAATGAACGAATCAGTCGGTAGGTAGAGCTCCGCGGATAGCGCAGCGCTGCGCACAACTCACCGGCGGTCTTTCCGTCGGGAGCGCTGAGATGAAGGTGCCACAGGATCTCGTGCATCCGCGCTACAGCGGGAACTACCTGCGTCGTGTTCTTCACGCATTTCATTTGCCTCAATACTACACGGAATTCTCATATATTGCATTCCGGAGTCCCTTATCGCTGTTTCGGAGCGCGAAATTCCAGAATAGTATACAGGTATGACACAGTCGGAACTCGAATACAATTTGTCTACCGCGGTGGTGGTACCGGTTACCAGCATTCCTGCAAAGCAGGCGGCGCTCGATGTCGCAAAGGCTCTCGCCGACGGCGGGATCCACGTAATTGAGATCACGCTCCGCACCGATGCTGCGCTTTCGGCCATCGAAGCAGTGGCAAACGGTGTGGCCCGCGGAGAGGTGCAAACGGCCGTTGGGGCCGGGAGCGTTACGACGGTTGAGCAGATCGCATCGATCCGGGAATCGGGAGCCACCTTCGCGGTAACGCCGGGGTTCTCCGAGCAGGTGAGCAATGCGATGATCGAAGCCGATATTCCTCACATTCCCGGCATAGCGACCGTCGGCGAAGCGATGCGCGGCATGGCATTGGGCCTTCGATGTTTCAAGGTATTTCCAGCCGGAATCCTCGGCGGGCCTGCATACCTCAAGGCGATTTCCGCCCCGTTACCCGGAATACGCTTCGTGCCGACCGGGGGAATAAACGAAGGGAATCTCAAGGAATACATGGCGCTTGATTCGGTCCTCGCATGCGGTGGAAGCTGGATCACACCTTCAAAGCTCATGAAGTCCGGCGACTACGCGAAGATCACCGAGCTCGCGCGAAGTGCTCGGGCGGTCAGCGCGGCATAGTTCTACGTCAGAGCGGTCCGTCCCATCAAGAAGCGATCGGCTTCCCGCGCGGCCATGCGGCCTTCCTTGATTGCCCAGACGACCAGGCTCTGGCCGCGGCGGGCATCGCCGGCGGCGAAAACACCCGGAATGGAAGTCCGGTGATCTTCGAACTCCGCACGTATATTGCTCCTCGCATCGCGTTCGAGCTCGAGCTCGTCGGGTACGGTATCCTCCGGACCGAGAAACCCCATTGCCAGGGTCACCAGATCCGCACGCCATTCTTCCTCGGACCCGGGTATTTCCACCGGCTTCGGGCGTTCACCCGCTTCTTTTTCCCATTTCACCCGAACCGTTCTGAGTCCGCCAAGGGTGCCGTCACCGCGATCGAGAAACTCCTTCGTCATAATCGAGAAGTGACGGGGATCGGCGCCGAACTTCGCTTCGGCTTCCTCGTGCGCGTAGTCCTTCGTATACACGCGGGCGAATGCCGGCCACGGCATTTCCTCGGTACGCTCGGAAGGCGGTTTCGGCATGATCTCGAAAGCGGTAACACTGCGCGCACCCTGCCGCAGTGCGGTGCCGATGCAGTCGGTGCCGGTGTCACCACCTCCGATTACGATAACATCCTTGCCCTCGGCGTACGGGACATCGGCATCCGGCTCCACGTATCCCGGCGCACCGAATAGTCGCTTCTGACTGGCGGTAAGAAACTCCATGGCGAAATAAACTCCCTTCAGGTCGCGACCGGGCACAGGGAGATCGCGCGCCTTCGTAGCCCCGATAGCCAATATGACCGCATCGAACTCACTCACAAGGTCGGCTACGCGCAGATCGACACCCACATGCACGCCGGTTCGAAACGCCACACCTTCGGCGGCCATCAGACGGTTTCTCCGTTCGACCACCGACTCCTTGTCGAGTTTCATGTTGGGAATGCCGTACATGAGCAGTCCGCCGATCCGGTCCTGCCGCTCAAAAACCGTCACGAGGTGACCGGCGTGGTTGAGCTGATCGGCGGCGGCAAGTCCACTCGGTCCGCTTCCGACAACGGCGACACGCTTTCCCGTACGCACACGTGGAATCCGTGGCTCCATGAGCCCGGAATCGTATGCACGGTCGATTATGTGGCACTCGTTGTCCTTTATGCTCACCGCAGGCTCGTTTATGCCGAGCACGCATGCGTGTTCACACGGCGCCGGGCACACTCGACCGGTATACTCCGGGAAGTTATTCGTCTTCATGAGGCGGAGCCACGCCTCTTCCCACCGGCCGTGATACACGAGGTCGTTCCACTCCGGAATCAGGTTATCCACCGGACAGCCGTAGTTCGACTGACAGAACGGCACCCCGCAGTCCATACACCGGGCACCCTGCTCCCGGCGCGCAGATTCGTCCAGGTGAGTGTGGAACTCCTTGAAGTCGGCGATTCGGGTTCTCGGGTCCCGATCGATTACCCCTTTCCGCTCTATTTCTATGAAACCGGTCGGCTTACCCATGAACCGCCTCCTGCTGCTCGACTTTGCGTGACTCCAGGACTTTCAGAAAGGTCGGCGAGCTCACTTTTGTGAACTCACCACGCCGTTCGCCCCACGCCTCGAGTATCGCTCGCGCGACCTCGCTCCCGGTGTACTCCAGGTGAGACCGGATTAACGCCGGCACCTCCGTTTCATCGTCGTCATCGAGCTCGTACAGCTCGACGAGCCCCCGATTCGTTCGCGGCGCCAACCGCCCATCCGGGTCCCACACATACGCGATTCCACCCGACATGCCGGCACCGAAGTTCCGACCGGTTTCTCCGAGTATCACGGCCCGCCCCCCGGTCATATACTCGCAACCGTGGTCGCCGACTCCCTCTACGACGACCGAAGCTCCGGAGTTTCGTACACAGAAACGCTCGGCCGCCATACCCCGGAAATATCCTTCTCCGGAAGTCGCTCCGTAGAGCCCGACATTTCCGATGATGATATTCTCTTCCGGACGAAACCGCGAAAGACCCGGCGGATAGACAATCAGCCGGCCGCCCGACAGCCCTTTACCGACATAGTCATTCGCGTCTCCCTCGAGCTCCAGGGTCACACCTTCGGTAAGCCACGCACCGAAACTTTGCCCGGCGCTACCGGTGAGCTTGATGTGCACCGTGCCGTCGGGCACTCCGCCGACTCCGTACTGCTTCATCAGGTGATGGCTGAGCATTCCCCCGGTACACCGGTCGGTGTTCCGAATGGGATAGTCGAGCGCGATATTCCGCCCCGGCGAGAAGCGCTTGTCGACCTCGTCGATGAAACTCCGGTCGAGCACCGTGCGAATGCCGTGGTCCTGGCCGATGCAGCAATAGACACGATCATCGCCTCCCTCCGGCTGCGGCCGTACGAGCAGACTCGAGAGATCGATGTCGCGGCTCTTCCAGTTGCGCACCGACTCGTCGACCTCGAGGAGGTCACTTCTTCCGACCAACTCGTTGTACGTACGCACCCCGAGCCGCGCCATGATCAAGCGCAAATCCTCGGCGACGAAGGTCAGGTAGTTAACGACGTCCTCCGGCTTTCCCGAGAACTTCTTGCGAAGCCGCTCGTCCTGCGTGGCAATACCGACCGGACACGTGTTCTTATGGCACACCCGCATCATGATGCATCCGGCGGCGACGAGGGCGCCGGTGGCGAATCCACACTCTTCGGCACCGAGCATTGCCGCGATGGCAAGATCTCGCCCCGTTTTGATCTGTCCGTCCGTTTGAACGACCACCCGCGTGCGCAATCCGTTCTTGACAAGCGTTTGATGTGTTTCCGCGAGACCAAGCTCCCACGGTAGGCCGGCATGCTTAATCCCGGTGAGCGCCGAGGCGCCGGTTCCGCCGTCGTGACCGGAAATCAGAATATGATCGGCGTGTGCTTTCGCCACGCCGGCGGCGACCGTACCGACACCGACCTCGCTGACCAGTTTCACGCTGATGCGCGCTTGGGGGTTCGCGTTCTTCAAATCAAAGATGAGCTGTGCGAGGTCTTCGATGGAATAGATGTCGTGGTGGGGTGGCGGGCTGATTAGCCCGACTCCCGGCGTGGAGTAACGCACCTTTGCGATGACGTCGAAGACCTTGTGGCCCGGCAGTTCGCCGCCCTCGCCGGGCTTCGCCCCCTGTGCCATCTTGATCTGCAGCTCGTCGCTCTCGGTCAGGTACTCGATGGTGACGCCGAAGCGCCCGGAGGCTACCTG
>SLIN01000091.1 GCA_007135605.1 Spirochaetales bacterium | reverse complement strand
TTCGCTCTGCTCATGGTGCTCGGTATCCCCATCGCACTCTCCATCGGGCTCGCGTCGACGCTCTTCTACCATTTCGAGGCGGGGCGCAGCTTCGGCGTGGTCGTGCAGGCGATGTTCGCCGGTATCAACAGCTTTGCGCTCATGGCGATTCCGTTCTTCATTTTTGCCGGCGATATTATGCTGAAAGGCGGCGTTTCGCGCCGGCTGATCGCGTTTGCGCGGCAACTGGTCGGATGGACGAAGGCAGGATTGCCGATAACCGGAGTCGTATCGTCGATGTTCTTTGCCGCGCTCTCCGGTTCGGCGCCGGCGACGGTTGCGGCAATCGGCGGAATCATGATCCCGTCAATGCAGGATGCAAACTACACCAAGCGCTTTGCCGTCGGACTGCTCTGCGCCGCCGGTGCGCTCGGGATCGTTATTCCGCCGAGCATTACCCTGGTTGTGTACGGCGTTGTTGCCGAACAATCGATAACCGCGCTCTTTTGGGGCGGCATCCTCCCGGGAATTTTTATCGGGCTGGTGCTTGTAGTGATGGCGGCGTGGTACGCCCGGACTCAGCCGTACGAGCGCGACCCGTATCCGAAACTGCTCGATATCTGGCGTACGTTCCGCTCCTCTCTTTGGGGGTTGCTCATGCCGGCGATGGTGCTCGGCGGCATCTACTTCGGTATTTTCACCCCGACCGAGGCGTCGGCGGTGGCCGTCGCGTACAGCCTCTTCGTGAGTCTTTTTATCTATAGAGAGATGGACCTGCGCACGCTCATGTCGACCGCCCGACGGTCGGTCATTATCTCGGCGGTGATCATGTTCATTATCGGGAACGCACAGATCCTGTCCCGGTATATGACCTTTCGCCGAATCCCGACGCAGATCGCCGAGTTCCTGCTGCAATACGCCGGAACCGAGTTCGCGCTCCTGCTGGTGGTCAACATCGTCTTTCTTTTCTTCGGCATGATTATGAGTCCGAGCGCGGCGGTCATTATCCTTACGCCGCTCTTCCTGCCGTCGATTC
The DNA here is from genome assembly GCA_007135605.1 of Spirochaetales bacterium. Taxonomy (GTDB): domain Bacteria; phylum Spirochaetota; class Spirochaetia; order DSM-27196; family SKKC01; genus SLAN01. Next base: position 15,127 of record SLIN01000091.1, on the reverse strand, counting down.
TCGCGGCCGGCGTTAATCCGATTCACTTCGGTGTTCTCATGGTCGTGAACCTTTCGATCGGCATGATTACCCCGCCGTTCGGGCTGAATCTCTACGTCGCCGCAGGAATTGGCGATATGAATGTGGGAAACGTCGTTCGCGCGGTCTTTCCGTTCATGATCGCGATGATTCTTTCGCTCCTGGTAATTACCTACTACCCGCCGCTGACCCTCTGGCTGATCGGGGGGTGATCCGGTATAAGGTGGATAGATATGAAATACACCAGTCTCGGTCGGACCGGCCTGAAGGTGTCGCGGCTCTGCCTCGGTACCATGAACTTCGGCAGCCGCACCGACGAAAAAGAGAGCTTCGCGATCATGGATCGTGCGCTCGAGCTCGGCGTTAACTTCTTCGACACCGCCGACCGCTATGGCGAACCGCAAGGATTGGGACTCACCGAGACGATCATCGGGCGGTGGCTGCGAAAGACCGGCAACCGCGATCACATCGTACTCGCGACCAAGGTGTTTGGACCGATGGGCGACGGGGCGAACGACGAAGGCCTCTCCGCCTATCATATTCGTGCCGGGTGCGAAGCGAGTCTCGCGCGATTGCAAACAGACCGCATCGACCTGTACCAAATGCACCATGTCGATCGTGGCCTTCCTCACCCGAAGAGCGAGAAAAAGTACCTCGGCGGCGATACGGCAAACCTGTGGTATCCGCCGCACGTCAAGCCGGGCGCCGAGTGGCAAGAGATATGGCAGGCTATGGAGGTGCTCGTTACGGCCGGTAAGGTAATCTATACCGGATCGAGCAACTTCGCCGCGTGGAATATCGCCCAGGCGAACGAGCGCGCACAGGCACGCGGCTTCCTCGGACTTGTCTCCGAACAGAGCAAGTACAGCCTGCTCGTACGCGAAGTCGAGCTGGAAGTCGTGCCGGCATGCCGCGACTACGGCGTCGGTATTCTCTGCTGGAGTCCGCTCGGCGGTGGTCCGCTCGCCGGCTCGCTTCGCGGCGGCAGCGGTGGGCGACGCGAGGGTGCGAATATCAGCGACGAGGAGCGAGAGCGTCTGGCGAAGTACTACGAGCTGTGCGACAAGCTCGGCGAGGAGCCGGCAAACGTCGCACTTGCATGGCTGCTGCATAATCCGGTCGTCACCGCGCCGATAATCGGACCACGGACGGTCGATCAGCTCGAGAGCGCATTGCGCGCGGTGGAGATTTCTCTGGATGATGATGTGATGTCGCGTCTCGATTCCCTTTTCCCCGGTCCGGGAGACCAGGCACCGGAGGCGTACGCGTGGTAGGGGACGACCTGCAGATAACCGTCGCACCGGGTGGAGACTTCCATCCTCCCGAAGCTCTGATCGAACACTTCCGCCCGCGGCTGGAGGCCGTCGCTCCCAACCTGCGGCTGCACACGCTTGCGGGCGACTCATGGAACGAAGCTGAAATCGCCGAGACCCGGGTGTTCGTCGGCTGGCCCGACGATCGCATGCTGGCGGCGATGCCGCGGCTGGAGTGGGTCCAGCTGCCGAGTGCCGGCGCCGAGCGCTACGTCGGAAACAACCGCCTCTCCGAGCGGATTACTCTTACAACCGCCAGCGGCGTATTCGGAATCGCCGGCGCCGAACACGCCATCGCGCTCCTTTTCGCCGTGGCTCGCGATGTGCGCACGCACGTCGAGCAAACGGTCGAACGCCGGTGGGCGAAACATGCCTCGTCGTTCGAGATATTCGAGTCAACGATCGCGGTATTCGGGCTCGGCAGCATCGGCTCGGAAACCGCGCTCCGGCTCTCCTCGCTCGGGGCGAACGTCATCGGATTCAAACGCAACCCGACATCCACGGTACCGAGCTACCTCGCGGAGTTTCACACGGTCGATGCGGCGAAGTCGGTGCTCAGTCGCTGCGACGCGGCGGTGCTCGCTATGCCGGGAACTCCGGAAACCACCGGCCTCTTCGACCGCGAGATGATCGAGAGCCTGAAGCCCGGAGCGATCGTTGTGAATGTGGGGCGAGGCAGCGCCGTGGATCAGGAAGCGCTTATCGCCGCACTCGAATCGGGCCAACTCCGCGGCGCCGGACTCGACGTCACCGATCCCGAGCCGCTGCCCGACGATCACCCGCTGTGGCGTGCGCCGAATGTCATCATCGCCTCTCATTCCATGAACGTATTCGACCGCAAGGACGAGCGGCGCTTCCGGCTCCTGGAGAAAAACCTCGAGCGCTTCGTTGCCGGCAAAGAGCCGGCGAATCTTGTGGACCACCGGCGCGGATACTGACCGAAAACGGCACCTCCCGTCTGCCGCCGGCCGGCACGGATACTGACCGAACGCGGAACACCGCGTCTGCCGCCGACCGGCGCGCACAGCGACCGAAGCCCGCGGGAGGCGTCTACCGATTCCGCCGAACCGGGCCGGCCTATCTACAGAATGCCCCACGGTGCACTGCTGCGTCTTTCCGGGAATGATATACTGGAGGTATAGCGGATCGGGAGGCCGGCATGTCGTTCTGGCTCGATATGGAAAACCCGACTACCGCCTCACGGCACGTTGAGACCCCGGTGCGTCGCGGCATGGAGGAGTGGCCCCGGGAGGTGCTCGGCTCCGGCGACATCTCGACCGGCTTCTGTCGCCGGCTTCGGGCGCTTCTCTTGAGCGATCCCGCTATTCGGCCGCAGAACATCGCACACTCGGAGCGATCGAACGGTCGCGGTGAACACCGCGGGACGAACGCTCCTCCGGCCGGAACAAATGTATTCGGCATTCCCCCACCGAACCCGGTCTTCATCCCGGTAAACTGGTGGGGCTATCGACAGACCGCCGAAGCGCTTCTGTACTGCGATCGCCGCGGGCTCCACCTGGTTCGCGCCAACGAGCCTCATGCCGACCGTCTCGAGCATCGCCTTTTCCGGTATAGCGCGATCGGCCGGATCGAGCGGGGTCGTATGCTGCTGCATTCCTGGATCGTTGTACAGGATGATGCCGGATCGGTAACAGTCGAGTTCAACACCGCTGCCGAGGATGTGCTCTCGCCGCTGCTGCGCCATCTGCGGCGTGCGGCGTTCGGGGCCCGATTCGTCGAGAACGGCGATCTCCTCGGCCATCGTGACTTCCGATGGCTCGATCCTCGCATCGACCCGAAGTTTGCGAACTACGCCGGCGAATGTCTCGTCTCGCGCGAGGAGCTCATCACCCTCAGATATTTCACCGAACCGCCTCCGGAGGTGCGTCGACTCGTGATCCTTACCAAGCGGGAGGTAATCGATATCAGTGAGCGCGTTCGTTCCACGCCAACGCGTCCGCAGTACGGCGGGGTCTGGTCCTATACCGCGGTTTGGGACGATAATACCGGCACGAGACGAGTGTGAGAGGAGTGAAAAGTGAGCAAGAATGACAAACTGATCCGGGAGCTCATCGAACAGGAGGACGAGCTTCAGTTCGACTCGTTTACCGATGAGACAGCACTGGAGCTCGGCCTGAAACTGGTGGAAACGGCGAAAGCTCGCGGACACAGAATCACCATAGGCATTACTCGCGCAGAGCATCGCCTGTTCCACTATGCGTTCGACGGTACCTCGCCCGATAACGATGTCTGGGTAGACCGAAAGTGCCGTGCTGTCATGCGGTTCCGGATGAGCTCGTACCGACTCGGGGTCGAGCTGGCGAATCAGGGATTGACGATCAAAGAGCGCTATCTCATCGGACCGGAGGAATGCGCTCCGTACGGCGGTGCCTTCCCGATCGTAATCCGAAACGTCGGCGTGGTCGGCGCGATCGTTGTATCCGGTCTTGCACAGGAAGACGATCACGCCCTCGTTGTGGAGACGCTCCGGAGCTTTCTCTGAGAACAACCGCCGGCGCTTCCACCGCATTCAGGGCTCGGCTCGTGGCGGCGATCGGTGCCCGTGCGACCGCTCGTTCGCTCGAATCGTTCGCTCGAATCGGTGGCAAGGTAGTCCCTATCTGTCGTATACTTCGCCGGTATGTACGAAGATGTCTACGAGCAGGCGAAGCGCCTGCGCGATGAAATCCACAGCACCTGGAGGTCTCTTTGACCCGGATCGGGTCAGAAGGCAGATTCAGGAGCTGGAAGAGAAAAGTGGGCAGCCCGACCTCTGGAACAATCCGGAGGAAGGGCAGCGGGTGATGACCGAGCTGACTCGCCTCAAGGACCGTCTCGAGCCGTGGGAGTCACTGCTCGGCGAGGCCACCGAAGCGGTGGAGCTCATCGAGCTGGCACGCGAAGAGGCCGACGAGGAAACCGCCGAAAGTGTGCGCGAGACGCTTGAGACGCTCTCCGAGCGCTACGAGAAGCTTCGGTTGACCGAACTTCTCAGCGGTGAACACGACGACAATCCTGCGTTCCTCACGATTCACAGCGGCGCCGGCGGCACCGAAGCGTGCGATTGGGCAAGCATGCTGCTTCGCATGTACAGCCGCTTTCTCGAACGGCACCGCTACAAGAATGAAACGCTCGAGTTTCTCGAGGCGGAAGGCGGTGTGAAGTCGGTTACGCTGCAGGTCACCGGTCCGAAGGCGTACGGTTACCTGAAAGGAGAAACCGGTGTGCATCGCCTCGTGCGTATCTCACCGTTCGACTCCAGCGGGCGGCGGCATACGAGCTTTGCGTCGGTCTATGTCTCGCCGGTGCTCGACGATGCCATCGAAGTCGACGTCAAGCCGGACGAAATCCGGGTCGACACATACCGGGCGCAGGGTGCCGGAGGGCAGCACGTCAACAAGACCGACAGTGCGGTGCGTATGACGCATATCGAGACCGGTATCGTGGTGCAGTGTCAGAACGAGCGCAGCCAGCACAAGAACCGCGATATGGCGATGAAAATGCTTCGCAGCCGGCTCTACGAATACTACCGGGCGCAGCAGGAAGCAGAGCGCGCGGAAAATGCGGCCGAGAAGCGTGAGATCGCGTGGGGAAGCCAGATTCGAAGCTACGTTTTCCAACCGTACACAATGGTGAAGGACCACCGTACGAAGGAGGAAACGGGCAATGTCGATGCGGTAATGGACGGCGAGATTGATCGTTTCATAGAGTCGTATCTTCGCTCCAGCTGGCAGCCGGCCGCGGTTGGTGAGTAGGAACGTTCCGGCGTGCGGGTTGTGGTGGTCGACGACCTGCCGTTCATGCGGCAGGCAATCCGGGATGCGCTCGAGCCGGCGGGCATTGTATGCGCCGGCGAGGGAACCAACGGCGTTGAAGCGTTGCGCTTGTACGAGTCACTACGGCCGGACGTAATGGTACTCGATATCACGATGCCGAAAATGGACGGGATTGCCGCTCTTGCGCGTCTCATGCGGCGCGACCCGAATGCGCGTGTGGTCATGTGCAGCGCTCTCGATGAAGAGCGACTTATCGTGCGGGCGATTCAGCTCGGTGCACGCGACTTCGTGGTCAAACCGTTTCGGCGGGAACGAGTCGTGAGTGCGGTGCGGAAGGCCGGTTCCCGATGATGGGGAGAAGCACATCGACCTCTCTCGATCGAGTGCTCGTCACAATAATGCTCGGTACGATTCTCTGCGCCGGTATGTTGCCGGCAGGCGGGTCGGACTCGATCGACGGGCAATCGGCAACATTTTCCGACGCCGGTGGACTTCATTCCGACGAGTATCCGGAGGAAGAACGGGAGTACCTTCGGCTCGGCTTCTCCGCGTTTGCAGCCGACGCCGTGCCGAGCGAGTACCGCTATCTCACCCGCAGTCTTGCCCTCGTTCTCGTGGAGTCGTTCTCCGATATTCCCGAACGTCGGCGTTCACCGGAGGAGCTGCTCGCCGCCGCCGGGGAGGCGCTGGATCGGCTCGAATCGGGTACGGTGGCCCGGATCGCGGATCTCGTCGAGGAACGCGACGAGCTGTTATTCACCGAGACCGGCGAAGAACGCGAGAGGGAACGTTCGCGGATCGACGAGGAGCTTTCATCGATGCGCGACATGCTTCGCGCGGTGCGATCAACGGACGCGGAAGCGGTCGCCGAGACGCTGTCCGAGCGCGTTCGACTGGAGGTCGTCCGGGAGAGCGAAGAGCAGCCGTTGTTCGGAAGCGGGGAGCCGGCCGACCAGGCGCAGCGGCACGACCTCGATCTACTGCTCGGTGGGCGAATGCGCTACGATGACGGCTATCTATTCATCGAGTTCGAGCTTTTCGTGACCGCCACAAGCGAGGTTCGGGCGACGGCGAGCACCCTCGTGAGGCCCGAGGACGCGTTTGATGAGATCGAACCGCTGTTGCCGCAGATCACCGCAGCGCTGCTGAACCGGGACTTCGCAGTGCTCACCGTCGAAACCGACGAACCGCGAGCGGCGATATCGCTGGACGGAGCGGTTATGGGATTCGGATCGGCACGTCTGCGGTATCTCGAGCCGGGTAGCTACGAAGTGCGCGCAAGCGCTGCCGGATTTCATGACTACAGCGCCCATATAGAAATCGAGGCCTCGGAAGAACAGCGAATCGACATTGAGCTGGAAGCAACCCATCGGCCGGAGGTAACGGTCGATTCCGACCCTCCCGGAGCCGATCTATACGTCGGTGGTGAGTGGCGCGGCCGGACGCCGCTGACGATCGAGCGACCGATCGGTCCTCGGAGCGCAGAATTGCGACTGGAGGATCATGCTGCGAGCAGATTCGTCCTCGAGCCCCGGGGTCCGGACCGTATCAGCCGGGTGCTCGCCCCCGATACGGTCGATCTGTCGACCGAGTTGCGCGACCGCCGCGAAGGGTTCTACCGGAGTCTCGGGTGGTTTGCGGTGAGCGTTCCGGTGCCGCTCATATTGAGCGGTGTCTGGCAGAGCCGTGCCGATTTCTATGTCGACAATCAGGCGGCGATGGCCGCGGATGAGCGGGAACGATTCGTTCGGGCAACCAACACGATCGATCTCGTACGGTGGGGCGGGGTCGCAGTAAGCGGAGGGCTCCTGATAAACTCCGTTGTACAGCTGGTGCGATATATCCGCGCCTCACAGTACTATCACTTTGATTGAGAATCACAAACCGGATGTTCAAAAGAAAAGAGAAGAGTAAAGGCCTTGGCGGACGCATTCGCCAGTTGTTCTCGCGCGGCAAGTTCGATGACACGCTGTTCGAGCAGCTCGAGGATTTGCTGATCGAGGCCGATGTCGGCTCGAAGGTGACAGCGGAAATCGTCGATGCGCTTCGTGATTCGGGGCCGTTCGAGTCATCGGATGCAGTTATGGACGCGCTCCGGGCGGGGATCGGCGCCCGATTGAAGGCGACCGAGCTCAATCCGAATCCCGATACAGTCACGCTCTACGTTGTGCTCGGAGTGAACGGCACCGGAAAGACAACCACGATCGCGAAACTCGCCCGCTACTTTCGTGACGAGCGGGGCATCCCCGGTGTCGTTCTCGCAGCCGGCGACACCTTCCGCGCCGCCGCGGTGAATCAGCTCGCGGTTCACGGAGAGCGCCTTGGCATTCGGGTCGTGCAGCAGGGGCAGAACGCGGATCCGGGTGCGGTCATCTACGATGCTCTGGAAAGCGCCGCATCGCGAGGCGAACGGCTGGTACTCGCTGATACCGCCGGGCGTATGCATACGCGAAAGGATCTCGTCTCCCAACTCGAGAAGATCGATCGGATCGTTCGGCGGAAAATGAACCCGGAAAACTACCGGCGACTTCTGGTTATAGACGCGACAACCGGGCAGAACGGACTTCGTCAGGCCGAGCTTTTTCACGAGGCGGTCGGTATTGATGCGGCGGTGATTGCAAAGTGCGATTCGACGGCGAAAGGCGGGATTGCTGTCCCGCTCGGAGCGAATCTCGGTATTCCCGTCGCCTTTTTGGGCACCGGTGAGCGCTACGAGCATCTCGAGCCGTTCACCGTCGATCGGTACCTGGAACGACTGCTCTCGAGCTGAGAGTGCAGGGATGATGTAATGCGCGCTGCCGCGAGCGCTTCAATAACGATTGCCCTTCTCCTCGCAGCGCCTGTGGTGGCCCTGTCCGGAATGTCCGGGGGTCACGACACAGCGCCCGGCCGGTACCGATCGAACTCCATCGCCATGGCTCTCGAACCGCTCGCACCCGAGGAGTCGGCGGAGTATGAGCTCGAGATCGTGCGGGAGGTGTCCGGCCCCGGTGAGTTGCTCGAGGAACACGTACTCACTCGGGATGGGGAGGAGCTCCGGCGCATAGTGCGGGAGTATGAGGCAAATCGGATTGTTGCTGAGCGCGAGTGGGAAGGCGAGCGGCAGGTGTCCGAACGCCGCTTCGATGAACGGGGGCGAGTCGCGCAGGAGGTCGTCCACGAACAGGGTGAGGTCGTAGAGAGAGTACGTTTCGTGTATCGGGACGACGGGCGCCTGTCCGAGCGCATTATCGAGCGCCCGGATGAGGCCGCGAACGGGGAAGTCGCTGATGACGAGTCCGCGAATGGAAGTGACCAGGAAAGCGGGGAGAGCGCTGCGGTAGCCGATCCCGATGACGTTTCGTTCTCAGAGCATTTTCGCGAGCGCTATCGTTACCGCGCCGACGGACTGCTGCGGCGCATCGAGCGGGCTTTCGCCGACGGCTCTACCGGCGGCAGTGAGTTTCTTTTCTCCGATTCTATCCTGGTCGAAGAGTGGCACGAGCGTGGGGTCGCCTCGGTTCTGGTCGTCTACGACCGTATCGGACGGCTGACTCTTACCGAGGAGCATTTCGAGGATGAGTTGGTCGTTTCCGAGCGGCTCCACTATCCGGACGACGACCTCCGGCGCGACGCCGGGCCGGATCGTCGAGAGGTGAGCGAACCGGAACATGACCGGATCACGGAAACGGAACTCGACGAGGCCGGACGGGAGGTCGTGGAGCACGTATACGAGGGCGGGGAACGGACTCGGCAACGGCGCTTCGAGTACGACGAAGAGCTTCTCGTACGGGAGATCATCGAGACCGACGAGCGTCTCGAGGAACGACGCTATGAGTACGATGAGGATGGCAATCGTACGACAGAGGAACGAACGGTTGACGGCGTTATCACCCGTCGACTTCGCTTCGGAGACGGGGAGCAGGTAACCGAGGAACGCTATATCGACGGGGATTTGGCGCTCATCATCGAGCGTGACGGCGAAGAGCGAGTTCGCGAGCAGGTGATCCGCGACGGAGAGGTGGAGCGTGAGCGAACGTTTTAGGCGTCTTTCGTGGGTCGGACGGTTGAGCGAGCGCCACGTTCGCAGCCGCCGCGAGAGCGATCGAAACACCGCCACGAGACTGAGCGTGGTCGGAATCGCCGTCGGTGTCATGGCGCTCGTCACCGTGCTGTCGGTAATGAACGGCTTCCAGCTCGAGACAATCGAAGCGATGATCGAGGTCAACAGCTATCACGTACGGATCGACGGAGCGGCGGCGACGACGCTCGATGCCGGGGATATCGAGTCGATTCGGGAGCTTCCCGGCGTTCGGGCCGCTCTACCATTCAGTGAGACCGAGACAATACTTCGCGGTTTTTTCGAGTCGACGAGAGGCGCTGTGGTTCGGGCTCTTCCCGAAGATGCGTTCGATCGCGATGAGGGGCTGGAACGTCGAATTGAGGTGGTCGGCGGACGTTTCGATCTGGCCGAGTCGGGTGCGATTATGCTCGGCAGCGAATTGCGGCGCCGCCTCGGCGTTCGCGTCGGCGACTCGGTATCTTTGCTCACACTTGCACCGGCGGCGCGCGACGGCGCTTCGCGTGTACCGCGCGAAGCGAGTCTCGAGGTCATCGGAAGCTTCCGAACCGGTTTCTTCGAGTACGATTCCGGATGGGCATTCATCTCCCAAGATACCGCCGAATCGATTATCGGAGTAGACGACTCGGATCGGCACATCGGTATTAAGCTCGACGATCGATTTGCCGATCGGCGCGGCGCGGCGCTGATCGCTCGCGAGCTCGACCTCGACGGCGAGGCTCTCTCCACATGGCGAGATTACAATCGCGCGATCTTCGGTGCGTTACGGACCGAGAAGGTGACGATGACGCTGCTGCTCGGGTTGATATTCGTAGTCGTCGCGGGGAACATCTACCAGAGTCTCCGCCGGAGCGTACACGATCGTGCCGAGGAGATTGCGATTCTGAAAGCGATGGGCGCGCGTCCGGCAGATATCCAGATGGTATTCGTCATCGAGGGCGTCGGGATCGGCCTCATCGGGGGCGTGGCCGGGCTCGCGCTCGGCCTCGCAGCATCGGCCAATGTAAATCGTCTCTTCGCCTTCGCGGAACGGGCGGTGAACGCAGCGCTTGCTGCAGCGGAGACGGTGCTCGGGCCGATAATCGGTGGAGCGCAGTTGCAGATGTTCAGTCCGCAGATCTTCTATATCACGGAGGTACCGGTGTCCGTGGTCTTCATCGAGGTTATCGGCATTCTCTTCTTCGCTGTGACGAGTTCGGTGCTCGCAGCGTGGCTGGCGAGCCTGCGGGCTGCCCGCGTGAAACCGGCGGAGGTGCTGAGAAATGAGTAGTATCGTGTTGCGCGGTGTATCGAAGGATTTTCGCAGCGGTACCGAGGTCATCCGTGTGCTCGATTCGATCGATCTGGCGGTCGACTCCGGCGCGTCAGTCGGTATAAGCGGCGAGAGCGGAAGCGGCAAGAGCACGTTGTTGAACCTGATTGCCGGTCTGGACGAGCCGACGTCGGGAGTGATCGACGTGTTCGGCACGAAAGTGAACGGCGCGGCCGAGGAAGATCTCACCGACTATCGCAGGCACACGGTGGGGCTGGTGTTTCAGTTCCACTATCTTCTCCGCGACTTCACCGCTGAAGAAAACGTGATGATGCCGGCGCTGATGCGCGGAGTTCCGCGTGCGGTCGCGACCGCACGCGCGCTCGCGTTGCTGGATCGCGTCGGCCTCGGTGACCGGTTGTCGCACGATCCGGTGCAGCTCTCCGGCGGAGAGCGACAACGGGTGGCGATCGCCCGCGCGCTCATCAACGAGCCGAAAGTGCTGCTCGCGGATGAACCGACCGGGAACCTGGATGAGCGCAACAGCCGGATAGCCGAGGATATGCTCTTCGAGCTCGTCGATGAGGAGCGGACGACACTGCTTCTGGTCACACATGACACCGCGCTCGCCGATCGTTGTTCGCGCCGGCTCCTACTCGAAGGGGGGAGGGTGACCGCCCTGTGAGCGACTACCGCGTAGGTCGGGACAACGGAACAGGTCGCACGAGAGGCGGTTTTACCGCCGGTTCCGGAAAGGCCCGTTCGGTATGGGCGGCGGTGCTACTCGGCGCTCGTTTCGTCGCCGGCGGCAGGCGAGGATCGGTGAGAAGGGTCCGCTCGGCGGTCATCGGCATCGGACTCAGTCTCCTTCCTCTCGTTCTCGTGCTGCAGGTCGCCGACGGTATGATCCGCGGAATCGCGGAGCGCTACATCGAGACCGGCACCTATCACATTCAGGCACAGCCGCGATTCGGCGCCGAAGATGTCGGGATCCGCCGACTTGCCGAATCGGTTGCGGCGATCGACGGTGTACGCTACGCGTTCCCGGAGCGACAAGGACTCGGACTGGCGTATACCGACGCCGGCCGGGCGGGTGCGACGGTGCGTGCGGTCAGTGAGGAGTTGTGGAGCTCGGACGAACGCTTTCGCGAGCTCGTCGAGCTCGACGCCGGCGAGTTTTCGCTCGGTGTTAACTCGGCGGTGGTCGGACGCGACATGGCGCGCCGACTCGATCTGCAACCCGGTGACGCGCTCCGCGTGCTGACCGTTCGCAGCGGAGGCGATGGGCGGTTCCTTCCGCGCGTCTCCACCTTCGAAGTCGCCGGAGTTATTTCGACCGGCTATCAGGACCTGGATCGTCTCTGGCTTTTTGTTCCGTACGAGCGAGGAGCTCGCATCCTTCCCGAGGAGTCGAGTCGAACGTTCGTCGGCGTGAAAGTCGACGATCCGTACGGTCTGCCGAATCCGCTCTTCTCCGGCGATCCGGATAGCGCCCGCGCCCTCGACCGCATCCGGGCCGAGCTGCCGCGAGAATGGAGTGTATCGACCTGGTTCGAGATGGAGCGCACCCAATACCTCAGCTTTCTCGCCACACGAAATCTGCTCATCTTCGTGATGTTCCTGATCGTCTGCGTGGCGTCGGTGAATATCGCCTCGACCCTCTCGACGATGAGCATAGAGAAACGCGAGGAGCTTGCGATTCTGAAGAGTACCGGAAGCAGCTCGCGACTCATACGTCTCGCGTTTCTCAGCGCCGGATTCCTCATCGGTGTTGTCGGCGCCGTGCTCGGTTTGGCGTTCGGCCTCGCGCTGGCGGTTAACGTCAACGAAGTACTGGAGCTCGCCGAGCACGCGGTTGACTCCGCGATGCGAGCACGTGACCTCCTGCTCGTGCCGCTCGGTGCACGGCCGGTCGGCGCGGTTGACATCATCTCAACGGAATTCTACCTGGAGCGGATTCCGATCCGGGTAGACGTACCCGGCCTTCTCACCGCTACGGTGCTCGTGGTGATTGTTGCCACGCTCGCTTCGGTGTTGCCGGCGCGTCGTGCCGCGCGTACCCGTCCGCTCGAAGTACTGCGGAAACACTGACTCGGCCCCGTCCGGTGACTGGGTCCAGGCCGTGGATTGGCTCCGTCCGTTGACGCGGCCTCCGTCGACTCGGCCGCGGCCGTGGATTGGGCCCGGATCCGTTCGGCGTGAGATCGCCGGTGGCCGCCGGGTCGGTGCGAGTGCGGCAGGACCGGCTATTCGTCTTCCGGCTTCTTTCGTTGCGGCGTGTCGAAGACCACCAGCGTTCCCGAGAGCCGAATCACGTCGCCCGGCTCGAGCCGCTTCTCGGTAACACCGCGGTTGTTCACGCGGACCGTTCGGGGTGCTTTCAGCGAGTACGTGTCCCCCTTCTCGTCGTATACGACGGTGACCTCCTCGGCGACGGTGCCCGTCTGGCCGACAACCGTAATGTCGGCATCCTCACCCCCGATTACGGTACGCCCGGAGGAAACCGGAAAGACTTTCGTCCTTCCGCCTCCGAAGACTTCGAAGCTTGCCTCGCGCCTGCGATTGCGAAGGCGAAGCCGCGAGAGGAGTAGCCACAGGAGTACCGCCAACGCCACCGGAATCAGCAGCATGAGCGCTGTAACCGGTCCGGGAAGGCCGAACAGGGTTCCGGCGACGTACGAGTGCGTATCGGCAAGGGGCGCAGGTGCCTCAGGCGCCTCGTCGGCGAGACGAACCCGTACCCGGCGCCTTTCCGCCGGCTCCATCGTGGGGCGGTAGCGGATTCGGTACTCCTGAAGAACCCGTTCACGGATGTCTTCGTATACTTCGCTCAGGTCGTCGCCGGTGCGCACATTGTAGAACAGGCCGCCGGTCTCCTCCGCGATCTGTTCGAGATACTCGTCGTGTGCGGACGCTCCGAAGTGAACCGTGAACACGGTGAGCTCCTGTTCGCGCAGCGCCTCGATCGCCTCATTAGGGGTGAAGATCCGCTCGCCGTACTCGGGGTGCTCTTCGCCGCTGAAGCGGGCAAACGGGTAATTCTCACCGTCGGCGAGAAGCACGACGACGCGCCGGCCGCGCAGCGGCTCCGCGTCGCGCGCAAGCTCGATCAATGCCGCGTACATTTCCGTGTAGGCGTCGCGGCTTACCGGGCGTTCGATTTCGTCAATGAGCCGGTCGATTACTTCGAGCTCACCGATCGGCTCGCTATGTGATGTATAGAAGGTGTTGAACGATGCCAGACCGACGCGGTCGCGTTCGTCGTCGACATTGCGAAGGAATTCACGAAGGACGCGACGCACGTGCGCGATCCTGCGTTCTTCGGGCTCGACCGTACGGCTTCCGTCAATTCCGAAGTACATGCTTCCGGAATTGTCGACGAGCATGAGGAACTTCACTCCTTCGTCGGCGTTGGCGCGTGCTCGGAAATCCGTTATGGCGACTTCCCGAAAGTCGTGCTCGCCGGCACTCTCGGCGACCTCGAAACTCTCTTGCGTGAGCGAATCGATCGGAGCACCGACCTCATCGGTGACCGAGATGTACAGATCGACACGGTTGCGGGTCAGAAGCCGGCTCGAATCGAGGCCGGAAATTCGCAGCGTCGGTTCGGCCGACAGCGCAGCTGCCACAAGCAAGAGTGCGGCACACGCCGCAACGCTATGTTTGCTCATACTATTTCTCCCGTTCGTTTCTCATTCGGCCATGAACAACAGCTTCGCACTGCCGATGGCGATCACGTCCTCGTATTTCAGCGGCCCGGCCCCGGTAATCCGGCGATCGTCCTTCTGCGTCTCGTCATCCGACCGAGCGCGCTCGACCGTCGCGCTGCTATCGACGGGGCGAACCTCCTCGTCGTTCAGCCGAACGGCGGGCGCATGTGCGAACAGAAAGAGCTCTCCTCCGCGTTCGCGCACGGTGACGTGGCGGCCCGCAATACCGCGGTAATCCGAGAGCACGATATCGCATTCGTCACCGGATCCGACCGTGATTCGTTGCTGGTTTATGATGTACTCAGTGCCCTTGAACGGTCCGGCAAGCAGTCTCATTAAACCGTACGACAGGCGACGCTCCACGAGGGCGAAAAAGAGCGCGATCGTGAGGCCGAGAAATACGAAGGCCGCGAGGCGCGCGTACGGTTCAAGCGGCAGTAGCACCCGGCCGTACTCTATCGCGAGTCCGCCTGCGAGTCCGCCGAGCACTCCTCCGGCGGCCCCGGCACGGACCCGTAATCCGCTGCGCGCACGAATCCCGTCCGCCGCTCCGACAAACGCACCGAGGACCGCCCAGCCGAGCGCCCGCGAGAGCGGAAGCGCCGCCATGTGCACGACGGAGGCCGCGGCAGCGAAGCGCTCACCAATGAGAAGGAGCACCCCCTGACCGATCAGAAAACCGGTAGCGCCCCCGGCACCTCCGATAAGCAATCCCCACGCGGCGCCGACAGCCGCCCTGCGCGTTCGACCGAGAAAGATTCCGGAAGCCGATCCGAATACCGCGCCGAAAAGCGCCCCGATTCCGAAACCGGAAAGTATCGTGAACGCGAGGAGCGACGGAAAACCGCTCTGCACGTTCAACATAACCTCCGAAAATGGCCAGGCGACCAACCCCGCGGCAATTCCCAGTACACCAAGGACGATTCGTCTTATAAACAGCGTCATTGCACACCTATGCTTCTTCCGGGACGAGCGTCGCGTCGATGAAAAGCGTACGC
>SLIN01000291.1 GCA_007135605.1 Spirochaetales bacterium | reverse complement strand
GTCGAAATCGCAAATTCGCGGAAGAACGGATGCCGATCGCGGAGGCTGACGCCGGCGATCGAGGTCAAGCGTTCTGCAGCGTAGTGC
Organism: Spirochaetales bacterium; assembly: GCA_007135605.1. GTDB lineage: Bacteria > Spirochaetota > Spirochaetia > DSM-27196 > SKKC01 > SLAN01. The sequence continues at coordinate 4,438 of SLIN01000291.1, read as the reverse complement.
GATTTGTCATGACACAACAGCGCGACCTCTTTCAGGCCTTCGGGGCCGAGTGCGGCGAGATGGATCGCCGAACGCAACGCCATGAGCCCCTGATTCGTACAGATGTTACTCGTCGCTTTCGCCCTGCGAATATGCTGTTCCCTGGTGTTCAGCGTAAGGACAAACCCCCGACGACCTTCGGTGTCTTTCGTTTCTCCCACGAGACGGCCCGGCATACGCCGGACCAGTTTTTCGCGGCATCCGAAAATACCGAGTGACGGACCACCAAACCCCATCGGAATGCCGAGCGGCTGACCATCACCGGTGACGATGTCGGCACCGAGCTCACCCGGCGCGCGGTAGATCGCCAGGGAAATCGGATCGGCGTGTACCGCAAGCAGCGCTCCTTTCTCGTGAACGAGGTCGGCGATCCCTCGCAAGTCGGAAACCCGCCCGAAGAAATCGGGGCTCTGTACCATCAGTACAGCGGTCGCTTCATCCACATTTGCCGAAACCGCCGCGTGCGGATCCGCCCACCACTCCGCTTCGGCGATAAACTCGAGATCCACCTCGAGCGCGGCGACATACGTTCGAAGCACTTCGAGATACTCGGGATGTACCCACGGCCCGATCACGATCCGCGATCGTTTCCGTACGCTGTTAAGCGCCATGAGCGCCGATTCGGCGAATGCCGTCGAGCCGTCGTAATGGCTGGCGTTCACCACATCGACTCCGTACAGCGTGGCGAGCATACTCTGATACTCAAAGATGCTCTGGAGCGTTCCCTGACTCGCTTCGGATTGGTAGGGCGTGTATGCGGTGGCGAACTCCCCTCGTGAAGCGAGGTACGGTACCACCGCGGGAATGAAGTGCTCATACGAACCGCCGCCGAGAAAACTGATCGTCTCGTCGCCGGCTTCATTTCGGGCGGCGAGCTTCCGCATCTCGTTGATAACCTCCGGTTCACTGAGTCCGTCCGGAAGATCGATATCGGGATAACGGTATTCTTCGGGAACCGTCTCGAAAAGCTCTTCGATGCGCTCGAGCCCGAGCGCATCGAGCATAATGCGACGATCGTCGTCGGTATTGGCTATGTACGGCATCAGTCCTCGAGGCCCTCTGTGTAGGTCGTATAGTCATCGGAGTCCATGAGAGCGCTCATTTGCGAAGCGTCGGTCGGTTTGAGCTTCAAAAGCCACCCCGATCCGAACGGATCCTCGTTCACCATTCCGGGATTGTCGCCGAGAGCCTCGTTCACTTCGACCACTTCTCCGGATACCGGCGCGTATACATCGCTGGCGGCCTTGACACTCTCTACAACACCGAATGCGGCGCCCTGCTCGAACGAATCACCCACTTCAGGCAATTCAACGAATACCACATCGCCGAGGCTGTCCTGTGCGTAGTCGGATATACCGACGACTATCAGATCACCTTCCTGCCTGGCCCATTCGTGGCTCTTCGCGTACTGTACCGTTTCGTCGAATTTCATCATTATTCCCCTTTATAGCGCGGAGTATACAACGGACGTTTTATCACCTTTGCCCTCTTTTCTCGACCCCGAACGTCGATGACTACCGTCGATCCAACCTTCGAGAGCCCGGGTTCCACGTAGATATTCGCCGCATAGCAATCGGCAGTCGGCGCGTACATGCCGCTGACCACTTCGCCGACAGGCTGCCCCTGACCGTCGAGAACCCGGTAGCCTTCGCGCGGCACCGCCCGGTCTTCCATAACGACAGTCGCCAGCCGCCGTTTCGGTCCTTCCTCGGATCGGGCGAGAATCGCATCCCGACCGATGAACGATCGATCGAAATGACACGCCCATTTCAAACGAGCTTCCACCGGAGTCGTGTCGTTGGTCAGCTCGTGCCCATACAAATGAAAGCCGGGCTCGAAGCGAAGACTGTCGCGAGCGGCGAGTCCGCACGGTCCGAGCTCCACGGAGTTTTTCTCCGCATACTCGAAACAGGCGTTCCACAGAGGCTCGACGTCTCCCGCCTCGGGAAAGAGCTCGACCCCATCCTCCCCGGTGTATCCGGTACGTCCGCAAATAGCACTGATTCCGCCGATCGAGATGATCTTGCATCCGAACCGAGGAATGCGCCCGGCGGCCCCGTCCGAAAGACCGTCGGCAATTCGCAATGCATCCGGACCCTGTAAGGCGATCATGGAAAGCTCGTCCGAACGGTCGGCGAACTGAGTATCCCCGTCGAGGTCTGCCAGTTTATCGCGCATCCAGACGACATCTCGATCGCGATTCGCCGCGTTCACCACGACGAGAAAACGATCGGGGAAGCGGTAGACGAACACATCGTCGATCGTCGTTCCGTCCTCCCGACAGAGAAGCCCGTACGCCGAGAGCCCTTCCGATAGACCGAGTATGTCCGATGTAACGAGATAGTCGAGTGCCCCGGCGGCATCTGCACCACGGAACTCCAGCCGTCCCATGTGAGATATGTCGAACAGCCCGGCCGCACGCCGAACGAGATGATGCTCGCTGAGTGCTCCCGTGTGATAGTGGAGTGGCATGTCCCATCCGGCGAACGGGACAATCTTGGCACCGTGCGATCGATGCCACGTAAATAGCGGAGTCTGCATTGCAGCCAGTATACATCCGCCGTTACGCCTCGGCTACCATCCGCCCGGCGATCGCAGCCGGGGTCCCGCGCGACACGAAATCTCCGGATATTATCCACAAGCACTCCACAGCATGAACGCATGCGTTGCGACGGACGATTCGCGCGAAACTCAAGTGGATTCGTACAGTTCGACCGCCCTGTCGGTCACCCAACCGCTTAATAAATGGAGATTATTGCCTGTTTAGTCACAATCGAGCAGTCAGAGGTATTGGCAGCGTTCCGATACGTTTCGGCGTTGTCCACCGGAAATCCACAAGTGACGGGGGCCCGAGTGGCAAATCGATCAACCCTTGTAGAAGATCCGCACTTGCTTGTAAAGTCCGTCACCTTCGCTTTTTGTGCCGATTCCGGAGATGTTGCTCAGCGTCGTATGAATCAGACGTCGTTCGAACGGATTCATCGGCTCGAGGAGCCGGCTCTTGCGGCTCTGTTTCACCTCGTCACCGATCTTCTCCGCGAGTCGCACCAGCTGTTCCTCGCGCCGATTCCGATAGTTTTCGCTGTCCACGACGATTTTGGTGCCGTCACCGCCGATTCGACCTCCCACGATATTCGCGAGTGTCTGAATCGCATCGAGTGTCGCGCCCTTCTTGCCGATTAACCGTGCATTATTCTCCGAATCGAGCCGGATTGCAACTTTGTCCTGCTCACGATAGAGGACGGTAGCGGTTGCCGGATTATCCATCTTTCCGGTAAGCGTCTCGAGAAACTCGAGCACGCCGTGCTCGAAGTCACTCTCGGCGCTGGGGTTTACCACCACCTCGCCGGGTGAACGAGACCGCCGTTGCGCTGAGGACGCTGAAGGCGCGGCGGTTCCGGATCGATCATCATCGAGATGTACTCGAATGCGAACGCGCTTCCCGATTCCGAGAAATCCGCTCTTCTGATTCTCGAGTACCTCTATGTCGAACTGGTCTCGTTCGATCCCCAATTCACTGACCGCGGTATCGACTGCTTCGCGCTCTGTCTTTCCTTCAAACTCGTACGTCATCTGTATATGCCCTCTCACGTACTCGCAGGTGCCCCGCGCGAGGCGAGATACTGCTGAATCCCGGTCACGAGGTTCGTCAAAATCATGTACACAAGGAGTCCGGCCGGCATGTTGTACAGTACGAAGAAGATAAACGCCGGTAGTGCATACTTCATGAGTTTCTGCTGCGTCGAGCTACCGGAAGCGGCTCCCGACTGCATGAACTTGCTCGTGAACAGCTGTGTGACGAGAAAGATGATGGGAAGCAGCCGAATGTCGTTTCCGATAACCGGCAATCCGAATCCGCCCCAACTGAAGATCGATTCGGTCGCACTCAGATCGTCGATCCACCCCGCGATAAAGGTGGCTCCCCGCAGGTCGAAACTGTTATTGAACACCCCGAACATCGCAATAAAGAACGGTATCTGCAGCAGCATGGGGAGACAGCCCCCGAGCGGGTTAACCTTCTCCTTCTTGTAGAACTCGGCCATCGCCTGGTTCATCTTCTGCTGATCGTTCTTGTACTTCTCTCGAAGCTCGTTGATCTTCGGCTGAAGCTCCTGCATACGCCGCATCGATGTGAAACTCTTGCGGGTAAGCGGGTAGAGTGCACCTTTCACCACGATCGTGAGCAGGATAATCGCTATCCCGTAATTCGGCACGATTCGATAGAAGAGCTTCAGGCCCCACTCCATGATGTTCTCAAGCCATCCGATAATCGGCCGCATGTCCTGTGCTTCGTCGAGACTCAGGCCGCTGACACCGAAGGCGTTGTCGGCGGAACTATTGTAACGGGTGAGGACACTGTCGGTTTTCGGCCCTGTGTAGAACCGGAACGTATCGGTAT